>SUWI01000053.1 GCA_015061565.1 Lentisphaerota bacterium
CCACCGGCACATGCGAGTGCCCGATGAAACACAGCGGCGTGAACTGATACGAAAAATTGTCCGCCGCATGATGCTCGTCGAAGATATAACCCCAGCTGTCCGGACTGTCCAGCGTGGCATGGACGATCGTGATCAGGGTCCCTTTCAGGGTCTGACGCATCGGCAGCGTGGCCAGCCAGGCACGGTCTTCCTGCGGCAGATGCGATTTGGTCCAGATCACCGCTGCCTTCGCATGCGGATTGAAACCTTCGATGGTATTGTCGCTGCCCGCGGCATATTCGTCATGGTTCCCTTTGACGGCGCACGCCAGATTCAGGCTCCTCATCAGGTCCAGACATTCTTTCGGGTTGGCATTGTAGCCTACGATATCACCCAGGGAAATGTATTCGTCCACTCCGACTTCCCGGCATTTGTCCAGCACTGCGGACAGCGCTTCCAGATTGCCGTGAATGTCACTCAAAACTGCGTATTTCATTTTTTCCTTCCTAAAAAAAACATTTAAAAACAAAATTCTTCAACTAATCAATATAATTCCAAATTCTCAAATCGCAAGCTCCGGATTGAGAAAATTCCGTTTTTCTGCCGTTTTTTTGGCATCGCGTCAGCGGAATCGGGTAATGCTGTCGCGGTTGACGGACTGAACGGCCTCGACGGACATAAAATTTCCGGACCTGCCGCGGCTGCCCGGGCTATGATGCCCATGAGCCCATACGACCCGCGATATTCCGGCTTTCCGCGGCAGCGGTTTACAGACCACTGACAACTGATCACTTTCCGTTTTACGCTTGCCGCTTTGCCCGCTCAAAGTATCAGGGCCGCGCCGGACGGCGCTGCAGGTCACAGGAAATGCTCACGCGAAAGGATATGCTCGCTTTACCTCGAATCCGCCTCAAAAAAAAGAGTGTGAAAATGCCGCTTCTCCGAGCCGGTGTTTTCGCGCTTGTTTTCGCCTCGATCGATCAGCTTGCGCTGTCATCACCCTTTTATCTCCGCAAAATAGTGATTTTTTACAATTTAATGATAACTATTCGCAAATAAACAGTATTGACGAATATAGTCTGTATGTGATAACTTATGCATAGTATGAAGATTCGAACCGAGAAACGCAAGTTTTTCACAAACAACCCGAAATCACAAGGAGAATGCAAAATGGCAACGAAGAAAGCCAAAGCAGTGTCCAAACCCGCCCCGAAGAAAGCAGCCCCGAAAGCTGCAGCCAAGAAAGCAGCCCCGAAAGCGGCGGCTAAGAAAGCGGCCCCGAAAGCCGATGCCGGAAAACTCGCGATCGACGGCGGCAGCAAAGTCTTCAAGGAAGCATTCCCCTCCTGGCCCTGCTTCGAAGAGTCCACCGTTCAGGCCGTTGCCAATCTGCTCCGGACCGGCAAAGTCAACTACTGGACCGGCCAGATGCCCGGCACCAAAGCCGCCGATCATATCAGCGTCGGCATGGCGTTCGAACAGGCCTGGGCGAAATGGCTGGGCGTCAAGAACGCGATCAGCGTGACCAACGGCACCGCCGCCCTGCATGTGGCCCTCGGCGCCCTGAACATCGGTCCCGGCGACGAAGTGATCTGCACCTCCTACAGCTTCATCGCTTCCAGTTTCTGCGCCCTGCAGGCCGGCGCTCTGCCCGTGTTCTGCGACGTTGACGAATCCCATACCATGGATCCCAAGAAAATCGAAGCTCTGATCAATCCGCGCACCAAAGCGATCGTCGTTGTCCATCTGTATGGTATCATCGCCGACATGGATCCGATCATGAAGATCGCAAAGAAACACAAACTGAAAGTCATCGAAGACTGCGCGCAGTGCTTCGGCGGCGTCTACAAAGGCAAAAAAGCCGGAACGATCGGCGATGTCGGCTGCTTCAGTTTCTGCCAGAGCAAACACTTCACGACCGGCGGCGAAGGCGGCATGGTCGTCACCAACGACGACGATCTCGCCTGGGAATGCCGTTCCTTCCGCGATCACGGCTATGATGTGCAGGCCAAACAGAACCTGCTCGTCATGGAAGGCAAACAGCTCTACATCCACAAACGAGTCGGCTTCAACTTCCGGATGACCGAAATGCAGTCCATGATCGGTCTCTGCGAACTCAAACGGTTCGATAAGTGGAACCTGAAAAACCGCATCCGCAACGGCAAATACCTGATCAACGCGCTGAAGAACCATCCGCTGGTGAAATACACGCCGGTCGACACCAAGGAACGCCAGAACTGCTTCTGGTGGTGCCCGATCGTGATCAAGCCCGAACTGCTGAAAAAAGGCATCACCACCGCGAAGTTCATCGCCGCGATGGCCGCTGAAGGCGTGCCCGTCTACAGCGTGCTCTGGCCGGAAATGTACAAGGAACTGGCCTACGTCAAGCAGAACGGTTTCGGAACCGCGAAATATCCGTTCAAGGATCCGAAAGCCCGCAAGATCGACTACACCAAGTTCAACTGCAAGATGGCGAATTCGCTGACCGACCGCACGATCAGCTTCTTCACGCATCCGGTTTACACCGAAAAGCACATGAAAGCCTACGTCGACGCCTTCATCAAGGTCGCCAAAGCTTACATGAAGTAAGCGTTGACAGTCACAAGCTGCAAGACACAAGCCGCAAGCGGTTTGCTTTGCGCTTCTAAAAAATCCGGAAGGAAATGTCGAACATAATGTTTATGAAACATTGTTTTTTTCATTCCTTCCGGGTTTCGTTTTTCTGACGACAGCAAATAAGATGTGGATGAAAAACAGTTTATGAACTCGGATTTTGAGCAACTGGCGGTTTGGAAAAAAGGCTGCCGTCTGGCTGTATTGCCTTATGACAAGTTGAAGAACTGCAAAGACTTGGGGTTATACTCCCAGATGACCAGGGCAGCAGTTTCCATTCCATCAAATATTGCCGAGGGTGCAGAACGGAAAACGGATAAGGATTTTGTCCATTTTCTCTATATCGCGAAAGGCTCCGCAGCAGAATTGAGGACTCAGCTTTATATCGCCAGGGAATTGAAAGTCATTTCTCCAGATGATACAAAACTTCTAGTCCGTGAGTGTAAAGAAATCTCAAAAATGCTGAAGGGATTGATCAATGCACTCTACGAGCAGAAACCGGACAGTCCGGTTTAGAAATGAGGAAAAAACTTTGGAACTCAGTGTCTTGAGACTTGTGTCTTGAGTCTTGAGACTAAAAACTCTATGGAGGTTCGAATGAAAGTACGTTATGGTTTGATTGGTTTCGGCGGCATCGCCGAAAATCGTGTTGCGAAAGAAGGTTTTGCCTGTGACAAGTCCCGTTTCGCACCCCTCAAAAAAGCCCAGCTGGTCGGCGCCACCGACCTGAATCCTGCCCGGCAGAAAGCCGCCGAGGCTCTCGGACTCAAATGGTATGCCTCGCTGGATGAAATGCTGGCGGACAAAAATATCGACGCCGTCTATGTGGCGACCAATAATGCTTCCCACGTGCCCCTGGCCATGAAGGCTCTCGCTGCCGGCAAACATGTCATCAGCGAAAAGCCCATGGCGACCAAATCTGCCGATGCGCTGAAGCTGATCAAGCTCGCCGAAAAGAAAAAACTGTCCCTGACCGTCGACCACATGATGGTTTACAACGCCTGGAACAAAAAGGCCGCCGAGATCGTCCAGAAAGGCAAACTGGGCAAAGTCAACGACTGCTGTTTCCACATGGAATTCGCCTACGGCTACGATCCCGCGGAAGCCGCCACCTGGCGCTGCTCCAAGATCGAAGAAATGGGCGGCCCCATCGGCGATGTCGCCAGCCACTGTTTCTACATGGCCGAATTCGTGTTCGGCAAAAAGATCACCAAGGTCGCTGCGGTCTACTATCCCAAGATCATGAAGATCAAAGCCGAAGACGGCGCCTATATCAAATTCTTCTTTGAAGACGGCACCCAGGGCAGCGTGAATGCGGCCTTCTCCGAAATGCGCGGCGGCCTCGGCGGCACGCTCACCAACCTCGGTTTCGAAGTCTATGGCGACAAAGCCGCCCTGCGTTCCTACGGCTCCATGTTCCAGCTCTCCGGCCATAAGGATGAACCCATCAAGATCCGCATGGAAATCGACAAGTTCGACGGCAAGACCACTGCGGTCGTTCCGACTGTCTACAAGAACATCTATCAGAGCCTGATCGAAAACCATGCCGCTTCCGTGCTGTCCGGCAAACGCCTCTGCGGCTGCGACGGACGTCACAACCTGCTGCTCTGCGAAGCTGCCCACAAGTCCGCGCAGAACGGCGGCAAGATCATCACGGTCAAGGATTGACATCATGCGTTTCGGATTTGCTAAAGAGGACATAACCCCGAAACGGGGGATCGGTCTCTGCGGTTATTTCGAGCCGCGTCCGAACAAAGGCGCCTACGACTCGCTGAACATCCGCGCCGCGCTTTTCGAGTGCGGCGGCAAGGTCGGCGGCATCGTTTCGTATGACCTGTGTCTGTTCGGCCGTGCGCTGGTGGAAAAATTCATGGCGGCGGTAAAAGCTGCCGGATTCGATTTCGCCCGCGATCTGCTTTACAGCTGCACGCACACCCATACCGGCCCGTATACTTCGCCGCTGTTCGGCGGGGCAGGCATGGACCAGGCGTATATCGATGATGTGATCGCCAAGACGGTCGCCGCCGTCCGCCGGGCCTACGAAAGCCTCGCGGATGCCGAAATGCTGACCGGCCGCACCGAATGTTCCACGCTGGCGTTCAACCGCCGGTTCTGGATGAAGGACGGCACCGTGCTGACCAATCCCGGCAAGCTCAATCCCAATATCGTCAGACCGGAAAGCATCATCGATCCGGAGATCCCGCTGATGGCGGTGAAACAGGACGGCATGATGCGCCTGATCGTTGCCAACATCTCCAACCATACCGACACCATCGGCGGCGACCTGGTTTCCGCCGACTGGCCCGGCCGGATGGAACGCGCGATCCAGGACCATTTCGGCTACGATATTCCGGTGATCACGCTGATCGCCCCGCAGGGAAACATCAACCACTTCAATGTGGAAAACGATTTCGATCAGACCAATTACGCGGAAGCCTGCCGGATCGGCAAAGGCTACGCGGCCGCGGTCATTTCCTCGCTTTACGCCTTGAAGCCGGTCGAGGTGAACGAACTGCGCGTGCTCTCCACTGAATTCGAGGCGCCCTACGTTCAGGTTTCCGATAAGGAATACAACGAGGCCAAGGCGATCGTGGAAAGCATCGGCAAGATCAGCGCCACCAGTGCGGACGACCTCACCAGCGAAGGCATCGCCAAGGGCAACGCCTACGTGAAGAAATTCTTCGCGCAGCGCCTGATGGAATGCCGCGACAATCCCATCAAGACCAAACGGATGGAGATCATGTCCGTGCTGGAATTCGGCCGTGAACTGGCGATCCTCTCGATCCCCGCCGAACCGTTCGTGGAAATCGGACTTGAGATCAAAAAAGCCTCGCCGTTCAAGCGGACGATGGTCAGTGCTCTGACCCAGGGCGAGATCGGTTACGTCGGACTGCCGGAATGTTATGATCGCGGCGGCGGATACGAAACCCGTCCCTCGCGCTCGGCTCCCGCCCACGATCTGGCTCCGAAAATCATCGAAACCGGTATAAATCTTATCAACAAATAAAATTTTCAGGTTGACTTTGTGAAATTTCCGTGTAAATTATCCGAAGTCAACCTTTAACCTTTTTAAGGAAGGATTAAAAAATGCGTGCATTCAGCAAAATCTCCAAAGAGTGGTGGGACTACACCACGCTCGACCGCGCCATCCTCGACGACGCCGCCAAAATCACGATCGACACCCTGAAGGACTATGAACGTCCCGGGTTCAAGATCAACATTTACGACACCCTGCAGGAATTCTATGCCGCGGAAGCGCTCGAATACATCAAGGCCTGGAAAGAAGCCACGCCCTCCAAGCCCGCCGGCATCTGCGGCCCGATCGGCCCGACCGAACAGCTCCCGATCGTTGCCCAGATGGTCAACGCATTCGGCATCAACCTGAAGAACTGCCATTTCTGGGGCATGGACGAATGGATCGTCGACGGCAAGGCCGCCGGTCTGGATTTCCCGCTCGGATTCGCCAAGGCCGACATGGATCTCTGCTTCAACCGTATCGACAAGAAACTCCGCATGCCGAAGGAAAACCTGCATTTCCCGACCGAAAATCCGGCCGCTTACTCCAAAACCTTTGATCAGTTCCGCTGCGTCACCATGCAGGGCGGCCAGGGCGAGACCAAGCACTGGGCGTTCAACGATCCCGTGAAACGCGAAGGCAAATACAAAGACAATCCGCCGACCCCGGCCGAATACCTCAAGAAGGGCGCCCGCGTGGTCGAGCTCCATCCGATCACTCTGATCCAGAACGCCCGCACCTCCGGCGGCGGCACCGTCCAGAACGTTCCGTCCGCGGCCGTCTCCGTCGGCCCGAAGGAAACCTGGAAAGCCGAGAAAGTCTCCATCTGGCATCCCGGCCATCATGACAATCCGTTCGGCCAGCGCCTGAGCACGTTCATGATCTCCAAGAAGATCGCCGACAGCGCGGTCCCGATGTCCCTGCTGTCCAAGCATCCCGGCGAAGTCATCTTCAACTTCTACCGCTATGGCTTCGGCGTCTGCGATGTGGAGATGCATTGATCATGGCTAAAAAAGCATTTGCGATCGCCTGTCATCCCGATGACCTCGAATTCGGCATGATGGGCACCATGATGCTGCTGAAGGACGCCGGTTACGAAGTTCACTACATGAACGTTTCGAACGGCTCCCTCGGCACCGACCATCATGATTATCAGACTATCGTCCGCATGCGCCGCGAAGAGGCCATGGCGTCCGCCAAACTGGTCGGCGCGGTCTATCACGAAAGCATCTGCGACGACCTCGAAGTTTTCTACAACTATGAGAATCTGGCGAAAATGGTGCCGATCGTCCGCGCCGTCGAGCCGGAGATCATCCTGACCCAGGGTCCGTACGACTACATGGAAGACCATATCAACGCCGGCCGTCTCGCGGTTTCCGCCGCATTCTGCCGCGGCATGGTCAACATGAAATGCGCTCCCACCTCCAAGACGACGTTCCAGAATGTGGCCGTCTACCACTGCATGCCGCACAGCATCACCGATCAGCTGCGGCGCAAGGTCGAGGCCGATTTCTACGTGAACATCGCCTCCAAAATGGAGATCAAGCGTCAGGCGCTCAGCTGCCACAAGAGCCAGAAGGAATGGCTCGACATCAGCCAGGGCATGGATGCCTATCTGAAAGACATGGAAAACCGTGCCTCGATCTTCGGCAAACAGTCCGGCGTGTTCGAATTCGCCGAAGGCTGGGTCCAGCACAATCCGCTGGGCTTCGGTCCGGAGGATTTCAATCCGCTGGCCGTCGCGCTCAAGGATTTTGTGAAGCTCATGCCTCACGCGATCCAGTAAAGTAAAAAACAAAGCGAACCGGGAAGGAGCGCAAGTTCCTTCCCGTTTTTTCGTATGAAAGCACGCATCATCCATTTTTCCGACACGCACGAACCGGCCACGCTGGAACACTGGCACGCCCTGTTCGACAAGCGTCTGCTCGGACTGATGAACAGCAGTCTGATCCGGCGGAGACGTTATCATGCGTCCTATCTGCCCGCCGCGATCGGTTACATCCTCAAAAATCCGCCCGATCTGGTGTTGTTCACCGGCGACGCCACCAGCTGCGGACAGGTCGGCGAATTTTCGCGTGCGCTCAAAATGTTCCGTCCGCTGCTGAAAAGTGATATCCCGTTCATTTACACGCCGGGCAATCACGACGCCTACGTGAAGGACCGTGCCTGCCGCAGTGCGCTGGAACGCTTCACCCGCGATATGTCCCGCGGGGAGCGGAAGCTCTCCGATTATCCGTTCGCGGTGGATTTCCCGCTGTTCCGGCTGCTGGTGATCCATTGTGCCCAGCCGTTCAATCCGGCCTTGTCCTGCGGTTTCATGACGCCGGAAACGCGGCAGTTCCTGCTGGATGAAGCGGCAAAACTCGATGCCCGTCCGCTGATTTGTGCCGGTCATTTTCCGTTATTGAAAGGTTCCTCGCTGATGAATGCGCGCCGCCGTCTTTACGGTTCCTCGGGCGCCGCCGAACTGCTCCAGGACCATGTGATCGATCTTTCGCTGTGCGGACACATCCATCATCCCTACGAACTGCTCGACCGCAAGGGCAGGGGGGAGATCGTCGCCGGTTCCCTGTCCCGCACCGGTTCCATGGCCGAAATCACCTACGATTCCGAAACGGATGTTTTTTCCGTGCAGCGGATCGATTTGGATCACGCAAACTGAAACGGAGGAAACGCAGATCGTGGAATCAGCACTCTGTTTTTTCCCCGCATTCAAACTTTTTTTGAGCTATGAAAGGATTTTATGAGATGAGTTCAGAAATGATCGTCGGTTCGTTCAACGTGCGGGTCCCCTGCGATCCGGCTCCGCATGACTGGGAAAACCGCAAAATCCGGGTCCTCAAGGACCTGTCCACGCTCCAGTATGATATTTTCGGCGCCCAGGAAGCGGTGCCGGTCCAGATCGCCGATATGGAAAAAGCCGGATACCAGCATCTCGGACACGGCCGAAACCAGGATCTTTCCGGGGAAGGGACGCCCGTTTTCTACCGTGCCGAGCGTTTCGAGCCGCTGGCAGACAAAACCATCTGGCTCTCCGAAACGCCGGAAGTCTTTTCGATGGATTACGGCAGCACTTATCCGCGGATCGCCACGATCGTCCGTTTCCGGGACCGCCAGACAGGCTGCGAACTGGTTTTCGCCAACGTCCACCTGGAACATCGGCTGAATAATGAGGAATGCCGGAAAAAACAGATCTGCGTCCTGCTCCGGGAACTGAAAACCTTTCAGGCGGCGGGCCTGCCCCTGATCCTGACCGGGGATTTCAATGCGCATCCGGATGAAGCGGCCTATAAATTGTGCGCGGAACAGTTCTGCGATTCGTTCCGGATCTCGCAGACGCCGCCCATCCGGCCCGAAGGGAAGACCTTTCACAGTTTTCAGAAGAGCCGCAAAAATGAAATCACCGATGAGCCGATCGATTTCATTTTCGTTTCGAAAGGGATCACGGTCCTGTCCTATGAATCGTTCGACAATTTCAAGGATGATTTGCCGTCTACAGACCATTATCCGCAGAAAGCCGTGATCCGGCTTTGAACCGGCAGTCCGGATCTACCGCTGGTTTGCGCGGACTTTTAACGGACCTGACGGACCTGACGGACTGGACGGACACCGCGGAAGACTGGTCATGACGCGAGATCACCAGAGATTTCTTCTTGGCATTTCTGTCTCCGCTCCGGTTCACGCGTATTTGTCCGTCAGGTCCGTCCTGTCCGTCAGGTCCGTCAATCGCGGTTGGAAGCTATTTATAGTTCTGGACTATAAAGTAAACTGGGAAAAAGACAATATCGCAGACCACGGTCAACGGAGTCCAGAAATAATTCCATGCCAGCGGCAACCCGCGCAGCGGTTCCCAGAAAAACTCGTCCTGCGTGACGATTTCCGATCCTTCCGGCAGACAGCATTTCAATTTGCCGGACTGGAAACTGACCGGGATCTGCAATGCCGTGATCCATTTCCCGTCGATAGTCCATCCGCGGAACAGAAACGGCTTCCGCAAAAGCCGCATATCATCCGGATGGATTTTCAGGTGAGTCTGCCTGACCATGAATGTACTGTCCGGAGCCGGATCGTCCGGCCGCAGCAGAGTGCTTTTTTTATCCGGCAGACTGTATATCGGCAATCCGAACTTTCGGGAAAAACGAGGTGCTTTGGAGTCCGTTTCGATGGACCATTCCGACAGCGTCCCGGATTTCGCGGTGAAACGCCGGTCATGGCTTTGTTCCGTGGTCCAATGGAACGGCAGGAACGGATATCGGATGGTTTCCTTCGCCTGCAAGCGGACTTCATTTTCTGACACAGTGATTTTCCGTTCCGGGATCCGGTGCACGATCCCCTGGTCCCAGAGCGAACAAGTCAGGCATCCCGAAAGCAGCAGAATGATGGAAATGCAGACCGAAAATGCAGTAAATATTTTCTTCAGAGAATCAGCTTTCATCTTTTCCCTTCGGCTTTTCCTTGTTCAGCAGTTCTTCCGGGGTTGCGGTCCATTTCCCGTCCCGATACCGGAAATGGATCACCCCGACGTCGGAACTCTCGAAGATGAAATGTCTGGTGCCGTCCCAGCGGACCTTGACCTTCTCAAAGACCGAGGCTTTCGTATGAAACCTCGGACTGCTGTCCACCTTGCGGTTGAAAGACTGAATGTGAACGGCATAACATTCGTTCCCGAATTCCCCGTCATTGAAATACGCCGCTTCAATTTTCGGATCGGGTGATTTTTCGATAAAGAAAATATCTCCGCGTTCCCACCTCTCGCTGAGCATGGTAACCAAAACCAAAAACGCCGGCGGCAGGACCATGTAAGGGAGCCAGAGGAGCAGGGCAAGGAAAAATGCAAAAACCTTTTTCAGTTTTCTCCATGGCTTGCTGAAAATATATTTTCCGGTGAATAAAATCAGCAGAACGATCCCGGCCAGCGGATAAAACAGTGAAAACACGATCCGAGCGCAGGTGTAATATTTGAAAGAGGAAAAAACCGCCCCGCATAACAGGATCCCGCAGGGGATCAGCGCAAGCAGGATGTTCCGGATCGTTTTCCGGACGGGGTCGGACATTTTCCTTTCCAGGCAGACCGGGATCAGTTTCAGTATGGCACGGAAAATGACATAAACCGCGCCGATGGGAATCATGGTCAGCCAGATGTAGGCCCACCCGAACAGATACGCACAGACCGCGGCGAAACCGTTGTCGGGTCCATGACCGGTTTTACAGGCAATCCACATTCCTCCGGCTATGGTCGCCCAGCTGCCGAGCGTCATCAGCCCGAACGGAATCATCCAGCGCCACTCCCGGAAATGTTCCGGCTTGAACCAATGCCATAGACACATGGCAATTGGAACGTCGGCAAAAAAGATGATGCCGAGAATATCGGAAACCAGATTCGATTTGCTCTTCCATGCGGCGGGGTCGAAAATCAAAATCAGCGCGACCGGCAGGATCAGCAGGATCGCCGGAACGATGAACCTCAACTTGATTTTTTCAGTATTCATTCGCATTCTCTTTTTGCTCATTACCTGAGGATCCGGAATTCCTTTTTCCGGATCTTTTCACGGACGGATTCAGGCAGAATCGACAAGTCAACGGATTTTTCGGGACTTAGATGCAGATATCTCAATTTCGGACTATGGCACAGAAATTTGATGTCCCTGATCTCCATATTGACCGCGGTAAATGATTTCAGGTCCTGGAGCGAGGTAAATCCGGCGCAATCGACTCCTTTGACATTGCGCAGGCTCAAGATGGAGAGTTTAAGATCTTTGATCGGGGCAAAATCCGCTGCGCGGACATTGCAAAGGAAAAGACTTTTCAGATCCTTGTTTTTCAACCCGGAAAAATCGACCTCCCGGACATTGTTTTTTTCGTCGTTTATGGCCAAAACGCGTAACGAATGAGAATTTTTCAGAAAATCCGTATTTGTGATCTCCGTGTCGATCAGTATAACGGTATCGAAATCATGATCTGCCAAGGCCGACAAATTGCCGATCCCCGGACCGGTGATCTTGATATTCAATCCCCCGTCCGGGTGAGCCGCAAACAGCGAAAATTTTTCAACTGTGCATTTCCACTTGGGATTGTCGTTCTGCAATCGGGTCCTGATCCGGTTCTCCAACTCGGGAACGCGCCGTACGGGATTCGACCTGTCTGTCCAATCCGGTTTTTCCCGGTTCAGGTCCCGCCTGATCTTGTTCCAGTCGGCCTTGCGGAGGATTTTCGGGAGGTTCGGGAAAAGTTTTTTGTGATGTCCGTATTTGGGGTCCGTCAGTTCGGAAACGGCTTGATCCACGGTCCAGTAATCAAAGACGATCCGGCAGGCGGCAACGGCGACTCCGGTGCGGTCGCTCCCGTGCCGGCAATGGATCAGAATCGGCTTCGGCGCATATTTCACCGTCCGCAGGATCCTGACGAGGTCGGCTTCGGTGACGCGTCCGGCGGCCAGCGGGATCTCATACAGGGTCAGTTTCAGTTTCCCGATCTCGTCTTTGTCGCAGTGATTCTCCCGCAGGTTCAGCACGCTTTTGATGCATTCGAACGTGGACATGGAGCTCATTTCATCCTCATCCGGCTGGGCGGAACGGTAGATCTCATCATTGACTTTGTGAAAGTTTTCCGGATGCTGCGGATACGGCGATTCCCCGGCTGCTCCATACACCCAGTAATAATTTCGCAAGGCAGTCTGACGCACGACCTTGTCCCGTTCGAAATCCAATACCTGAAATTCCCACCGGGCGAACAGTCCGTTCCAGCCGAGCAGCCAATGACGCTTCGGATAAAAATCGCATCGCCATTTCCGGGACTTCATCAGCGCTTCGTTGCGTAAAACATCTTTTGAGGTCCGGCAACTATAGTTTACGAGGCTGCCCGGTTTGAAATCAAAATCTTCGATCAGAAACCGGTTACCGCTCCAGCGGCTGCGGAACGCCTCTTTTTCCAATACGGCGGCGACTTCACCCCTAGTCATGCCGACATAATTCCGCGATGGTCCGGCCAGTAAAACTGCCGGAATCTGGAAAACCAATAACAGAGCAAGAACTGTCAAGCGCATTTTTTCCTCCATTCAATAATAAATTACAGGCAGATGCCCCAGCTTTTCCGCCAGTTCCGGCAGCAGGTCCAGCAGGAGATCCAGATGTTTTCCCGCAACTCTGCAAATCGGAATATTGGTGCCGTCCGGCTTCACGGCAAAAAGACCGATGAAATTTGCATACCCCCGGTTGGATTTGAGCGCAGAACAGCTCAAGTGATTGATCTCGGAAAACGATACGGATTTCAGTTCGGCAAGTTGCTCCGGCCGGAATCGGCGGCAGCAATAAATCTTTTTCTCCTGAAAATCAAAGACCGTTGTGCACGGCACATACATAGAAAAGACCGCCAATCCGATCAAGGCCGTCAGAAGCCAGCAGAGGGGAATCACAAAAGAAATTGTCACGGCCGCCAGAAGCAGCACCCCGAATACGATGTAACTTAAACCGGAATCGCGCTGACGGAGGATCCCGTAACGCCCGTCCTCTTGAAATTCCATCGGCCGGCGCATTTCGACATTGCTCAGCCTGGCTCCGGGCCGTTCCAGTTCCAAAGCGGCGTAAAACCGTTCCGGGGGAAAGGAAGCGATATAATTTTTCAAAGTCTCCGGAACGGCAATTTTCTTCGTTTTGATCCGGTGGAAAAACGCGACGAATGCCGCGAGGGAGATGAGCAGGAGAAAGCCGCTTTTGATATAACGCAAGACTCCCCAATACCCGCGATACCAGAACATGATCGCGCAATCCTGCGGATTTTTCGGATTCACGATCACCTGACGCCGTGTCCCTGTTTTGAGAGCGGGAAAACTTTTGCTGTCATAGACGATCCTCGTTCCGGTATATTGCCGTCCTTTATAGGTGTACCGATAGACGACATCGGCAACGGTTTCCTCGTTTTTCCCTTTTTTGACCCGCTTGGTGGTGTTTTTCAAAATGATCCCGTCCGCCTTGTCCCAGGTGCGGACATGCTCGTCCCATGACAGCTGGATGCAGATACCGATTAAGCCGATCAGAAATGTAAAGAACCCGGCTGCCAGGAAAATCATCTTTTCCACCCGCGGGGTGCGCAGCGAATGATCGACCCATTTCTGAATATCCGGGGTCTCTAATGGAGCTTCCGGAAAATGGATCCGGGACTCCAGTTCATGCCTGATCTCTTTGCGGACCTCAGGTATAAAGAGATTGATGTCCCAGTTTTTTCTTTTGCCGGATTTCAATTGGAACATGACCCCGGTCGGCACCTCCGGATGTTTCGTGTCCTGAAAAAAATACCCCATGCCGGCCACATCCTCATAATCGATACGGGAAGGAATGAACCCGAAGTAATAAAAGGTTACCCGGTCACGTTCAAAACGGATTCTGTGGAAAAAGATCAGCCAAAGGCAGCAGGATACTGCAGGGATTATCAATAGCCCGTTTTGGAAGGACTTATTATAACATAAATCAATCAGGCACGCGCCGAGACCGAACGCAATAAACAGACCGAAAAAGACCGTGGGCGGCCCCCATTGGCTGAAAAAAGATTTGCATTCGTCCTGACGGTATGTCATGGCTTTTTGCCTCTTCATTGTTTGATTTCAAATGCATATTTTTTGAAGAAGTCTTCCAAATTTTTTCGGAGCGGACTATCATCATAAAACGCTGTATTCATATAGACCCAGTGAGAATATTGCAGGATTTTCAACAGATCCTTTTCGCGCGGCGGGTTGCGATGATAAAAAATGATCCCGTAAGCATTCCGTGCCTTCTTCACTTCAGCCCGTTTCCCCGTTTTCACCGGATGCAGCGGTATCGTCGTCGGCGGAAAAGTAAACCAGAAAAGAAACCCGTGAGAATGAAGACGTTTAAAGTAAGTAGGAAAGTGATAAGGATAATAACCCGGTTTCCCGATCCAGAATGAATCTCCGGACTGATAAACAAACGTTATTTCCCCTTTATCATCGGTCGTATAAAGCCGTTGACGCGGGAACGCAACATAATCATGACAATACGCGAAAACCATCGCATCGGCGACCGGTTTGCGCGTCTCGGCATCGATCACCATTATGGAAGAAGTCTGACAGGCAGTCAGGCAAAGACATAAAACCGTCAGAAGACAGCAGATGACTGATAATGCCGTTTTCGATTTCATTTTTTGGAATCCCAGATTTTTCATGGTTCTTCTCCTCAATGATGGCTGTATGAGCCGGTCATTTTTCCGGTTTTGACATCGTAACGCAGCGTGATCCCGCCGCCGTCGCTGCGGCGGTTTACGTAAATATAATACGGGAACGGCCCTTTATCAAAAACATTCTCGGGCTTTTCATGCTTTTTGAACTCGATCCCGCCTGATTTTCCCTTGAATTTCAGGAAATCCTTTTCCGAAACCCGGCACGACCAATCACAGGCGGTACTGCTTCCATTCAATCTGATATCCGATGCTCCCTCGGGAATATATTTTTCCCCGATCCACAGCACGGACCGCGGAAATCCGGCAGGATCATTCCCCTGATACGAGACTTCCTTTCCGCAGCGGCCAAGAATCATACATCCCCAGGCAAACACTGAAAAAGCGGATAAGAATCCCAGTATCCGAACCGCAACCCAGAATCCGTTCCGGCACTGACGGAAGGGGAAAATCAGCGCTGTGATCAGCGCAAGGGGAGGCAGGCCCAATCCAATCAGGAGCGGCCAGTCATGATCCGTTTCCCAGGCGATGTAAAACAGCAGGAAGAAAAGCAGAAAGGCCGGAGTTTCCCATAGGAAAACACTTTGTCCCCGAGACTTCTTCTCTTCCTGAACGAGCTTATGCCGTCCATGTTTCCAGGCAAGGAAAACCCCTCCGGCAAGCATGACACCGAACAGAATGAACAGGAAACTCCATACCAGGGGATCCGGTATATATTTATCTAGTTTCAGCATCATCAGACCGAGAACCAATACGGAACCGACCATCAAAGCGGCAATTCCGCTGATGACGAGCACGGCAATGCCGAGCGCGATCGAATTCAGAATGATATAGAAGATATTCCTTTTCATTTCAATCTGGCTCCGATCATTTTTCTGAGTCTATCCAAGGATAAAAGGCATCTGTTTTCCCATCGGCTGAAAAACAACTGTAATATAACCGGAAGGATCGGTTTTTTCAAATTGTTTTCGGCAAAAAAAAACGGGCCATCCACTGACCCTTTTCCTGTGTGGTCCACCCCTCTCTGAACTCATAAATTCCGGAATTGATTATCGTGAGAAAATCAAAAAAACGTGATTGTTTATATAAAAAGTAATTGCAAAAACGTGTTGATTTAAATAAAAAGACATCGAAAAAAAGTGAAAATGGCTGGCTTCTTCACTTGCTTTCTGCCGGATGTCATGCTATATTTCCTCCAAAGTATATTCAGGAGGCTCTACAGATATGGAACGTTTTGCAATGAATAAGCTGCTGGCCTGGAAAAACAGTCCCCACCGGAAGCCGCTGCTGCTGCTTGGAGCAAGGCAAGTGGGAAAAACCTGGCTGCTCAATGAATTTGGCAAACGGTATTTTAAAAAGATCGCCAATATCAGGTTTGACAGGAATCCTGTCATGCGCGAAACATTTTCCAGGGATTATGATATTGCCCGGCTCCTGTCGGCGCTGCAGTTGGAAACCGGATTCAAAATCACGCCCGAAGACACACTGATTATTTTTGATGAGATCCAGGCTTGTCCGGCAGCTTTGACTTCTCTGAAATACTTTTGCGAAGATGCCCCGGAATATGCCATTGCTGCAGCAGGTTCGCTTTTGGGCATTGCGGAGCATCAAGGGTCTGGATTTCCTGTGGGAAAAGTCAATCGCATTTATTTATATCCCATGACATTTACAGAATTTCTCAATGCCGCAGGGCATGACCAATTTGCCGAACTGATTGCAGCGGACGATTGGGATATGCTGGCAACGTTTCATGCAAAACTTTCCGATTTGCTGAAATATTATTATTTTATTGGCGGAATGCCGGAAGCGGTGGCGTCTTTTATAGAATTTCACGATTTTCAACAGGTCCGCCAGATTCAAAATCAGCTCCTTTCAGACTATTCTGATGATTTTGAAAAACATGCGTCAAAATCCACCGCCGCAAAAATCCGGATGATCTGGGATTCCGTTCCGAACCAGTTGGCCAAAGAGAACAAGAAGTTCATGTATTCGGAAGTCAAAGAATCATTGCGTTCCCGGGATCTGGAAGATGCCATGCAGTGGCTTTTGGCGGCAGGAATGATTTATCATGTCCACAATGTTTCAAAACCGGCCTTCCCTTTGAATGCCTATCGGGAAAATGCGTTCAAAGCATTTTTCCTGGACATCGGACTGCTCGCCGCGAAATCGAATTTGAACGCACGCACGATCCTGGAAGGAAACGCTGTTTTTCAGGAGTTCAAGGGAGCATTGGCCGAACAGTATGTTCTCCAGCAGATCGTGGCGGAATTTGGCTCCCTTCCGTATTACTGGTCGAAAAAGTCTCCGACGCAAGAGGTCGATTTCATCATTGAGCAAGAGGAAAACATTATTCCGCTTGAAGTCAAAGCAGAAAAGAATCTACAGGCAAAAAGCCTGAAATATTACTGCAGAAAATATTGTCCGGCCAAGGCGGTCCGACTCTCAATGGGAAATTATTTCCGGCAGACAATTACCGATCCAGGGAGCGATCAGGACGGATATATCTTGATCGATCTTCCACTGTTTTCCGTCAGTCGGCTTTTCTCAGAGTGCAATAAATAAATTTCCCGTGGAATTGCATTGAAGGATTTTTGCGATGACTTTGGAATTTTGGACGGAGGGGTCCTTCGCTGGAAAAAGCGGCAGGATATTAAAAGGACGAGGGCAGGATCAAGACAGCCGGACAGTAAAATCAGCAAAGGAAACAGAAGAAGAACAGCTAAATACTTTTTCATGACCAAGTCCTCATTGGGGTTAATAATAAATCGTCAGCAAGTTTTCATCTCGCGGCCTCGCTGGCCAAATCAATCCTTCTGTAATTGAATTTTCCTGCATATTGTCTGACCGAGGCAAATTTCCAGCCAAACCAATTCCGGAATGTGATTTTCCATTGCGGCATAAACAATAAATCGAACCGCTGTTTTTCCCCGGGCTTCAGTGTCAAATGGTAAACGGCTCCCCCGCTTTGCGGATGATGTCGGTATTTCAAAACGTGATCCGTCCCGTCGATCATGATTTTCTGACGGATGAGAAAGGGGGTTCTGCTGTCCAGATCATATTTTATTTCTCGCGGCAGTTCGAATATACCCCGGCTCCCGTCTATATCCGTTACTGTAATTTCCTTGTCATTCTGAGTCAGTGAAAGGATAACCTCCCATTTTCCGCTGCAGATTTTCGTCTCCGTGGTTTTTATGCTGAAAAAACAGACCGCGGCAATCAAAACGATCATCAAACAACATAACAAACTGCCAGTCATTATTTTTTTCATCACTATCTCCAGACTATTATCATTCATTTTCCGGCCTCTTTCCAAGGATAAAAGGCATCGATTTTGCCGTCGGACCAGAACCGATGCCGCAGGTCTCCGGCGTGGCCGCTTCCGTCCTCGAACAGGATGAACCGGGGTTCTTTCCAGCTTCGGCCCGCACCGCGATACCGGACTGTATGACTGCGCGAGACCGGGACCTCGAAACTGTCCGGCAGTTTATCGGGATATTTATCGAGCAGTTCAAGCCAGGCAATTTTCATCTTCGAAACACATCTTAAGCGCCGGCCTTTTTCCCGCGGCGCACGGAGACACGGCAGCAGAAACATAAGCAGCAATATCACGATCAGCCCCAGCAGCGCACTTTCCCAGATACGCAGTTTCCTGCCGTTGGCCCGGATCGCCCATACAATAAAGCCGCCGGCAATCAAGCCGCCGCCCACCAGACACCATGGGGAATTATGATCGTTCAACGCGAGGAATTCTTCAATGGGGAAATATATGGACGGCGGCAGGAGCGACCGGAATGCCGGCCAGTATTGCGCTCCGTAACTCCAGAGAAAGAGCCAGAGAAAAAACAGAACGGCGCCTGCGGCAAGAATGACCGCCGCGTTCATCCGATGAGACTGTTTTTCCGATTCGGGCATCCGCTGTTCTCCAGTTTTGTAACTGTCGGTTGAAAAACAATTGTAATATAACCGGCCGGTTCCGGGTTTTCAAATTGTTTTCGGCAAAAAACAGGCTACCCTCAGAAGTTTGTGGAGACGGATCCGTTTCCGCAGTTCACGGGAAATCCGCAAATCCCGCTTGCAATGTTTTGCAAGAACGGATATAGTATCCATGAAAAAGTTTTTTGGGAAACTGTTGCGGAGATGTTTATCTTATGTTGAAAATGTTTTCTGTGGTTTTCGTCCTTTTGAATATCCTGCTGTTTTCTCTTCATGCGGACGAGGAGCTGCGGCGGACCGCGGACAAAATCTATCGCGACGCCTTGACGGAATATTCCTGCGTCTTGACCGACCGCGAGGCGGAAGACGCGGCGGTCCAGCTCTGCCGGCTGGAAGGATTGTCGGTGAAATCTTTCGAAAAAGCCGCCATTGCCATGGAAGTCCTGATCAAAGGATTGCGCGCAGTGGTCGAACAGAAACGGAAACCGGACGAAGTATATGAATCGCTGCAAATGAAAAAATATAATATCTCGCCCGCAAATTGGAGTTATTACTTGAAAAAATATCGGACTTCCAAGGCGATTGCGAGGCTGGAAAAATGGATTCCGAACAACGAACAGATCATCATCCGGTCACTGGCAAAAAATTACAGACGGATCATTGAAAGATGGCTCCTGGAGCAGAAAATCCTGATAATTTCCTCCCGCTCAACCCCGAATGTCTCCGATGAACAGAAGATCAGATCCTGGTGGAAACGGAGAGTTGACCAGCAGGCTCAAATCAGCGGTACTGACAAGGACGTTTTGATCGGCATCCTCTCCCGTCGGGTCCCCATGCCGAAAAAACAGGCCGAGTTCTGGAAACAGCATTTCAAGCACAAATTGAATTCTCCGGCTGATAAAAAATAAAACAGCAGCCGCAGGCGCACATCATTTCCCGCTGTTTTTCGGAGGAACCTGCCGGCTGCGCCGTTCCCCATTGGAAAGCATCATGTTCCGGTAGTGAAACTGATGATTCCCGTCGCGCTCGGCCAGCAGCAGGAACGGCGGATCGGTGATTTTGTGTCCGCTTCCGAAATATTCATAATCCGTCCCCTCGCTTTTCCCTTCTTTGGCGGGACAGAGATAAACCGGATCGTTATCCAGATATCCGGGCCGGAGCGTTTTCAAGTCGGGCGGAAGCCAGCCGGCATGATCGTCCGCATACATCCGCAATGCCGCATGGATCTGGCGGAGATTGGAAAAACATTCCAGACGGCGGCCGGTTTCGGTGAATCCGCCCAGCTGCCGCAGGAAAATGCCCAGCAGGACCACGGCAAAAACCAGATACGAACCGCACCAGGCAAGACGCTTTTTCCGCGACAGCTGTTTTTCCCGCGCGATCAGCGGGATCCAGATCAGCGTTACGATCAGACAAAAAGCACAATATCCGCCGAACGAGCGGGCACGGTCCAGAGACCAGAAGCAGTGTTCCCACTGGAGCAGCTGCATTTCATTCCCGTAAGTTTCCAGCAGGAATCCCAGCAGCCGTATGATCCCGTCATACATGACCCGTCCCAGAAACATCAGCAAGGGAACCAGCAGCAGACCCGGGGTCAAACGGTCGGGAAGTTTCATCTTCAGTTTCATTTTTGTATTCATTCGCATCTCCATTTCGCAAATAATATAACAGTTGCCCGTTTTTTTGCAAGAGGATCGTCCGGGTTTCCGCGGACTTTTAACAGACTGGTCGGACATTACGGACTGGACGGACAATCGCGGAAGACTGGTCATAACGCGAGATCTGGATTTTTCCTTGGCATTTTCCCCTCCGCTTCGGTTTCCGCGCATTGGTCCGTCACGTCTGCAGTTTTCGGAACCGGTGCGGTTA
This sequence comes from Lentisphaerota bacterium, assembly GCA_015061565.1. Classification (GTDB taxonomy): domain Bacteria; phylum Verrucomicrobiota; class Lentisphaeria; order Victivallales; family UBA1829; genus SIG94. Next base: position 20,597 of record SUWI01000053.1, read on the forward strand.
TCCGGTTTTCCAAGATTCGTGTTAATTCCAGCGATTTGACAGCCCGGTCTTTGATGTATTTCATCAGCAGTTCCGCCATCCGGTAATCCCGGACAGCATCGACCGGCCGGTAATATAACAATCTTTGTTGGAATGATTTGACAGACCCGATATCAAAAACAACATTCGCATTAAGAGGCGGAAGCATTTTAAACATTGGATCGGCGCCGTGTTCCAGCAGGAATTCCGCCAGCAGCAGATGATTCCGGGAAACGGCGGTCATCAGGGGCGGACAGGCAGGCGGCTGAGTGAAATGACCATAACCCGGATCCTGATTCGGATCGGCCCCGGCCTCCAGCAGCAGCCGGCAGAAGGTCTGCGGATATTCGTAATTGTTTGCGGCGGCCGACAGCGGAGTTATTCGACCCACCGCAAGTCCCGGCCTGGCACCGTATTTCAGCAGCAGTTTTATCTCTTCCGGAGAAGAACTCAGTCCCAGACGGTAAATGAAAAAACTGGTGCCGCCGGAGATAATATTGGGGTCGAGTCCCTGTTTGAGGGCGTTTTCAAGGGATTTCAATCCTCTTTGCTCCGCGATGCGCAGCGTTTCAAAGGTTTTTTCTGCTTTTTCTTCGGCCAGACAGGCGGCATTATCGTATTCCAGCGGGACGAATTCGCCGGTGTCCGGATTCAGTTTTGCCATGGCATTTCCGTCGATCTGATGGATCGTCACGGTCCCTTCAAGCCAACTGCGCACCGTCCGGTGTTTTACGGTAAACAAAATGACATCGTCTTTTTTCAGCCGGGTCTTCAAAAAATCGGTTTTCAGGAAAAAACGATTCTCTCCCCGAATGCAATATCCCAAAAATCCTTTGTTTTTGGAATAAAGACATTTCCGCCAGCGGGCCAGGATCTGATGGCTTTCAACGACATCGACTTCTATCAGCCAGATTTCCTTTCCGTCCGGATCATTGCTTGGCGGTTGTTTTGAATTGTCTTTCCGAACCTCGGACAGCTGCATCTGATACCAGCCTGACTCCATTGCTTCCTGCTGAATACCGGAATGGAAACAGGCGGAAAGACACATGCAGATCAGAAATGCGGAAATAAATTTCATGGCTACCCTCGCAAAAAAGTTTTTTTTCTGAAAAATCCTGTCAACAGGAAAACCGATGACAGCAGGAAAAATGAATAAACGAACGCATTGCAGTAAATGGTATCATAAACACTTTCTCCGCTCAGATGATCAAAAAAGAAAAGAATCATATTGGGGATTTCCGGGAAATTATGATAAATGACGCCATTCCCATAAACGATCGCCAAAATCAATGAAAAAAAGAATATGACGATAAAAAATAACAAGACTTTAGTTAGAAGTTTCATTGAATGATTGATCTTCATTACACAGCCTTCGTTTTTTTTATCTTATGCATCAATCTAACACTCAAAAACTGTTCTCGCCAGTACGTTTTTCAAAAAAAACTTTTCCGCGAACTTTGCCGGACGGGTCGGACCTGTCGGACACGTTCGACAATCGCGGAAGAATGGTCATGACGAGAGAGCCCCAGGAATCGTCAATCGCGAGAAGCCCACTCACTATTTCCTTTTTTCCGGATTTCAGTCCGGATCCTGTGCAAGCGCTCCGTGAATCCGCCTTCCTGTTCGAAGTCAGCTGCCAGACGTGCGATCTGACGGCCCAAAAGATATGTCTCCTGGTTGATCAGACACAGCATCACATTCCCGGCGACTTCGGCTTTTCGTGCGGCTTTGCTTCGGACCGCATCTTTGGTCTGAGCGAATTCTGTCCGACAGGTCTGACAGGTCCGACAGGTCCGACAATCGCTGAGCGGGGTTTCAGGAAGCAGCTCCGAATCAGCAACCAAAGCCGCCATAAGCTGCCGCAACTGATCCAGCGTTTCGGGACGGGCACGGCGCACGGTCTGCGCCGCGTGACTTTCGGCAGCCCACTCCGGCAAACCGCGCTGGCGCAGGAATGCCTGATAATCAGTCAGCAGTTCCTCCTGACTGGCTTTTGCCACATTCGTAAGTTTCAGTTCGGATTTCTTGCTGGTGGCACTGGCTTCACTGCCCTCGATGATATTCGCCACGCCCGACCTCGCCGCCTGAACCATCTGGTCATACGTGCGGTCTTTACGGTCCAGATATTGTTCGCAGAAAGCCGCCGTGGCATCGTAGATCAGATTGCCAAGTTTATAGGTCCGGAGCTTCTTATAGCCGCCGTGCGGCGGAATCAGGGAATCGGGAGGCATGTTTATTATCCTTTTTTCAATAACATAGCAGTAGTCCGGGTTATTGCAAGGGGGTTTTCCGGTTTTCCGCGAACTTTGTCGGACAAGTCGGACCTGTCGGACACGTTCGACAATCGCGCAAGACGAGTTATGACGGGAGATTACCCGTAGAAACAAATTACTTCTTCACCACATATTTCCCCGTGGCGGGATCGAAGACGATGCGATCGGCATTTTTGTCATACCATTCCCGCAAACGTGCCTGATCGTAAATCGGGAAATCGCATCGGGCCGACAGGAACGGGATAATCGTTTGCGCCCGGTATCTCTGCTGTCCGGGATTGTTTGGAAACATCAGCAGTTTCAGCAGGTATTTGAACGCTTCGATATTCGGTCCTCCATTCTGGATCACATCTTTTGCACGGGAACTCATTGCATTTTCGTAGTTTCCCGGATTCTTATCAGCCTCCGTCCACGCCTCGTTGACCAGTTTCGGGATGTTTACTCCGGGAAGCTTTTTCAACCCCTCCAGCAAAACAAAACCATTGACATTATAGAGGTAAGCATTGGTTACTATTTTCAGGTCATCGGAAGACTGTACCAAATCCCCGAGAGATTTACGGAGTTCAAACAACGGAAGATTTGCTTCCTGAGGCTGTGCCAGCAAAGCAAGAATATCTTTTTTCATTTCCTTGATCCAGCCGTTGCGGACCACACACCGGATCAGGAACGGATACTGTTTCAGGGATCGGCGGACCAGTTCCTTGTCTGCTTCTCCGACCAGTTTGGGAAACGCAATGCGCAGATGAAATGAAGGTTGCTGCATCCCATCATTCCTCGTAAGATAAGGAAGCAGCAGATGGAGATGTCCGGGACCGATCTGTTCATACATCTCGACCTGAGGATCATTGGAAGAAAACGCGGTTTGCCCAATAGACGCTTGGCGGATCTGCCGGATATAGTCGATGATCTGCTGATCGGTCGGATTTGCCGGCAGCGGACGGATTTTGGACAATTTATCCCTGTCCGGCCAAACCGGCCCTTGCACGTAAGTTTTACTAGATGTCTGGACTTGATTCTGCTGCTTCTCCATGCGGTTCAGCCGCGCGTTGAGCTTTTTCAGTTCCGGGCGGATGTCGGCATTCTGTTTCGCCTGTTTCTCGATGTCATCCAGCCGGGTGTTGAGTTTTTTCATTTCGGCAAGAATTTCGGCATTCTGTTTTTCGAGCGCGTTATTCCCTGACTGGCAGCCGGACAGGAACAGCAGGCACGGAACCAGCAGTGCAAAAGATTTTCTCAACATGTTTTTCCTCCCGTTTTTTTTGAAATATATGTGTTAATCTAGCACTCAAAAACTGTTTTCGCCAGTACGTTTTTCAAAAAATCCCTTTTCCGCGAACTTTGTCGGACTGGCCGGACCTGTCAGACAACTTGAACACCGCGAAAGACAGGTTTTGCCGCGAGATCTCTGGATTTTTACTTGGCACTTTTCCCTCCGCTTTGTTTTGCGCGCTTTTGTCCGTCAAGTCGGTCCCGTCCGTCAGGTCCGTCGATCGCGCATGACAGGTCATGACGACCTCCCGTCATTCTATTTCGCACAATTGAAGAACGGGAACCATTTGCAGTATGCCGACTTTTCATTGTAATTGAGCAGGCCGATCTGGATCACGCCGTTTTCCGAGGAATTATACAGCCCGATCTGCAGAAAGGTCCGCTTCAACCGCGTCGATTTGGGAATGCTGTAACCGAAATTCGCCAGTCCGAGCTGAAAGTCACTGGTTCCATGACACAGATTGCCGAGCCCGAACTGATATTCCGCCCGGTCCGTCTGATTCAGCAATGCCAGCTGCACCATGGCGCCGGATTGGTCGTCGAGAGGAAAACCGATGTTCCACAAGCCGGCCTGCAGCCCAGGCGAATAAGCCAGCATGAGGTTGACCGGAGAAATCGATATCCCGCAGGTCCTTACCTGGACGGAGCACAGTGCGGAAAGAATCATTCCGTTGGTATTATGCCTCGCGGACGCCAGCGATATGCCGAGTCCGTTCAAGGTGCCGTTGTCGTAAACGGCGGGCGTGAGGTCCAACCCGTATAAAACCGACTCTTTGCTATCTTCGAACCACCACGGGAATCCGAATCGGAAATAAGCGGTCTCCGGCTTCTTTTCGCCGGTATGCACCCGGAATCCGATCTGCACACAGTCGGTGCTGATGTCATACTGTTTCACCCCGTTGAGTTTTATGCATCCGGAGCAGAAAACCGCCGTCAGCACGGCAGAAAAGAAAAGCAGTTTTTTCATTTCCCACCCTTGTCTTTTTTCCGTAACTGTTCAGGAAGGCTGTTGCCATAATCATACCCTTTGGATTTGCCAGCTGCCTTTCGAGTGAGTTGAATGATTTCCGGAATACTCCGGTCGGTTTTCATTTCAGCCAGTTCTTTCATCACACAGGTCTGCTGAAGACGCAGAATCGTTTTCAGTCTGCGGTCTGTGCCGGACGCATATTGGCGGTAATAGACGCCAAGGTTGAGAAGAATACCGCCACCCAGTACGAAAAACACGAGCATGAACGGATAAAATCTGTTCCCGGCGATCCGCTTGATCCAGAGCGAGACCGCGGACAGCAGCAAAATCAGCCCGCCGGCCGACAGGTAAAAAATCGTTTTCGGCCGGAAGGAAAGAACGATTTGCCGAATGAGGCGGAGCGTCTGTTCCTTCACCGCCTCGGACTGCATGAATTCCGCCGCCGTTTTCAGGTCGCCGGTTTCCGTCAGTTTATCCGCAAACCTGCCGAGGAAAAACGCTCTTTCCACAGCCCATTCCAGTTGTCCTCCGTAACTTGCACGAACTGCCGCATAAAGAGAAGCCGTGAATGCCGTCAATCCGACAAATAGCGCGATGCAGAGCAGCGTAATGACCGGCGACTTTTTGTCCTGCACGGATTGAAAGATCAGATACAGCAGACAGATAAGCACGGCCGGGATCGCAAAAATTTCCATATCAGGCTCCTTCATCTTTTTAATAATATAGCAGGTGTCCGGTTTTTTGCAAGAGGGGGACGCTTGGTTTTCCGCGGACTTTTAACGGACAAGACGGACTTGACGGACGAGTCGGACGCCGCGGAAGACAGGTCATGACGCGAGATCACCGGGATTTTTACTCGGCATTTTCACTGCCGCTTCGGCTTTCGCGCATTTGTCCGTCCAGTCCGTCCCGTCTGTCAGGTCCGTCAATCGCGAATGACAGGTCATGACGCAAAATGAGTTCCCGCTGCGGGAATCCAGGTTGTTGTTTTTTCTTCCCTGTGATGCGGAAAGCCGGAAAAAATTGATTTTTTTTCAAATCCGGGGTTGAAATCCCGGCAAAACATGGTATATTGTATCCTGTTCTGCAAAAGAACATGAGGTGACCTGGTAGCTCAGTCGGTAGAGCATCGCCCTTTTAAGGCGGTGGTCCAGGGTTCGAATCCCTGCCGGGTCACCATTTTTGTGTCTCTCTTTTCCGGTCCTTTATGACCGGATTTTTTGTTTCGACTCCGTTCGTGGCTGAATCGCAAGGATTTACAGCAATATATCCCTCCCGGCAGAGACCGGAGAGAATCCGTTTGTCGCCCGCCG
>SUWI01000054.1 GCA_015061565.1 Lentisphaerota bacterium
GATTGATCCAATATTGACGCGTTTCCCTGCCTGTCATAAATTCCTCCTGTTCCTGGTTCAGGGTTCAGAGGTAATTTAGCACACGGTTCGTTTCTGGAAAAGATGTATCCCGCTGGGCGCTTACACAGCAAAGATTATCAAGACAGGAAACTCCCAGGTTGGAGAGGGCGGGATGGCTGTCTGTTTACATTTTTGATTTTTGACTCACCTGATTTCGCCATTTTCGCGATTATCAATAATACGCTGGCATTCTTCAGGGGGGTGTCTTAAACTGTGATGATAATAAGCTAAGCAAAAAATGAGAAAAACAAGTATTATTCCCCATAAAACATATATAACAAACTTTTGGTTTGAATGATTTGGTTTTGCCGGGGTGGAGGAGACAAATAAATCCAAGGAGGAGGAATCACAAAATTCACGCTCACCACTCTCTAAAGAAGCTTCAAGACTAAAATCAATAAGACAATCTCCCACCTCGTTGGAAGAACAATGAAGCAACTCAAGATATTGGTTTCTAATCTTGTCGATAATCAGTGCGCCCCAAGGAAGATTCGCAAGCATATTACAATCATCAACTGAACAGAGTAAGAGAAACTCATGCGGAATGCGACGACCTGCTTCATCTTTTTGAATACAGGTGTCATCATAGCAGCGACAAGCGACATACTGATATTTGCTCTCTTTGTTAATGACTATGTTTCCTTTCCAATATCCGAGTCGACTTTCGTCGCTTAAAAACAATTTTTTATAGATGAAATCAATGTGGGAAGTCAGAAGTGAGCATTTAGACAAATATCTAAATCCCCACTTCTCACCTCGAGTCACCCAAAGAAAATTACTATTATCAACGTTTTTTTTCAACACGTATGCGAGCCTCCTAACGACTCGACTCCTCGTTACAGCCAATATATGTATTGATGCTGTCGATAGCTGACAACTTTTGTTCAAAGGCTATCAGGACGGCATCAATAAAATTACCTTTCTTGATAGCTTTTTCTTTAGCGTCTGTTAAATTGATAACCTGGTTTTTAGCTATCTGATCAAGAAGCCCAAAATAGTATCCAACCAATGGAATCCATTTTAACCAGCCAGTTGTAAGTTTTCTGATTATCTCAAGAGCCCCTGTCATGGTGGATATTGTTGCCTCTTTCTTCCTTGCCCACCACAGAGAGCGTTTGACTGGAACTGTGAAAGCGATTGGAGCAATTAAGTCAACGCCTTTTCGTTTTTCGATATCCTTAATAGATTCGTTCTTTTCATCATATTCTGCAGCAGAAAGGAGCAAATAATCATCTCCTAAATTAAACAATTCAGGTTCTTCAATTATTTCTCTAATTTCTTGCTTGACAGCTTGCAATTCTTCATTTGCAACGCTGAGGATTCGTTTCTTAAAATCTTCAGCAGTAACATTGGGCATGATATCAGATTTGGCAAGGCAAATCAACCAGATTCTCGGAAAATGGGTTAATGGGAATTTTGCTTTCAAGGTTGGATAATTTTTCAGACGGCTAATTTCATCTCTGAAATTGCAAAATAAGTATTTTATATATTTGTCCCCTTGGATTTTTAATTTTGCGCCATCAACTAGGAACAAGGCAACATCAGATGAAATCAGTGATAAAAAAGTTTCTTCCTTATCTTTTTGTTCCTCTTCTGTTTTTGTCTCCGTCCACCATTCCCCTGGATAATCATGCCATACCAAGCGTCCAGCATCTTGGGAGGCGCCTTCTGGGCGAATTGTAAACGAATATTCCCGCGAAGTCAATCTCGTTGGTGCGATTGGCTTAGTTGTGATGTTATAAAATGAACTAAGCAAATTCTGCCCTTGGGTCAAGTCATCAGCAAGAAGACGATACCCTGCCTCTTTTTGGAATTTAACCGCTTGCTGATAACCATAAAACACGGTTAAAAGCGTTGTTTTTCCACAACCGGATTCCCCGAACAACGCAACGTGTTGCTCAAATTTAGGGCGATAACCTTGAATGCCATGTATCACCTTATTTCCGACTTTGCCAATAGAATCAATAACATTGTCAAAAATACCTTCGTTTTTTTGTTGATTAGACATCACCAAATCTCCTTTTATTGTCACTACTGTCCGATAAAATTCCCGGTTCAATATTAATATAGCATTGTTTATCAGTTTTTCAAGTCTATCCACAGAACAACGAAACCAACAACATCACCATTGCAACGCTCATAAAAATATGCGGCAGTTTGCGGCAAGAAAGTGGCTGTGACCCTGTTGTAACGCGCAGGAAACACAGGGTCATATCTCTGCTGATTCACCACCCGCAAGTTATGACTCGCCAGTCGTGTCTGATCACATCAAAAAGAATCCTTTGATCTGCTCCTTGATCGTCTCTTCGGAGATGGGCTGCTGATTGAGACAGCGGAAGGGATCGAAGCCGTCGTAAGTAACCAGTTCCAGTGTCTTGTGCAGCTTGTGGATGTCCGGTCTGGCATAGCGGCTCATCAGTTCGCCGGTGCGGGTATGCCCGTCCAGACAGAAGATGAAGTATTCCTGCGCACCTTTGTTCAGCAGTTCCGTGTCGAAGTTGTGCCGGTAACTGTGGATGCTCTTCCTCGGATCCATGCCGGGAAGACTGTGGATCAGCGCGTTGAACTGCTGCATCTTCCGCTGATAACCGCCATCGAGCGCCGTTGCGGGCGGGAATAATCCGCAATCCATGGTCCCGTTCTCCTCGCGGATCTTCTGACAATATCCGATGAACCCCAGCTTCAAAATCGTGCTGTGGATCGGGATCGTCCGAATGCTGGATTTGTTCTTGACCTTCTGTTTCCGTTCCTTGTCCGGTCTGATCCGAATACAGGGCAGTCCTTCCTCCATCACAATATCGTCTAAATACAGCTGGCAGATCTCGTTCAGCCGCATCCCCTGATACAGCGCCAGCAGATTCACCCAGTAGCGCATCGGATAGAGTTTCGGCATAAAACGGGGACGGTTCGGAAGATCGGCTATCATGGTGAAGATCGAATTCAGCTCAGGTATGGTAAAGGGCGGTCTCAGCTCCCGGACATCGTAGAACTCGGAGCGATCGGATAGCCCTGTCGCCGGGTTCTTCGTCATGTAATCCGCTTGCACAGCCCAGTTGAAAAAGCCGTTCCAGAATTCCAGATACCGCGTCATGGTCGTTTCGGAAATATAGTCTTTGACATCCTTCCGTTTCAGCACCTCCCGCAGCGGTTCATTCGGATAAAGTTTCTTCCGGTGCTTGGGATATTTTTTCAGCAGGTTCGTTCTCAGATCGATCATCAGCGCCCGGTTCATCTTCGCCAGGTCGTAATCCTCTCCCAGATATTCAATCAGCAGAGACAGGGAATTGCGGCGGTCCTTCTCGGTCTTGGGATTCATGTTCGCGCCGCCTTCCTTTTCCTTCAGATACAGCTCGCAGGTTTCCGATAACGTATGAACAGGCAGACTCACCGCAGGAACCGTTTGGACCGGTTCCTGCGGTTGAGGCGGCGTAAAGTTCAAGTTTATATTCAATGACCGTAATATCTGTGCTAGAAACCCCTGCAGTAGATCCGGCTGTACAGGGATTGGCTGCCGTACGTCCACGATTTCAGCTGGGGTAGTATCCTGGTAAAGTTCCTCGTTGCAGATCTCGTCCACCAGAGCCCGCAATACTGTTCGGTCGACCATGCCCTTGACTGCGCGACCGAACAGTTTGCGCAATCGTTCTCCACAAGCCTGACACCGTGATTCCTGGTCGGTGGTGTCAGGTGCGAGTTCTTTCACAATAAATTTCGGTAGCCAATCCCGTAGCTGTTTCGGAGTTCTAATCCTAAATCTAATCCTGTTCCGTCCGTCTTCCTTCATTTGATACGTTTTTTTCATGCCGTTCCTTTCTCTAGTGGCGTGAAAAAGTGAACCCAAATGTGAACCCAAATGTGCACCCAGACACCCCACTATGTTTTTTGCGCAACGGAAAGAAAAACGTAGGCTATCTATGTAACTAGCTTATTATCATAGAGTTAAGGCAGAAAAAACCATCATTTTCAGGGATCGGTACAAAAAAATGGTGGTGGGGGATGGATTCGAACCATCGAAGTCAGCGACAGCAGATTTACAGTCTGCCCCCTTTGGCCGCTCGGGAACCCCACCACTCGATATTGGAGCGGGTGAAGGGAATCGAACCCTCACGATCAGCTTGGAAGGCTGAGGTTCTACCATTGAACTACACCCGCGACAATTTCTTGTCGTGTGGCATGTATTATACCACGTTTTTTCCGCATTTCAAGCCCGGAAACAAAAAAAATACGTTTTTTTTCGCCGTAATGAGCACAAAATCCAGACGCGAACTTTTACGGAGAAAACGGATCCTCCTTCGCACTGCGTTCTACGGCGGGACAGGGGACGCGGAAGACTTGCGCAGGCACGAGATCCGAGATAAAAACATGCTTGAAATCTTGCGTCAGGTTCGGTCTTCCGGGCGTTATTCCGGAAGGTATCTTCCGCCCGTTGTCCAGAGGATATGCACGATGTTTTCCGGATCGAGATTCCGGAACGCGCAGAAATCCGATCTCAGCACCATTTCCGGACCGGCAAAACCGGCCGCCGCGGACGGTTCGATCTTCAGTTTTTCGGTATCCCGCGCCAGCTGCTGATACGCGGTCAGCGTCTCGTCTTTGACCGTGAAACAGCCGCCGACCAATGTCTTGACCTGGCGTCCGACAAAGGCGGAAGGACGTCCCACCGCCAGACCGTCCGCGAGCGTCCGGTTCGTCAGACCGATGTCATACACACTGATGCCGTCATGTCTGCCGGTGATCAGGCCGAGCGTCATGCAGGGCGAATCGACCGGCTCGGCAAAGAAACAATGGACCGCATTCCCGAACAGGGTCTTCAGGCCGAAGCAGATGCCGCCGGGCGCGCCCCCTACCCCGCAGGGCAGGTACACGAACAGCGGATGATCCGCGTCCGGCACGATGCCGCGCAGCCTGAGCTGGTCGCGCAGACGGAACGCCGAGACCGCATATCCGAGGAACAGTTCGGGGGAATTTTCATCGTCCACGAAATACGAATACGGATCGGACTGCGACTCGCGCCGCCCCTGCTCCACGGCGCTGGAATAATCGCCGGCATATTCGATCACTTCCACGCCGCGCGAACGCAGCAGCTGTTTTTTCCATTCCTTGGCATCGGCGGACATGTGGACCCGTGCCCGGAAACCGAGCGCGGCGGCGATCGTGCCGATGCTGAGGCCGAGATTGCCCGTGCTGCCGACCGAAACGGTATATTGGCCGAACAGATCGCGGATCGGTTTTTCCGCCATTCTGCGGTAGTTGTCGCCAAGCTGGAGCAGACCGTGTTTCAGGCAGAGCGATTCGGCGAAATAGAGCACGTTGTAAATGCCTCCGCGGGCCTTGACCGAACCGGCGACCGGCAGATCGTGATCGGCCTTGAGCAGGATCTTCGCGCCCGGACACAGCCGTCCGGCCAGATCCGGCACGGAGAGCAGACGCGATTCGATGATGCCGAACTGTTCGGCCGCCTCGTCGAAAAGCTGGGCCAGCAGGGGCGCGAAACGTGCGAGCCGGGCCTCGGCATCGAGCATATCGTCCAACGTAAAGGCCGCGGAGTTTTCCCCGGATTCATAGTCCGGATTGCGCCAGAAAAACGGTTCCCGGCCACGCAGTTGTGCCAAATAGTCGGCCATGGTCAGAACTCCTGGATATTGCGTTCGTCGGCGGCCTTCTGGGCTTTCAGGCACGCCAGCGTGGTTTCGAAAGTCTCATCCGGGGAGACCGGCGGAGCGCATTCGCCCCGGATCGAGCCGACGAACGCCTCGAAAAAGCCGCGTTCGGGCTGCTGCAGATCGGTGATCTCGCGGAACCCTTCCGCATCGGTGAGATAGACTTTGCCGAGCTCGACTTCCACGACGCCGGCGGAGCCGACCACGCGCACGCGGTCGTCGCCGTGCGTCGGAGCATTGGCCGGACGCAGGAAATCGATACTCGCCTGGGCCAGCACACCGTTCTTCATGGTAAAAAGACATTGCGCGGCGATCTCCAGTTCGCCGTTATCCCCGTTGTCCGCGGTGGTCTGCGTGGCCATGGCAGTGGCGAACTTGCTGCCGGAGAACCACTGGATCCAGTCGACGGCATGGCTGCCGACCCAGCCGATGGTGCCGCCGTAGGTGGAACGTTTCTTGTAAAAATCCGGACGCTGGCCGAGCTTGTAGGATTTGCGGGTCTGGATCAGCCGAACTTTGCCGATCCGGCCGGTCTGCATCAGCTGATAGGCGGTGTAGAACGCCGGTTCATAACGCATCGCGGTCATGGAGATGATGGTTGCGGAGCTGCCCTCATACGCCTTCCGGATCGCGGCCAGATCGTCCAAGTTGAGCGCGATCGGTTTTTCGCAGAAGACATGGATATTGCGTTTCAGCGCCTCGATGCACATTGCGGCATGGAGTTCGAACGGACCGTCCACGCTGAGGATATCCGGCTGTTCGCGGTCGAGCATCTCGCGCCAGTCGGCGTAGGCGCGCGGCTGCCATTGCTCCGCCCTTTTCAGCAGATTGCTCGGGTCGGCGTCACCGGACGCGACGGCGGTCAGTTTCACCGTGTTCAGCACGGGCAGGTCTTTCAGCACATAGTAGGAGTGGCCCCGGGCTCCGATCATACATAATTTCATGATATTTTCCTTTTCTCGGGTTGGTGGTCAGAAGAAGATATTTTCAGCATCATGCCGGTGCCCAGCAGGATCATCGCCAGACACAGCACAAACGGCAGAGTGATTTTTTCGCCGAGGAAGCAGAACGCCAGCAGCACGGTCAGCAGGATGCTGACATACCCGAACGAGCCGAGCTCGCCCGGTTTCAGATATTTCAGCGCGGCATACCAGCAGACATTGGCCAGCGCATTGGAGACGATGCCGATATACAGGATCATCAGCCAGCCCCGAAGATCGATCGCGAACGTGATCCGGCTGCCGGCGATCCCCATGACCGGGATCATCACGAGCGCCCCGAACAGAAAGGCGCCGCACATGATCACGGGCGGGCCGTAACGCCGGACCGCGTTTTCCCCGAGCACGGTGAACGCGGACCAGCAGATGCCCGCCGCCACCGCCATCAGGTCGCCGATCAGGAAAGAGACCTTCCCGCCGGTGAACTGGTCGCCGCCGCGCAGGAAAAATACCGTGAGCATGCCGACGAATCCCAGGAGCATGCCGAAAATCTGACTCCGGCTGAACACTTCCCGCGTGATGAACCACGACATGACCGCAGTCACCACCGGCGAGATATTGGTCAGCAGATTCGAACGCGCCGCCGTGGTGAACTGCATGGAATAGAACAGCAGGGTGCTTTCGCCCGCGATCCCGACCGCGCCCAGGAGCAGCAGCATTTTCCAGTCTTTGCGCAGGGCAGCGGTCAAAACCGGTATCTGCTTCTGAACGGCCAGAAAGCAGAACAGAACGGCCGCGGCCAGCAGATAGCGCAGGAAGGAACTCCAGAACGGATCCAGACCGTCGCTGTCCGTTCCGAAAAAATAGCGTGAAACGATATAAAAGCTCGCCCAGCAGAAGGTCGCGGTGAATCCCAGCGCGAGACCTTTGAACTTGCCGCCGGTCAAATTCATTCCGGACATCCTTTTTCGGAGATGCGGAAGACCGCGATCTGCGCACATTCAAGCCGGACGGGGACCGTGATCCGTTTTCCCTCGGCGGAGAACGGAACGGTTTTCCAGGATCCGTCGCCCTGCAGCAGTTCGATCCGGTCGGGGATCTGCTTGAGTTCGAAAACACATTCGGGCCAGGGATCGTAGGCGAGATTCGCCGCTGCCAGCAGCTTGCCGTGCTCAAGCGAGCCATACCAGCAACCGGCGTCGGCATCGGAGACCACGCGGGCGGGCAGTCCGCCGATCCGTTCCAGCAGCTGCAGCAGCAGACCGCGCCGGTCGTTCTGCAGATCGATCCGGTTGTTCGGCTGCACGGTCCAGGCGGTGACGATGATCCGGCCGCACTGCACGGTGCCGGGAGCGGCATCCTCGAGTCCGTCGGCGGAGTAAGCGGTCCGGGCTTTCAGCACGGTCAGGACCTCCGTTTCCGGGAGGGGTTTCAGCAGATAGTATTTGCCGCGGGATTTCCGCACCGGTTCGCCGGTTTTCACGATGAACTCGGCCTCGGTGGTCCGGGTCAGTTCTTCGACCGACTCGAGTCCGATCGGTTTGCCGAAGCCGCGGTCAACAAGACGTTTTGCCGCCTCGGCATCGATCAGGGCGGGCTCGGCAAGCATTTTTTCGATCTCGGCGTCGGTGAACCAGTCGACGGCCTCGCCAGCGATCAGGTGGACGCCGTGCTCCTGCGGTTTTCCCCAGCGGAACGGCACGCCGTAAACCGCCAGATAACCTTCCACCCAGCGGCCGCACGGGGTCATCTCCGTGAAAGCGGGGAACGGCGAATTTTCCGGCAGGGGCAGATTGTTCACCGCCCCCTCGCGGCGCCAGGAACCGACGGTCCGGTGGAGTTCGCGGTAAAGGCCCATATTTTCTTTGATGATCGCCGCATAGGGCGCGGTGATCGCGGGATCGGGCTTGAAAGTGTCGGTGATCCAGAGTTTGGCGCCGTCCAGACCGTTCAGCAGGGCGCAGACCACATGCAGATGCATGGTCCGGGCGCTTTTGCTGTAAAGGGTATGCGGACAGGTGTCCGCCTCATCCAGAAGCAGCGCCGCCTCGGAGGAATAGAGTTTCTGGGAAGCGGTGTCGGTATTGCGGAAAATGATGTCATGGGCGGACCGTTCCAGGTAGGACCCGTTGCCGATGCGAAGGACCGGCGGCTGACCCGGCGCGGCGGCATCGGCGGCCCATTTGCCGTGCCGTCCGGCATCCACGTGACAGCCGCACAGCAGCATGGGAATGCCGGGGGAAATGCTGTCCGCGGTTTCCCGGAACAGGCGGATATAGCCGGAGATGGTCTCGGCTCCGCTGGCCATGAATTTCAGCTGGATCGGATCGTGCGCGGGAGCGTTGACCACCGCATCGCGGAGTTCCTCCGGCGTATAATTGGTGCCGTATTTCCGGTTGAAATGATCGGTATGCAGCGGACAGAAACATTCCACTTTGCGGTCGCCGGGCAGCAGGGTCATCCGGGTGTCGTCATCCAGGATCAGGAAATCCGGTTTGCCGGCCATGATCAGGCAGAGCCCGTCGGCGATATATTTACGGAACCGGGGATCGAGCGGGCAGAACTTGACGCCGGGAACGCCGTTGCGGGTGGTCCGCTGCCAGTCGAGCGAGCGGTCGAAATTGGGGTTCCAGCGGCCGCCGTGTCCCATGGACTGCTGAATGAGGATCCCGATCTTCAGCGCGGGGTTTTTCCGGCAGGCCTGCAGCTGGCGGAACTTCTCCCCGTACCACTCGGCTTTTTTCAGGGGATCGCCGCCCAGCGACTGCGGCTGCATCGAAAAGGAAACGGCAAAATTTACCAGACCGCTCAGCCGGTGCAGTTCCTCGATCTCCGCCGCGGCCTGCTCCGGGGTGCGGTGATTGCATGACACGATGGAGACGAAGAACGGCTCCCCGGACTTTTGGATGACCGTGAGCATTATTTGCCCCCTCTCGGGATATGAGCGGTGCAGGCTTCGAACACGCGCCGGAAATTGCCGAAATGGATCTTGCGGATCTCGTCGTCGGAATAACCACGCTGAACGAGGCCGACCGTGAACAGCGGCCAGTTGGTCCAGGCGAGCGTGTCGCACATCTCCTGCGTTTCCGTGAAACTGTTCGGGAGCGGCCAGTAGCGTTCGAAGCGGTCATGGACCGGGAACGAGGGATTCCAGCGGAACGGAGGTCCGCAGAAATAGGCGTCGTCGGTGGCGATCGCCACATGGTCCACGCCGAAGTTTTCCGCAACATAATCGATATGGTCGAGGAAGGTCTTGACCGTGCCGTCGCCGTGGAGAAAATGCGGGATTGCGCAGATCCCGACATAGCCGCCGGTCCTGGCGATCGCGCGGATCACCTCGTCTTTTTTGGCGCGGAAATGATCGGTGAGCCTGCCGACTGCGGTATGACTGGCGATGACCGGTTTCGTCGATGCCTCGGCGGCCTCGAAAGCGGTGCGCTGTCCGCAGTGCGCCACATCGACGATGATGCCTTCCTCGTTCAGCTTGGCGATGACCTGACGGCCGAAACCGCTGAGCCCGGCGTCGGCGATCTCGGCACAGCCGTCGCCGATCAGATTGCGGCGGTTGTAAGTGAGGTGCATCATGCGCACTCCGAGCTGGAAGAACACGGTGATGCAATAGAGGGATTCTTCGATCGGAGCGAATTCATGGGTATATGGCACGCCGCAGGTGGTGAACCCGATGGCAATCTTTCCGGCCTTGACGGCAGGTTCGATCTGCTCCGGCCAGACCACCCGCTGATAGGTGCCGGGATACTGGTCGCAGAGCATGGTGTAGCGGGCGAGCCGCTTGATGAGTTCGGCGGGGACGTTGCCTTCCACGCCCGCGTTCAGGAATACGCAGTTGACGCCCGATGCCTGCCACGCCTCGAGCGATTCATCATGCTGCGCCGGGTCGCGCAGGTAATTCAGATTGAGCTGCTGTTCGAACGCATTGGAGTAGGAATGGATGTCGTAAGCGCCTTTAAGATGTTCGGGCTGGACCGAGCCGCGGGGAGCAAAGCCGTAAGCCTCGCAGACCAGGGAATTCCGATGGAGTTCCAGTCCGTGTTCCAGCTGCTGTTTGGTCGGTTTCAGGACCGCCAGTGCTGCCTGACGGCAACGTTCGATTTTCGGATTCATATCAATAACCTTTCCTTATTTGGATTTCATTGCATTGACCGCCTGTTCGGCGAGACGGTCGCTGAGCCGGACCAGTTCGATCATTTGCGGATACCATTGGGCGCCGGGGAGCGGCGAATGGTCCTTCATGCCGGGCAGCACGGGAACGATCCCTTCGGACTTTTGCAGATCAACCGACTTTGCCAGCAGTTCCGGAGCCGATTTCACTTTCAGGAACGGCGGCTTGCCTTCGGTCCTGACCTGGAATGAATTGCGCTCGCCCCATTTCTTCAGGTTGGCACAGGCCCCGGCATCGGCATTTCCGGCAGCCATCCGGAGTTCGGGAACGGAGAATCTGCTCGCCGGATTTTTCAGATCCATGACCAGCAGATTGTTCACGATACTGATCGGCTGGGGTTTGCCCTTGTAAGTCCGGGCGAAGGCACGTTCGTTCATGAAATAGAAACTGCCGATGATGGTATTGTGGTAGAACCAGACGTTCTCGGGCGATTCGGGATAACGGCTCCCGCACAAGGTGAACAGGTGCATGCCCCAGCCGGAGGAATAATACAGGATATTGTCATGCACAAAGCAGGTCCGGCCCTGCGGGACCTCGTGGAACGAATGGTTCCGCACATTGATCCCGTTGTTGATCAGGATATTGCCGCAGACTTCCTGATTGGAACCTTTGTCGAGCACGATCCCGCAGCTGGCCATCTCCCGGATCACGTTGTTGCGGATGACCACACCGGCGCAGTAGCTGGTCTCGGTGCCGTTCAGACCCTGGAAGATGATGTTGCCCTCGGCCAGATTGCCGGATCCGGCGCGGAAAAACGACAGGGCGTCGTCATCGGAGATCTGCCGATTGCTGACCAGATATTTGTAGATCAGATACATCGCCCGGTTGTATTTCCACAGGGTGGACGAAAACAGTTCAGGCCGGATGTAGCCGAGCGAAAGAATATTGTCCAGAATCCGGGTCCCGGAAGCGCCGTCTGTCACGGTAATGCGGTTTACTCCATGCTCGATCCGGCAGTTGCGGACCGTGTTGTTTTTCGCCGCTTTACCGCGGATGACGATCCCGGCGCGGCAGGTGCCGATCTTCAGGCCGTCGATAATGATATCGGACTGGTCACGGATCAGGATCGCACTGCTGCCTCCGGCACGGACAACAAATTGGTCAGGCTTGCGGCCGTCGATGATCCGGAGATAGAGTCTGCCGTTCCGCCAGCCGGCCATCATGCCGCCGGCAAGGCTCCACAATTCCAGAGCGACGCCTTTGCCGATCTGACTGTCGCTGACGATCCGGACGTCCTTCGGCAGAGCGAGCAGATCCAGCCCGGGGATCATTTCCCTGGTCCGTTCCTTGACGCCGCCCTTGCCGTAGGCATAATGTTTTCCGCTCAGTTTTTCGACCCGCATCTGTTTCGGAGCGAGTTTCATCAGCCGCTGACCTAACAGAATGATCTGACGTCCGTTCACGGTCACACAGCCGGGCGCGGCCTTGAGCGGAACGCTCCACATGCCGTCGGCGATCGCAGGTTCGGCGACCCAGCCGGTCAGGGTTTCGGCGGGAGCAATGAGGGAAAGATATTCTCCGGATTTCCCGCGGGTGCCGCGCAAAGTGACCCCGCCCGATTTCATTTCGATCGTTTCCTGATATTCGCCGGGGAGCAGAGTCACGACATCGCCGCTGCGGGCTTTATTGACTGCGGCGGAGACGGTTTTCCAAGGGGCATTCCGGGTGCCGGCGGCGGCGTCACTGCCGGACGGCGAACAGAAATACTCCGTTCCGGAAAGCAGGACCGGAACCAGAAACAGAGCGGACCAATAATGTTTCAGCATAAAACAGTTCTATCCTTTTCAGCAGAAAACCATACTTATTTGGCTGACTGGTCCTTGCCGGTGTTCCGGTCGATGGCCTCGAGCTGGGCCTTGTCTGCCAGCGACATGTTGCCTTCGACCCGTCCGTTGTCCAGCGGATTGGAGATCCGGGTTTCGAGAGCCCGGAACATGTCACGCAGATCCAGTGTGCCGCAAATACCGAACCAGACGCCGGTGAACGCCGCCATGATGCCGGGAACGATCAGGAACACGACGAGGAAGTAATATCCCCACCATTCGAGCGGCCAGGGATCGAACAGGTTCCAGATCAGCACCACGATGAAAGAACCGAAGAAACGGTAGACCATGCTGTAGCCGAAATAGCTCCAGGCGATCACCTTGTCCCAGAAACTGTATTCGGGCGTGATCCCGATCAGTTTGTTGTAGAGATTCCGCCAGGTCCAGCGGCTGGTGATCTGCCGTTCGCCGTCGAGCGCATATTTCCCGCGGTGGAGCATCCGTTCCAGGTTGAACGGCTCCTTCATGGACAGACGGGAGAAGCCGATATAGAGGACCAGCGACACGATCATGGTGATGAAATACCATTCATAACTGTTGATCGGACATTTGACGGCATCCATTTTCCAGACCACGATGGGATTGAACGGTCTGGAAACCGTCTCGAGGAAAGCCCCGACGCTGTCGGCCCAATCATTGACGGCGAGCCAGGGATAAACATAATCGGCCCAGTTCCGCTGGATCAGCACGCCGACGGTTGCCATGAACATGCCGCTGAGGAGGCTGGCCCAGGCGCCGAGGGTGGTGCCGAACCGGCTGTAAAGTCCGAAGACGATCACCGGACCGCAGCCGCCGAGCCACATGGAGGTGACCAGCGTCATATACATCTGGATATAATCCAGCTGCGCCATGTAACTGGACCCGAGAAAGAAGAACACGCCGATGCCGATCGCGACGATGCGCAGCAGCCACATGTGCTGACGCTGGGTCAAGTCCTTTTTGATGAACGGCAGAATGACGTCCTGACTGAGCGTGATGGTGGCGCTGAAGATCCGGCTGTCATCCGTGGAAACCATGGCCAGGATCATCAGCAGACAGAACAGTCCCAGCATGCCGGCGGGAAGCATATTCCGCAGGGTGACCGGCAGCATCTGCTGATGATACAGCGTCCGGAACTGCTGGAACAGCGAATTGCGCTTGCCCTGGCTCCGGTCTTTCACGGCGGACAGGTCCTGGCGGATCTTATTCAGATACCGCGTGTCGATATTCACTTTTTCCGACAACGGCTTGTCGGCGGTCTGCGGCCCCATGCTGCTGACGTCGGCAATGATCTTCTGGCGGACGGCGGGATCGGCCACGATGTCATTGGCGATCTGTTCGGTCAGTTTCACCCGGATCTTGCTGGCCTGCGGAGCGAACGAAGCATGGTTCATGAAAGCCAGCAGGGCGACGGCGAGCAGGACGTAGAAAACGTTGTGCATGGCATTTCTCCAGGTGCCCAGCAGCGCCGCCATCTTCTGCTCATGCGGGGTTTTCGCCGCGCTGGACCGTCCGCCGGCACCGGTCCAGCTGGAACGGTGCATGAACAGGCCGAACACGCTCACCAGCAGGGCGAAGTAATTGAAATCCCGCAGACGCGAGATGTCATAGGGATTCAGAAAATTTTCGCCAGCCACGCGGTTGGACAGCACCGGCATGATCTCATTGCTCCAGGAAAATTTGCAGAGGATGAAAATGGCGAACAGCGCCATCAGCGGATAGCAGATGAATCCCTGGATGGTGTCGGTGACGATGATCGCGAGCGAACCGCCCATGCAGATGATCGAGATCGCGGCGATCAGCACAACGACCATGATGGTGTTGAAAGTGCCGAATTCAATACCGCAGAGCGTGAATTTTTTCGGCAGGTCCAGGAAATACATGAAGAACCGCGCCGCCAGCGCGGGCATGATCATGTTCGCCAGCATTTCCGAGAGACTGCGCAGACCCGCGGCAAAAACCCGGAATTTCCGGCTGTAGCGCATCTCGAAAAACTGTCCGATGCTCTGCGCCTTGGTCTCCCGGAACCGGTAGGTGCAATAACCGTACAAGCCCAGCAGGACGCTGATCGGCATGGTGACCGACTGCCAGAACGACAGGGCGAATCCGGTCTTGTAGTGGATCTCCACATACGCCAGCAGTCCGATGATGGACAATGCGCTGGCGATATTGCCGACGGAGATCACATACCGGCCGCAGACGCGTCCCGCGGAAAGGAACGCCGTCACATCGCGCAGATACCGCCGCGTATAGATCCCCATATAAAAAACGAATAAAACCGGAATTACGATGATCAGCCAATCATACCAGGTCATAACTTGCTTGCCTCTTGGAAACTTTCTTGCGTTATTTTGATTTCATTGCATCGATCGCCTGGACCGACAGTTCATTGCTGCGGCTGACCAGTTCGACCATTTTGGGATCCCATTGCGCGCCCGGCAGGGGCGAATGGTCTTTCATGCCCGGCAGAGCGGGGATCGAAACGCCCTGAACTTCAGAGGGGTTCTGCAAAGCAACGGTTTTTCCTTTGGTTTCGGGAACATCTTTCGCTTTCAGGAACGGTTTTTCGCCCTCGACCGGGACCTTGAACGCATTGGCCTTTCCCCATTTATCCGGTGCCGAGCATTCACCGGACGAAGCGTTGCCGGCAACCAGCCGGAGCGCGGGGGCCTTGAATTTCCAGTTTGGATCCAGGACCAGCAGATTGTTCACGATGCTGATCGGCTGGGGAACGTCTTTGTAATTCCGGAGGAAGGAACTGGCATTCATGAAATAGTTGCTGTTGACCAGCGTGTTGTGGTAGAACCAGACATCCTCCGGCGCTTCCGGATGAGCGGTCGTGCACAGGGTGAAAAGCTGCATGCCCCAGCCTTCCGTGTAATAGAGGATGTTGTCATGGATATAGGCGGTGCGGCCCTGCGGCACCCAGCGGAAGGAATGCAGCCGCAGATTGATGCCGTTGTTGATCATCACATTGCCCGCGATCTCCATTTTCGAGCCTTTGCAGCAGACGATCCCGACGCTGGAGAGTTCCCTGAACACGTTGTTCCGGACCGTCACGCCCTGGGAGAAATTCGCTTCGGTCCCGCACAGTCCCTGATAAACGACATTTCCTTCGGCCAGATTCCCGGGTCCGGAATTGTCAAAGACCAGCGAATGATCTTCCGACACCTGCCGGTTGCTCACCAGATATTTGAAAGTGATATAGACCAGCCGGTTGTATTTCCAGTTCACGGAACTGAAATATTTCGGGCAGACGAATCCGAGCGACAGGATGTTGTCGAGGATCTTATTGTCCGAAGCGCCGTCGGTCACCAAGATCCGCTTGATCCCGTGCTCGATCCGGCAGCGGCGGACAATGTTGTCTTTTGCTTTTTTGCCGGAAATTTCGATCCCGATCTTCACCGTATTGATCTTCAGGTCTTCGATGCAGGTCCCGGAAATGTCTTTGATCACGATGCCCCGGCCGCTGCCGGCGCGGAAAGTGAATTCGGAAGGCTTTCTGCCGTCCAGCAGACGCAGATAGAGTTTACCC
Source organism: Lentisphaerota bacterium (assembly GCA_015061565.1). Taxonomy (GTDB): domain Bacteria; phylum Verrucomicrobiota; class Lentisphaeria; order Victivallales; family UBA1829; genus SIG94. The sequence continues at coordinate 16,176 of SUWI01000054.1, forward strand.
TCCCGCCAGCCGGACATCATGCCGCCGGAAATGGTCCACAGATCCAGAGAACCGACTGAGCCGAACTGTCCGCTGACGATGTGAGTTCCCTTCGGCAGCGCCATCAAATCGAGTCCGGGGAGCATGTTTTTCGTCCGCTGCTTCTTCCCGCCGGAACCGAAAGAATAATGTTTGCCGAGCACTTTTTCCGGCCGCATCTTCTGGGGTTTCAGACTCATCAGACGTCTGCCCAGCAGGATGATCTGACGTCCGTTCACGGTCACGCAGCCCGGTTCCTTTCTCATCGGAACGCTCCAGATCTCCTCGCCGATCTCCGGTTCCGGCTGCCAGTTTTTGAGTTCCTTCCCGGAATCGATCAGGGAGAGATATTCGCCGTCTTTGCCGCGGGTCCCGCGCAGCGTCACACCGTCCGTCTTCATGACGATATCGCCGGGATAGATGCCCGGCAGCAGCGTGATCACATCGCCGGATTTGACTTTGGCAGCCGCGGCCGCAGGGGTTTTCCAGGGAGCGTTTTTCGTGCCCGCCGCACTGTCACTGCCCGACGGGGAACAGAAATATTCCGCAGCCGAAAGCAGCAGGACCGGAGAAAGCAGCAGACCAGCCAGAGGGTTCTTCATAACTGCACCGCCGAAGTTCCGATGACCGCTTTGACTACGCCGTTTTTCCGGTAGTAGTAGAACAGAAACTCCGCTTCGAATACGCCGATCCGGCGCTGTCTGGTATTTTTCACCGCACCGTCCTTGCGGACGAAATTGAGCGTGCCGTTATGCCGTTTGCTTAATTTCTCCACCTTGCAGATCGTGGATTCCGGGGGATACTGACTGGAATGGAAAGAGCGGCCGTACTGCATATTGTTGAAAGTATTGTCCGAACCATGGTCCAGCGCCAGCATCTGTTCGCCGACGCGAAGAGCCGAATTCACTTTGCCGTTGAAGGACGCCGGATAGTGCAGTTTATCGCTCACCGATTCATACTGATATCCCGCCACATAACGGTTCATCGCATACCCGCGGGACATCATATCGTTTGACGGAGCGGGATCGCCGCTGTCCGGACAACGGAAGACCAGCTGGGACGATTTGAAATATCTCTTTTTGCTGCTTCCTTTGAAAATATAACCGATATATGGACCGATCTGTCCATCCCAGCAGACGCCGTCATTGCCCGAATTGGGACGCAGCTTGCCGAAATAATAGATCTGCGGGTACCAATCTTTGTGATCGACCGAATAAGCGATCATGGACCGGCCGATCTGTTTGAGATTGCTTACGCATTGGGTGTTGTATGCCTGTTTCTTTGCCTTGTTCAAAGCCGGAAGCAGCATTCCCGCCAGGATCGCGATGATCGCCACGACCACGAGGAGCTCTATCAGGGTGAAATCCCGGGCCGGCGGGATCCCTTTCCGGGAAAGACGTTTCGTTTCCAGACCGGAGTCCGCATGATGTTCCTTCGACGTGATGTTCATTGTTCTACTCTCCTTTTTCTGTTTCGATCTTTGATTTTATTTCTTATTTCTGCGTAATTTCAAAAGATGGACGGACGGTTTCGTGGCGACCGGGACCGTGATCCGGTTTCCGGCGACGGCCTCTTCCGGCAATTCCACGGGATCGAGATTGCTGGCGATGTCCACGCTGAACAGCTCCGCTTCGGCGGGTTCGAAATCCAGATGGAGCGTCACGGCTGCCCCCATGATCCGGAACACGCTCAGCAGGACCGCGATCTCGCCGTTGTCGTCTTCTCCTGCCAAAGCGTAAACATCAGGGTCCTGATCGATGGCCAGCCGATGCGGATGGCGCGTCATGATCCCGAACGCCTTCAGGGCACAATAGACTTTGGTGATTTCGCCATACAGCGTGAAAATGCCGAAACCGCGGGAAAGTCCGGTATAGAAACAGCCCATGTCCAGCGGAGTATCCTGCCAGGCGGTCAGCACCGCGGAAGTGAAAGCGGCGGCATCCAGATATTTCATGAAATGGTCATACACCATCGGCTTCAGCGAGGGAGCGGGTTTCGACCACGAACACGGCGCATAATGCCATTCGTTCAGATGCAGTTCCGTTTCGGTGTAGCCGTAACTGTCCACTGCCTCGCGGACCTGCTGCACCTGGTCGCGGAAATAGTCGATGTTGCAGCCGTAGCAGTGCCAGGAATAGAAATCGAGCGGGGCATCCGCCTCGCGGCACGCCTGCAGGAAACGGTGCATGGGTTCAGGACGCTTTCCGATGTGGCCGGGACCGCCGATCTTCAGCTGCGGGAAACGTTTTTTCAGATGTTTCGACGCCGTGATGTAAAGCTCGAAAAACTGTTCTTCCGTGCCGGTCCACATGCTGGTCGTATCCGGCTCGTTCCAGATCTCCCAATATTCGATGCCGAAATGGAAACCGTCCGCCCAGCCTTCATTGTAATGAGCGATGACATGTTCGCAGATCTCCGCCCATTTCAGGAAATCCGCCGGCGGATGGACCCGGTATTTGACCGGATGCGGCTCGATGCTTTCGCCCAGACGGTAATAGATCGGTGTTCCGGTGTCGGCACACTGTTTCAGATAGCCGTCGGTCTCCTTGAACCAGTAATTTTTCGGGTCGTGATGATCCAGATGAAACAGCGGAAAGATCCGGGAGATGTCGATCAGTTCGCGGCCGGCGCAGTTCAGCGGGGCATCGTGCATGCGGGCACAGGCGGCATTGAGCTCGGCATAGGCATCGGCGTATGAATCGCCGGCCGCCGGAGACAGATTGACGCCGTTCAGCCGCCGGATGACGCCGATGCGTCTGGTGCTTTCCAGATGTAGTTCAGGCAGATGCATCATAATAGCCGATTCCCCTGTATTTCATATACTGCCGGACCACGTAGGCCAGATCGGTGATTTCTTTTTCCAGATCCCCTGCCCCGGCAAGGATCTGATCGATGCCGTTGGAGATCAGCGCGGTCAGGTCCGGATCGTGCAGCTGATAATCGTTCCGGATCTGATGACAATATTGTTTGAATAGGCTGTCCGGTCCCAGTCCGGAGGCAAACGATTTTTCCGCCGAACTTTTCCGTATCGGAATACCGTAACGGAGTTCCGCCAGATGATCCTGGAATTTTTCCGACCACAGGAAACGGATGATCGGCAGGACCAGCGACTGATCCATACTGCCGCGCCGCACAGCGAAAAGTTCCGTCGCCTGCATCGAGATCCCCGTCCGGCCCGGCACATTGCCCGGGATCGGCAGGAACAGCCATTCATCGCTCATCCCGTCCTGAATGCGGCGGTAGGTCTGCCGGTCAACGATCATGACCGCACATTCCTGCGGCGGGATCTCCCGGACTTCGCCCGGCCCGCGCAGCGCCCGCGCCGCTCGAAAACCGTCCAGCGCCTCCTCCGAATCGAACTGCACGGCCGCGCAGTTTTCCGGATCGAACAGACTTCCTCCGCAGCTCAATACGAAATTCAGCCAGAAAGTCCGGACCGTGTGACTGCTGAAAATCCGTTCCGGCGCAAATTTACGCCTCAGCCCGGCAAGCAGGTTCATCAGGTCGGCGATCACCCAGCCGGACGAAGGTTCGGCACAGCCGGCCTCGCGCAGCATCTTCCGGCTGATTGCGATCAGCCGCGGCGAAAATACGAACGGCAGGGCTGTCAATCGGCCGTTCCACGTGAACGGATGCAGCTGTTCCGCATAAAATGGTGTCAGGTCAGGATAACATTCCCGGAGGATCGGCATCAGGTCGATGAATTCATCATGCCGGGACTGCGCTCCGGCGGTCGTGATGATCTCCAGCGGACAACGGCGGAATTGCGTCGAAATATGCAGCTCCGGCAATTGTCCCCCCAGTTCCGAACGGAACAATTCCAGCCAGGGCAGCGGTTTTTCCGATTTGAAGACCAGCAGAGAACTCCGGATCTGCCGCTGCCGCCATTCCGGTTCCACATAAAGGCCCGACCGCTGCGCAGCTTTCAGGATCCCCTCGTTCACTAGCGTGTCCAGCGCACTCTGTACCACCGGACGGGAGATATTCAATTCCTCGGAGATCTTCCGCGATCCGGGCAGACGCATGCCGGACGTAAAACTGCCGTCTTCAAGACGGTTCAGCACATATTTCCGCACCGTTTCCGATTGAATATTCATGCGTCTGTCCTTCACATAAATAAAACTGGCTAGTCCAGTTCTTTCAGATAATGTAACTGCCATAATTCAGAATGTCAAGCGGAAAAAGTATTTTTTTGCAAAAAAGCTTTAATTTTTACTGTTAGTGACCCCGCGTCACGCCTCAGTCTTCCGCTTTTTTGGATAAGACTTATACGCACTATAAGTCCCATGGTCCGCTCCGCACCCACCTGCGGCGGCCGGATTTTTCAGCCGATCCGGCAGGTGTCTATGACGGTGCCGTCGGATTTGCGCGCGGTGATCGTGATGGAATCCGCCGTGACTTCCCCGAACAGACCTGTGCAGGTGTCGTTGGCGATCACCGGGAACGGGACCTGAGGCGGTGCATCGAGCAGGGCATCGCTGCCGAGCGGTTTGTTGATCGTGCCGTCGGGCATCAGCCGGAAATACTTGTGGACATGGCCGCTGAGCATCAGGTCGATCTGCGGCACATCGGCGGGAACGGCCTTGACCAGCTTCAGAGTCATATTGCTGTCATACGCATCGCGGAACAGCGGGATATGGACCAGCGCCACGCGGAACCGGGCGGATCTCCACATTTCCGTCTGGGAGACCGTCGCCAGAAATTCCGCTTCCTCGTCCGTCATCGCGGCGTTGCGGTGGACCCCTTCCAGCCCCGGCTCGTCCGCATGGTCGTTGCCGGCGTCGAGCGCAACGTAGCACACTTTGCCCTGTCTGAAGACATACCAGGTGCGGCCGGAATGATGGCCGAGCAGCGCGAAATCAGCAGCGAACAGGCCGATCTGTTCGTGATTGCCGCGGACAAACACCAGCGGCTTTTCCCGGGCATAAAGTTTCACGCCCGTATCCAGAAAACCGGTGTAGAAGGCATCGGGTCCGCTGGCATGGGACAGGAAATCGCCCAGCATGATCCAGAAATCCGCCGCCCTGCCCTCCGGCAGCTGCAGCAGATCGCGGAAAGTCTTTTCATCGGAATGCAGATCGGAGCACAGCCCGAAAGAATATTCGGTCCGGTCCGGCGAAAAAGCGGTAAAGCGGAATGACCCTTCCGCAGGATAAATCTCGACCTTTTCGCTGACCGGACGGATCGATTTGAGGCGGTATTCATAGGTGCCGCCCGGAGTCAGGTTTTCCAGTTCGATGCGGTGGACCGCATGGGACTGTTCGAGCACGCCGTTCTTCACATCGGCGGGCACCGTGATCCATTCCGAAGTCCCGGCCTCACGGTAATCCAGCAGGGCGCCGCACATGCCGGCGGTGTTCCAGGAAACGGTGATCCGGCCGTAATCGGGACCGAACAGGAACGGGCCGTGTTCGATCTTCCAGGCGGGTATCAGACGTTCCGTGACCGCGGCCTCGAATTCGGCCCGGCTGAGTCCGCGTTTCGGCGGCACGCTGCCGGTCTTCGCCAGAAAGGCCGTGTCATAATCGCAGAAAAAGATCTCGCCGTAATTTTCCGCTTCATGGAAACCATGCTGCACGATCGACCAGTTGGCGGATTCCTTATGTCCGGGCGATGACCGGCAGATATTGAAACCGGCCGACAGATCCTGGATCAGCAGGAAAGTCAGCGGGATCCTGATCTCGGCCAGCCACCCGGTCGGCGTCAACATGGTTTTGGCTGTCCATTCATCATAGCGTCCCTGACTGTCGAACCGCCCTCCCCCGGCGCCGACGCAGAGCTGCAGCTGCCAGGGCTGCGGCGCGATCGCGCCGAAAAAGATCTCCAGCAGATCGCCGGTCCACAGCGAACGGTCATCGGCGGTATTGGTGTTGATTACCTTCTGCGGTTCGGGATCGAAGCAGAAGACTTTCAGATACAGGAAAACGTTATCCCGGCTCATCTCCACCCGGGTGGAAAACCTGCCCTGTCCGCCGGTTTGATACTTTTCCACGTCGTCAAAGACAACAGCCTCGTTTTCGTGCGGCAGAGCCAGCGCCTTGTAAGGCGTGGTCCGGTAGGAAACCAGCGAACTTTTCATGATCGGGATCCGTATCTTATTTGGCGACCAGATTGACCAGCCGTTTGGGCACGCAGATGACTTTGACCACGTTCTTGCCGGCGATGGCGCTCTGGACCCCGGCATCGGCACGGGCGATCTTTTCCATCGCGGCGGCATCGGCGTCGGCCGGCATCATGATGCGGGCTTTCGGCTTGCCGTTCACCTGGACCAGGATCTCCACCTCGTTTTCGACCAGCAGGGCCGGATCGAACGCGGGCCACTGCGCCAGCGAAACCGGAGCGGCATTACCCAGGATTTCCCAGAGCTCTTCGGCGATATGCGGAGCATAGGGGGAGAGCAGTTTCACGAACGGCTCCGCCGCCGCGCGCGGCATTTCGGAAAGTTTGGAAAATTCGTTGACGAAAATCATCATCTGACTGATCGCCGTATTGAAGTTCAGCGTTTCCGTATCGGTGGTGACCTTCTGGATCGTCTGATGCAGGATCTTGAGCTGTTCCTTGGTGAGCTCGGCATCGGAAACCGGCGTTTCCGCGATCATGCGCCAGATCCGTTTGAGGAAACGGAACACGCCTTCGACGCCTTTGGTGCTCCACGGTTTCACCGCTTCCAGCGGACCCATGAACATTTCATAGAGCCGCATGGAGTCGGCACCGTACTGCCGGATCACTTCGTCGGGATTGACCACGTTGCGGAGCGATTTGGACATCTTGGCCGGGAACGCGGTGAGCTGTTCTCCGGATTCCTTGTCATACGGATTGCCGTCGTCCTTGAATTCGACTTTGTCGTTCGGGATGATGACGCCGCGGGCGTTCTTGTAGGACGTGCCCAGGATCATGCCCTGATTGACCAGCTTGTGGAACGGTTCCGGAGTGGACACCGCGCCGATGTCATACAGCACCTTGTGCCAGAACCGGGCGTAAAGCAGATGCAGCACGGCATGTTCCGCGCCGCCGACATACAGGTCGACCGGCATCCAGTATTTTTCCTTTTCCGGATCGACGAACTGTTTGTCGTTGTGCGGATCGATATAGCGCAGATAATACCAGCAGGAACCCGCCCACTGCGGCATGGTGTTGGTCTCGCGGTGACCCTTCATGCCGGTGACCGGATCGGTGTAATTGAGCCAGTCCGCCGCCTTGGACAGCGGGGATTCACCCGTGCCGGACGGCTTGAAATCGGTCAGTTCCGGCAGGGTCACCGGCAGATTCGATTCATCTTCCAGGCGAATCGAACCGTCTTCCATGATGATCACGGGGAACGGTTCGCCCCAGTAACGCTGACGGCTGAACAGCCAGTCGCGCAGCTTGTAGTTGACCGTCTTTTTGCCGATGCCGCGTTCGGCCAGCCAGGCGATGGTTTTGGCTTTCGCCTCGGCCACTTTCATGCCGTTGATGACCAGCCCCTGATCGTTGGCGCTGTTGACCGATTCGCCGTCGCCGGTCCAGCAGACCTTGCCGGCAAAGACATCCGCGGGGTCGATCTTCAGCGCGGCGGCTTCCTTCGGGTCGGGCTGGATGATGCACTTGATCGGAATATTGAACTTGACCGCGAAATCGAAGTCGCGCGTATCGTGCGCCGGAACCGCCATGATCGCGCCCGTCCCGTAGGAACTGAGCACATAGTCGGCGATCCACACCGGGATCTTGTCGCCGTTGACCGGGTTGACCGCATACGCGCCGGTGAAACAGCCGGTCTTTTCATTGTTGAGGCCGGTGCGGTCCAGATCGCTCTTGGAGGCGGCGAATTTCTGATAGTCTTCGACCGCCTTGCGGCATTCGGGCGTGGTGATGGCCGGGACCAGCGCATGTTCGGGCGAAAGCACCATGTAGGTCGCGCCGAACAGCGTATCAGGACGCGTGGTGAATACCGTGACTTTCTTGTCGCTTCCGGCGATCTGGAACGTGACTTCCGCGCCTTCGGAACGGCCGATCCAGTTGCGCTGCATTTCCTTGATCCCTTCCGGCCAGTCGAGGCCGTCCAGATCCTTGAGCAGACGTTCCGCATATTCGGTGATCTTGAGCACCCACTGACGCATCGGCTTGCGGATCACGGGATGGTTGCCGCGTTCACTGCGGCCGTCGATCACTTCCTCGTTGGCCAGCACCGTGCCCAGCGCGGGACACCAGTTCACCGGCACTTCATCCACGTAGGCGAGCCCCTTCTTATAGAGCTGGAGGAAGATCCACTGGGTCCAGCGGTAATATTTCGGATCGGTGGTATTGACTTCGCGGTCCCAGTCGTAGCTGAAACCCAGAGACTGGATCTGGCGTTTAAAAGTTTCGATATTCTTTTTCGTGGTGATCGCCGGATGGGTCCCGGTCTCGATCGCATACTGTTCCGCGGGCAGACCGAACGCATCCCAGCCCATCGGATGGAGCACGTTGAAACCTTTCATCCGTTTATAGCGGCAGAAAATATCGGTGGCGGTATAGCCTTCCGGATGCCCGACATGCAGACCGGCGCCGCTGGGATACGGGAACATGTCCAGCACATAGAGTTTCTGTTTGTCTTTGCAGCAGTCATCGGCCTTGAAAGTCTTGTTTTCGAGCCAGTATTTCTGCCATTTCTTTTCGATCGCACTGAAATCGTAATCCATATTTTTATCTCCTTGATCAGATTATGTTTTTTATAAAAGGGAAATATACGCTCAAAGCGGTTGAAATTCAAGTTATTTCGCCGGTTTTTAGTGCTTTTTCCTCAAAAAACCTTCATAAAACAGCGGGAAACCGGCATTCCGTCTTTCTGCAGACAGGTTCGCCGGACAGCCGTTTTCCGGCAAAATCGGAGAAAAAACTTGCCGAGAGGGAAAAACGTGCTAAATTACAATACCATTTTGCTATTGAATGATACGGAAAGGATATTGAATCAATGAATGCGGTCATCATTTTCTGTCTCTTGTCGGTGCTGCTGGTGCTGGGGAAACTGCTCCGGGTGGCTCTCCCGATCCTGCAGCGGCTTTATCTGCCCAGCTCCGTAGTGGGAGGACTGGTCGGACTGGTTCTGATCTCGGTATTCCGCGAATATATCCCGAATGACTGGATCGTCGGGATGAAACAGCTGCCGGGATTCCTGATCAATGTGGTGTTCGCTTCTCTGTTTCTGGGAAAGGTGGTGCCGTCGTTCAAAAAGGTCTGGAACCTCGCCCTGCCGCAGCTGTGCATGGGGCAGCTGCTCGCGTGGGGACAGTATGTGCTGGGACTCGGACTGTGCGGCTTTCTGCTGATGCCGTATTTCGGGGTGCCGGCGGCTTTCGGCAATCTGCTGGAGATCGGATTTCAGGGTGGACACGGCACGGTCGGAGGATTGACCTCGACCTTTGAAGCGTTCAAATGGAGCGACGGGATCGCGTTGGGCTACACGATGGCGACCGCGGGCATGGTGCTGGGGATCGTGGTCGGCATGGTGCTGGTCAACTGGGCGCACCGCAAAGGCGTCGTCGCCAATGTGCGCACCTTCGGGGACCGCAACAAGCTCGAACAACGGGGGATCTACCACCCGAAAGAACGCCCCAATGCCGGAAAACAAACGGTGTTCTGCGATTCGATCGACTCCCTCGCCTGGCATATCGCCCTGATCGGACTGGCGATCCTGATCGGTTACGGCATGCTGAGAGGGTTCCAATATCTGGAAATCCTACTTTTCCCCGGCAGCACGGGGAAACGGATCTTCAGCGGCTTCCCGCTCTTTCCGCTCTGCATGATCGGCGGACTGATCCTGCAGAAAGTCATGGAAGAGGTCAAAGCGCATGTGCTGATCGACCACGGCCAGATGCAGAGACTGGCCGGCGGCGCGCTGGATTTTCTGGTGGTTTCCGCGGTCGCCACGATCCAGATCTCGGTGGTGGCGGCGAACTGGAAACCGCTGCTCGTCCTGGTCATCGCCGGCACGTTGTGGAGCGTGATCCTGGTGGTATATCTGGCGCCGCGCCTCTTCAGGGAAGCGTGGTTCGAACGTGCCATTGCCGAATTCGGCCAGTCGCTGGGCGTAACTGCCACGGGACTGCTCCTGCTCCGCACGGTCGATCCGGAAAACAAGACGGTCGCCGCGGAATCGTTCGGCTACAAGCAGCTGCTGCATGAACCGTTCATGGGCGGCGGACTGTGGACCGCGCTCGCGCTGACGCTGGTGTTC
>SUWI01000055.1 GCA_015061565.1 Lentisphaerota bacterium
GTCCCATTGCTGTTGCCTGATGCATCACCAGTTTTTTTGCCTGTCTGATCACCGCCCTCGTCCGGAGTATTTTGCAATAACCCGCTGGATTTTCAGCAAACTCGCGGCAATGTATACGCCGCCTACCACGACGCACACCGCACACATCGGATCCCGCCTGCCGACCGGGGAAAGTCGGCATCCTTTCTTTCCCTGCAAGGCTGATTATGGAGCCGCTCCCGGCACAACGCCGCTTTCCCGGATCATCAGCCGGGATTCGGTTCAATCGGGCTGGAAAAGCCCGAAAGGCCGCTGTTTTCGGCATTGTCTGAAGCCGACGACTCGCTACCTCCGTTGGAAGCCGGAGTCTAAATAATTTTTCAGAATCCCGGAAATTTCAGCATCGACAACTGCATCATGGGAAACGAGCAATCTGAACATCGGGACTGTAACACGAAATCTGCTGCATGAGGTTACGTTTGTGCATCAGCGTTTTCTCTGCCTGTATTGAAGCGGCGAAAATCCTGTTTGCGCCCGGAAAGTCTTGCAGAAATAATTGCTGTCGGAAAATCCGCATCTGGCAGCGATATCACTGACCGGCATTTCGGTGTAAAGCAGCAGTTCCATGGCCCGGCTGACCCGGATCCGGATCAGATATTGGATCGGTGTGCACCCCACCGTGTTTTTGAAATGAAGGAAGAAATTCCTTCGTGACCGGCAGGCGATTTTTGCCAGCTGTACTGTGGAAATCGGCTGTTGATAATGCGTGTTCATATATTCGATGGTTTCCCCGATCCGTTGCGGCGGCGAATCCTGCGGCTGGACATTCTTCTGATGCAGACGGCATAAGATAATAATGATTTCGATAAACAATGCCATGCTGAAAAGATTACAGCCGGAACGGCAGATTTTGAGTTCATCTGCTATACGCTGGATGATGCCGTAAATATTGCTCTGTTCTTCCGGCTGCAGCGACAGGACCGGTTCGGGCTGCCCGTGAAAACCGCTTTGTTTGTCGGGAAAAATCTTTCGGAACAGCGGCATCGACGTGCCGTCCAGTATCGGAAGCATCAGTTGACGGGCATCGAAAATGATATTAACCAGTTCCAGATCCTGGTGATCATAACCATGAACGGCTTCCGGATGGACGATCAGGATATCGCCGGCTTTTATAGGATATTGTTTCCCGTTGAAAAAATGAATTCCGCTGCCCCCGAGGATCAGCACAATTTCACTGTAATTATGGTTATGAAACTTTTTTCTGGCTTCCTTTCCCGACGGCATGTGGATGATGCCCAGCGGCATTGTACGCGTCGGGATGAATTGTTTTAACCGGTAATGCAGGGTGTAATCCATCATCATATCTCCTGTTTGGCACTATTATACCATAAATAAGCAATTTTGTCAAGGTAAAAATTTAAGAAAACATTATAATATATTCCAGATTTTTCAAATACCATCCGAGTCGTGCCGCCCCGGAGTGAACAAAACAAGAGGAGTTTGAGAAAATGAAAATCAGATCACAGAAACGGAAACAGTCCGGCTGGAACCCAATGAGGATCAGCACAAGTAAAAAATGGGAAATCATACCATCAGTTTGCCGTATTTTTACTTTGATAGAACTCCTGGTGGTGATCGCAATCATAGCGATTCTGGCGGGAATGCTGCTGCCGGCGCTGAACAAGGCACGGGAAAAGGCACGCAGCATCAGCTGTACCAACAACCTGAAAACTCTGGGGCTTTACACCGCAATGTATTGGAGTGACTTCGAAGCTTTCTTCCCAGGGAACGCCCCTTCGGGCAAAACTTGGATCATGTGGCTCGGGGCAAATGGTGATTTCAACAGTCTTGATGCCAAGGATTGGGTCAAATTCCGAGCCCCTGTCAGCTTTTTGAAATGCCCCTCCGACACACGTAAATACGATTGGATTTCCGCCTGGAGCAAATCCACCAGCTATTCTTATAATACTTGGCTGCCATCGACTTTTACATCAGGAACACCGCTGAAATGTCTTGCCCGTCCCGTCAATATCCGTAAACCATCGAAACTGCTGATTTATGCTGACCGGTCCAGTAATGAAAGCAGTAGTTTTCTTGTCAACCAACCTGGAAACTGGAGGACTTTTTACTCTCCGGTCGAAGACGATATCGGCTTCCGGCATAGTTCATGCGCCAACGTTTCCATGGCAGACTGGCACGTGGAACCTCGTCGGGTCATCAATGTGAACAATACTGTATGGCCATGGCGTTACAATTGGCCCGATTGAAGCAAAAATGCAGGATCATTGTTCGAATCATGAAGAAAACTGATATTTGGATCCCACCGGTCACCGTTTCCGGACCGACAGACGATCTTTTTTTCGATTTCGGAAAGCATTATTTTGCCGTTCTGGAAATAGAAACCGAAACAGAAGCGGCCCGGGATATCATTCTGGCCGTTGGGGAAATGCGGGATCCCTCCGGCCGGATCGAACGCAGTCCGGGACAGTTCAAGACCTATCAGGAACAGACGGTCAGACTCAGACCGGGAGTCAACCGTATTGCGATGACGATGACCCATCCGGGCTACAACAAGGGAACTCTCGCGTTGGAACCCAATGCGGTGCCGTTCCGGTATGCGGAGGTCCGCGGCTGCGCAGGCGAAGTCAAGGCATACCAGCACGCCTATTACGGGGAATTCGACGATTCCGCAGCGGATTTCGGAAGCAGTTCAGCTTCTCTCGACCGGATCTGGGAATTCTGCAAGCATACCATGAAAGCGACAACGCCTTTCGGGATTTTCATCGACGGCAACCGCGAACGGCAGGCCTACGAGGGAGACACCTACATCAACCAGCTCAGTTATTTTGCCTGCCAGTGCAATGCGGAAATCGCACGGGACACGATCGACCGGCTGTTCGCATTTCCCACCTGGCCGACGGAATGGCGGCTGGCAATGATCCCGATCATACACGATTATATCCTTTACACCGGGGATCTGGCAAGTGTCCGCGACTGGTATGAACCGATGAAAAAAAACCTCCTGCTGGATGCCGTCTGCGAAAACGGGCTTCTGGATGCGGAAAAACTGCCGGCCGGGTATAATTCCCCCGGGTTCGGCAACGGCGGAAAGATCCGGGACATTGTGGACTGGCCGAGATGCGAACGGGACGGTTATGAATTCGGCGTCTGGAATCTGGTCCCGAACTGTTGGCAGTATATGGCATTGCGCCGGGCCGGGGAAATCGCTGCCCTGCTTGGCAAAGAAAAAGATGTCCCCGTTTTCCGGTTTGCGGCGGAACGGTCCCGGAAAGCCATCCGGGCGAACATGCTCAAAAACGGTCGGTTCGTGGACAATCCCGACTCGGATCACACCGCCTTGCACAGCTGCATATTCCCGGTCCTGTGGAATGTGGCGGAGGAATCGGAAAAAGCCGTCCACCTGGCGATGCTTCAGAACAAGGGCATGGCCTGCAGCGTGTTCGGCGCGCAGTTCCTGCTGGAATGCTGTTATTTGAACGGACTGGAGGATCACGGTTTGAAGCTGTTGCTTTCCGACGGACTCCGCTCCTGGAACAATATGATTGCCAAAGGGGCCACGATCACGATGGAAACCTGGGATGATACGGTCGATCCGTATCAAGATTGGAGCCACCCATGGGGCGCAGCGCCCGCGAACATCATTGTGCGGCACATCGCCGGGATCCGTCCGACGGGACCCGGTTTCCGGAGATTCATTGTCGATCCGAAACCCGGCGCTCTGACACATTTCAAACTCAAAACACCGACCTTGCACGGTCCGGTCAAACTGGAAATGACTGAACCTGGACATTACCGGCTCTCTGTGCCGGACCATTCGGAAGCATCGTTTGGCGGGAAAAAGGTTCAGGCCGGGATTCACGAATTTTAACAGGAATAATTGATAAATTCAAAAGGCGGCGAAATTCCGCCATCAACCATAAAAGGAGGTTTTCATGTCAAAAAAAATCTTTTCCGCACTGCTAGGCATTCTCTGCCTCGGCGCAGCAGCGGCAAATGTCCCGATCGTCGAAAACGGACAGGCCCGCGCCGTCATTGTCCGGGGCAACACCGGACGCGCCTGCGAAATGGCGGTACGCGAACTGCACAAAGCGATCCTCGAATGCAGCGGAGCCGATCTTCAGATCGTGGATGCGGACAAGCTGCAGAGCGTCGATCCGAAAATGACCCGCCTGATCGTGGGCAACTGCAAGTATGCCACGGAGGCGGGCTTCGGACACGAAACCATGAAAGACGAGGAAAATGTCGTTGCCGTGAAGGGACGTGACGTCTTCTTCAACGGCCGCAACTGGGACAAGCCGAAACTTCGCGTTTACGGCGCGCCTCAGCCGCCTGTCAATGACATCGATCCGCGCCGGTTCAGTCCCGCGGAACTTTTCGCGGTGACCGAATTCATGGACCGCGTTCTCGGCGTGCGCATTCTGTGGCCCGGAGAGAGCGGCCGCTATTACCCGAAACATTCGAACATCTCCCTGCCGGACAACTATGTGTTCCGGACTCAGCCAAAATACGAATACCGCCATCCGTGGTATCGGCCGGGCAAAGACACTCTTGCCGTAACGGAATATCTGCTGATGCACCGTCAGTGCGCGCGTATTCGTCTTGCATTTCAGGATCGGGTTTTCATGTACTGGAACAAATATCAGAAGGATCATCCGGAAATTTTCGCCAAGAATCCGAAAGGTGAAACAGCCTATTGGGAGAAGCCCGGCTATGCCAAGTTCTGCATGAGCAATCCGGGGACCGCGGATTTTCTCATGGAACGCTGGCGGGAATCCGGGAAGCCGGACATCACCCCGCTTCTGATCCCCACAGACGGGAAAGGCGACTGCTGCTGTCCGGAATGCCGCAAACTGGATCCGCCAGAAATTCAGAACGCAAGTGCGGAAGATATCTGGCTCGGCAAAGTTCAGGTCACCGGCCGCTATGTGGATTTCTGGAACAAGATGCTTTCACGTATGCAGAAGGAAAATCCGAAAGCCCGCGCCTGCATTTTCGGGTATGACGCGTACCGCAATTTCCCGGAAGGAAAGAAACTGATCCCCGGCTTCCTCGTCGGAGTTGTCCCCGGATTCAACATCTTCAACGTCAAAGAATACAACATCATGAAACAGTGGACGAGGTCCGGCGGCGTGCTGTTCCTCCGCCCCAACTGGCAGCATGTGGGCTACTGTCTTCCGTATATGCCTTTGAAGCCGATGGAAAAATATATCCGTACTGCGGAAGCAAGCGGGATCGTCGGGTATGAGCTGGACCGCCTTGTAAAACACTGGGCCCTCGACGGTTTCACGAACTATGCTTACATCCGGCTGTTGAACCGTTCCGACCTGACCATGGAAGACATCAAGAAAGAGTTCGCCTCGGCATTCGGAAAAGGTGCGCCGGAAATCGTCAAGTATTTGAATTACTGGGAACAGCACACCTACAAGATCTTCGGATCGAAAAACGGAGAATTCACCGACGGGCTCGGCGACGGGCTGTTGAAACAGGAACTCGCAAAACATAAATGGATCCGCAACGGCCCGATGTTCTGGTTGATGGACGCATGGCCGTTCCTTTATTCCGAGGAATATCTGAAACCCGCGGAAGCCTTCCTCGTCGAGGCGGAAAAACTGATCGGGAAGGAGGATCCGAAGGCTCTGGAACGGGTTCAGTTCCTGCGCGGCGGACTTGAATATGTCCGACAGAACACAGTCTGCATGAATTTGTACTGGAAGAAACCCACTGGGCGCACCGCAGAATATCTCGCAGAACGCAAAAAAATGCTGTCACTCAGGAAGAAACTCTCCGAGATCGGTGCAGTCGATTGGATCTTCGCCACAGAAATGGAATTCGGACTGAAACTCCGCACCGTACCGGCGACTTCGAAAGGCGGATGGCCGAAAATTCCCAAAAACTATAAGGACCCCAACGCTCTCCAATGAACCGGTTTGCACATGTATCCGTCGTTCCAAACGGTCGGCGGGATTTGAACATCTCTCCCACCCCGCCGCTCCCGGCACCGGGCGTTTATCCGTTCTGGTTCTGGAACGGTGAACAGGAGGAAATGGAACTGCTGAGGCAGCTGCGGCTGTTCAAGCGCGGCGGATGCCGGGGCGTTGTGATCCATTCCCGGACGGGCAACCAGATCCCCTATCTGGGCAAGTTGTGGTTTGCGCTGTTCGAAAGCGTATGTGCGGAAGCCCGCAGGCTGAGAATGAAGATCTGGATCTACGATGAAGACGGCTATCCCAGCGGCAATGCGGGCAGACGTGTGCAGAAACAATATCCGCACCTCATCCAGAAAACCCTTTTCCCGAGAATGGAGGAAGCCGATCCCGGGAATCCCGCGTATGCCGCATATCGCCCGGATGCGCCGGGAACCCCGGTCGATGAGACGGCCGTCCCGCCAGGAACAAAACTCCTGCGGTTCGTCTTGACCGGGCACCCCCTTCACGTGGATGTCCTTCATCCGGAAACCTGCCGCCGTTTCATGGATATGACGCACCGCAAATATGAACGGCTGAAACGGTATTTCGGCGATGTCATTCAGGCGGTCTACACGGATGATCTTGCATTCCAGATGTTTCATGTGCCGGGTTATGTGTTCAGTCCGGCGCTGGAAGAAGAATGTCTCCGTCAGGGGCGTCCGCTGAAAACGATTTTGGGACACATTGCGCTGGACACTCCGGAAAGTGCCGATGCGCGGAAATTCTTCTATCTTGCCGCACAACGGCTCTTCCTGGAAAATTTTGTCCGTCCGCAGATGGAATGGTGTCACCGGAACGGACTGAATTATCTTGGACATTTATGCGGCGACGAAGGACCTTTGGCGCAGACCGTCCGGAATTTCGCCTCTGCACAGCCGTTTTATCATACGGAAGACATTCCATCCGTAGACGATTTCTTCACGGAAATGCGGGATCACCGCTATCTGGCGCGTTCCGCGGCGCATGATCCCGACCGCGTCCGGATCCGGGACACGCACAAGCGCTCACTGCCCCTGCTGACCTTCAAACTTGCGGCATCTGCCGCCCGCTGTTTTGCGGACGGGAACTTTTCCTCGGAAACCCTTGCATTTCTCGGTTGGGACTGTACGCCGGACTTTGTGCAGCCCCAGATGCTCTTCGAACTTTCCCAGGGTGTCAATCTTATCACCCATCACGCATATTATTATACCGTTGCGGGTGTTGCCAAACGGGACTGTCCGCCATCGTGGTCCTATCAGCAGCCGATGTTCCCTGTCTTCGGGAAAACGAACCGGATGTGGACCCGTCTTGCCGGACTTCTCCGGCGAGGAAAATACGATACGGAAACGCTGCTGATCTATCCGTCTTCGCTGCTGTCCCTGCCGAAACTTTCGGACATCTCCCGTCAGGCTCTGACCTGCGAACCGGATACGCCCGTCAACCGGGCGGAATTTGCGCTTGCGGAACTGATTCTGAAACTGACCCGCCGTCACATCGGATTCGATATTCTCGATGAAACGATCCTCAACAGCCATGCCTTGCTTACCCGCAGCGGAGCGATCCGGGTCGGCGCCATGGAATACCGTAAGGTGATCCGGCCGGAAAAACTGCCGCTTTCCGATACGCTGGAACATCTGCTGAAAAAATTCGGACACCGGGGCGGAACGGTTCTTTCCCCGGCGGATGCCGTCGGTTTCCTGTCCCCGGACCTGGCTTTGACCGGAGACGGCAGCGAAGAGATTTTCGTTTCGAGACGAAAAGTGAAAAACTGCCGGGAATATTTACTGCTGAATCTTTCCGGGCGTGACCTTCATCCGGGGATCGAACTGCAGCCGGAGGACTCCGGAGCGGTCCTCTATGATCCGGCCGCGGGGAAGCGCATCAGCACCCGGCCGGGCGATCTGAATCGGCTGCTGCTGAGAAAAGGTGCGGCGCTCATGCTTATGTCCCCGGATTTTTCCGCTCCGACATTGGAACTTTCCTCTTCGCAGTATGCTGAGTACACCCGCTTCATCCGTCTTTCCCCTGCTTCCGTGGTCTTCAGCGATGGCAATATCCGCCGCATCATGCCGGGCGAAACGGACACCGTCACATTGGAATCCGGGGCGTCCGTCACGGCATTTCTGGCGGAACGTGCGGACATTTCCAGAATCAGGATCAACGGCAGACGGTTTTCCCCGTCGGACGGAAAGGTTTCACGCTATGACTGCGGCATTCTGGAAATTCCCTGCCGCGGAATTTTCCGGACGGGAGAAAACACCGTTCAGGGACGAATCGGAGAACCGGTTTTTCTCAAAGGAAAATTTCTAGCCGATGCGGAAAGTTTCGTCCTCCGCACGCCTCAGCTGCCGGCCGGACACTGCGATCTTGCCGCGGCGGGCTGGCCGAATTACTGCGGAAAAATCACATATACATACCATTTCTCTGGAAAGTTTGCTCAGCTGGAAATCAATTCCGCAAATGCCGCAAGAATCCGGATTAACGGGAAAGAGGCGGGATTCCTGTTCGGATCCCCCCATTTTCTCGGCATTGAAAAATTCTGCGGGGCCAGGGACAATCTGCTTGAAATCGAACTTTTCCCGCAATTCGGCAATTTCATCGCTGACTCTGCTCCGTACGGGATCAAGGGTGTTACCCTTTGGAAAACATAATGGAACCAAACTTCTGAAGGAAAAGAAGGATGTCATGAAATATTTGGAACTGACCGCAACATTCGATGAACTGAAAAACATACCGCCGGTTTTCGCCGTGTCGCCGGAACGGGAAAACATCCTGCGCCGCCTGGACACGATTTTCGGCGAACCGGATTCCGAGATTTCAGCAGCGCTCGGAAGATTTTACCGGGAACGGGTCGATGCCGCACTGACGGAAATCAAAGCGTATCACGGGAAAACTCCGCGGCTCTGGAAATTTTACAGTTCCGGAATCATCATCAAATCGGACGCAAGAACATTTGCCGTCGATGTCAACGACGGCTGCGTTCCGGTTCAGGGCAGAACAGAAATTTTACTGCGTCCCGGCCAGATTCGGAAACTTGCAGACATCATTGATGAATATTACTGCACCCATTCCCATTCGGATCACATTTCGCCTTCGCTTTGCGACACGCTCGCCCGCAGGGGAAAACGGATCGTCATGCCGGCGGAATCTATTCGCCGCTGGATGATCTGCGGGGCCGTTCCGGCGGAAAAACTCCGCTCAGACCATTGCCGCGCTTTTCTGAACTGGCAGGGCGACGCCTCCGGCGGCCTGGACTGCGCCATGTATCTTTTCACGCTCTCCAACGGGAAAAACGTCTTCAGCCGCGGGGATATTTATCACAAAGAGGGGTTCGATGCCTGCATGGACAAGCTGAGGTCTTGGAAAAAAACGGCGGACTATGCGTTCCTCACCCCCTATTTTACGAGCGGGGATGATCCAGTCGATGTTCTCGGAAAGAAATTTTCCTGCCGTTTCATCCCGATCCATGAATGGGAATTCAGTCACCGTGCCTTCGGAAAAAGCGGTCCTGCCACGCAGTGTTATAATGAACTGTACAAAGATTTTCAGCAATGGTATCGTTTGGGGCGAATGCAGATCCTCGCCTGGGGCGAAAGCATTGATCTTGCTTGAACCGGATGCGAACATCATGGCCAGTTCTCGGTGAAAAACAATCGTTTCCGGGCTGCGGAGCGTCCGCTTGTCTCGATCATGTCTGCAGCCAAAGCGGAAGTGTCAGGAAATGTTTTTGAAGCTGACGGCACGTATCCGTTCATCCCGCATTCAAAAGCCGGATATTTCTTTACCGATGGTAATTCCCCTGCGGCCGCATTTCTGCATTGCGGAATCGTAAAAAACGCCGAAAATTTAATACGGGAATTATGATAAATGCACGTGCATATTTCATCAAATCCGAACCGGGGACACGGGGCGGTTCGGATTTGGCAAAGAATGGGCGGCATTTTTCTCCGTTTCCGGAACGTGGACACATGGATTTTTCTCTGTTCACCTCAAAATCGGTGTGACCCCGAAATTCGCAAAACGGAGAATTTCGCGGTTTCTCTCAGGAGAAAATCTCCGGCTTTGAACTCAAACAGAGAATTCGGAGAACGGAAAAGCCCGGCTTCTTTCGGCGTTTCCGCCTCAAAACTGGGCTACCAAAATCATACATAAGTCGTTGAATATCAACGAGTTACAACTAAAGTGGCGCCCCGGGCGGGGATCGAACCCACGACCCACTGCTTAGAAGGCAGTTGCTCTATCCTCTGAGCTACCAGGGCGCTTTGTTGACGTAATGTAATCCGTTTCGACGAAATTACAATAATAAATCCCGTTTTTTTTGCAAGATTATTTGATATTTGCGAAATAACGGCTATGTTTACTCGGCGGAGGAATCTCATGAAACTTCATTTCGATAAAATGCACGGCGCGGGAAACGATTTCATCCTGGCCGACAATTCCGCAGGCAACTGGCCGTCCGCGGCGGATTTCATCCGGTCGGTCTGCGACCGGCATAAAGGGATCGGCGCCGACGGCTTGATCCTGATCAGCCCCGATCCGGAGTCCGGCGGACCGCGCATGCGTTACTTCAATTCGGACGGGTCCCACGCCGCGATGTGCGGAAACGGACTGCGCTGCGCCGCCTCGTTCGTGTATCGTCATAAGCTCGCCGGCGGCCGGAAAAAAGTCCGTCTGCTCGGCGATGACGGTCCCCATGACACCGAAATCATCAACGAGGCCGGGACCGAGGTGAAAATTTCGCTGGATATCCTCGAACCGTTTCAGGCGGTCAGGCTGGAATCCGGCGAAACGGTTTACAAGGGGACGGTCGGCGTGCCGCATGCCATCGCGGTCCGCCAAGACGTGGAACAGACCGATGTCCGGCGCGAGGGAGCGTTCCTGCGTTATCATCCGAAGTTTCAGCCGGCGGGCGTGAATGCGGATTTTGTGAGTTTCGTTTCCCCGGCTCAGGCCGGGCCGGTGCTGATCCGGACCTATGAGCGCGGGGTGGAAGATGAAACGCTGGCATGCGGGACGGGATGCGCGTCGGCGGGGGTGGTTCTGCATCAATTTTGCGGTTTCGGCGAAAAAGTTTGCTTTCTTTGCCGCGGAAAAGACCGTATCGAAGTTGAAATTTTGAAAAAATGCAGTATGTTAACGGGTGTATTTCTGACCGGGCCGGCCGAAAAGGCTTTTGCGGGAGAAATCGAACTGTAAAAACGAGTTCAACTGGAATTCAACATAAGGTGAAGGAAATGGAACTGAAAGGTGTTTACACAGCATTGGTGACGCCGTTCGCCAACGGGGCCGTGGACTACGGCAAGCTGCGCGAACTGGTGGCGCTGCAGGTTGCAGGCGGCGTGGACGGGATCGTGCCGGTCGGGACCAGCGGGGAATCTCCCACATTGTCGACCTCCGAGCACATGAAAGTGATCAGCGAAGCGATAGCGGCGGCGAACAAGAAATGCTATATCATGGCGGGAACCGGCGCGAACTCGACCGAGGAAGCGATCGAGCTGACGAAACATGCGAAGGAAGAAGGCGCGGACTGCTCGCTCCAGGTGACGCCGTACTACAACAAGCCGACGCAGGAAGGACTTTACCGTCATTTCGCCACGATCGCGGACAAATGCGGCATTCCGCTGGTGCTTTACAATGTTCCAGGGCGGACGGGCACGGCAATCGCGCCGGAGACGATAGCGCGGCTCTCCAAAAACGCGAACATCCTCGGCGTCAAGGAAGCGGGCGGCTCGGTGGAACGGGTATCCGAAATCGCCTCGCTATGCGACATTCCGATCATGTGCGGGGATGACAGTCTGACGGTGCCGATGATGTCGGTCGGGGCAAAGGGTGTGATCAGCGTGGCCTCGAACATCATTCCGGCGGGACTCAAGACAATGGTGGACGCCTGTGCGAAAGGCGATTTCGCGACGGCGCTGAAGTATCACCGCAAATATTACCGTCTGTTCAAGGACCTCTTCATCGAATCGAATCCGATCCCGGTGAAAGCGGCGATGGCGATGCTGGGCATGATCCGGGAAGAATACCGTCTGCCGCTGTGCGAAATGGCGCCGGCGAACCGCGAAAAACTCAAAGCGACTTTGTCCAAAGCGCTGGGGAAAAATCTGTAAACGAAAAGGGAACCGAACGGTAAAATGTCTAAGGTGATCGTATTTCAGGGCGACTCCATCACGGATGCCGGCGCCAACAAAGATTATGCGAATCTGAAAGCCAATGAAGGCATGGGGATCGGCTATCCGTTCCTGACCATGGCGGCGCTGCGTCTGGCGGAACCGGAAAAGGACTGGCAGATGTACAACCGCGGGATCAGCGGCCACCGGGTGGTGGATCTTTATGCCCGTTGGAAACGCGATGCGCTGAATCTGAAACCGGATATTCTGAGCATTCTGATCGGGGTGAACGACACCTGGCATGAATCGGCGTTCCAGAACGGGGTGGAAGTGCCGCGTTACGCGAAATTCTACCGCATGCTGCTGGAATGGACGCGCGAGGTGTGTCCGAATACGAAGCTGGTCCTGCTGGAGCCTTTTGTGTTGCCATTCGGGGCGGTTCTGCCGAACTGGCTTCCGGAAATGGATGAACGGCGCGCCGTCGTGAAAGAACTGGCAAAGGAATTCGATACCGTCTTCATTCCGCTGCAGTCGATCCTGAACGACGCGCTGAAACGCGCTCCGCAGGAATACTGGCTGAAGGACGGAGTGCATCCGACCACTGCCGGCCATGCGCTGTTCTCACAGGCCTGGATCGAAGCGACCAAAGGGATCCGCTGACCGGTTCAGCCGTTATTTTTGGGAAAAATCCATGATCTGTCCATACCGGAAGGTCATGGATTTTCTGTTTTTTCCGGAAAAAGCGCAAAAAAATGCGGATTTTTTCGCATGCGCGTACGCGCGCAGGCTTGATTTGCACGAAAACCGGTGTATATTTCATAATCAATAGAAAACGGAAACTTTTACCGGAAGGAATAATTCCATGAGTGAAGAAACTGGCGGTTCGGTCGAGAAACGGGATATTCCCGTCAATATCGAAGACATTATGCATACTGCGTATCTGCAGTATTCGCTGAGCGTAAACGTGGGACGGGCGATCCCGGATGTGCGTGACGGCCTCAAGCCCTGCAACCGGCGCATTCTGTTTGCGATGCGTCAGCTGGGACTGGTCAAATCCCGTCCGCACATGAAGAGCGCCCGTGTGGTCGGCGAAGTGATCGGTAAATATCACCCGCACGGCGATGCCTCGGTCTACGACACGCTGGTGCGTATGGCACAGAATTTCTCCATGCGCATGCCGCTGGTGGACGGCCAGGGCAACTTCGGAAGCATCGACGGCGACCCGCCGGCGGCTTACCGTTACACCGAGTGCCGGATGGAACGCTTCACCGAAGAACTGCTGGCGGACATCGACAAAAATACGGTAGACATGATCCCGACCTTCGACGAAGACACGAATGAACCGGAAGTGCTGCCGGCCAAGTTCCCGAATCTGCTGGTGAACGGCAGCATGGGTATCGGCGTCGGCATGGCCACGAACATTCCGCCGCACAACCTCGGCGAAGTGGTGGACGCCACGGTGCATCTGCTGGAAAATCCCGCCGCCTCGGTGCGCGAACTGATGCAGTTCCTGCCCGGTCCGGATTTCCCGACCGGTGCGATCATCTGCGGGCTGGATCCGATCCGCAGCCTTTACGAAACGGGTCACGGCGTGATCAAGATCCGCGCCAAAGCCGAAGTCGTCGAGAAAAACGGCAAGGAATTCATCATCGTCCATGAGATCCCGTATGCAGTGAACAAGGAAATGCTGGTCAAGAAGATCGGCGAACTGGTCCGGGAGAAAAAGATCACCGGGATTTCCGATCTGCGCGACGAGACCAGTCTGCGGACCGGCATCCGGATCGTCATCGAGATCAAGCGCGGCGCGATGGGCACCGTGGTCCTGAACCAGCTTTACGCCCATACGCAGATGGAAAGCATCTTCGGCTGCCAGATGCTGGTGGTCGACCACAACCGTCCGCGCACGCTGAACCTGTGCCAGATCCTGCAGGCGTTCATCGACCACCGTCTGGAAGTGGTGACCCGCCGGACCCGGTTCGAGCTGGCGAAAGCGGAAGCCCGCGCCCACATTCTGGAAGGCTTGCTGATCGCGGTCCGCAACATCGACGAAGTGGTCAAGATCATCCGCGCATCCCGCAACCGCGAAGAAGCGCAGCCCGCCCTGATCGCGCGTTTCGGATTCACCAAGATCCAGGCCAACGCGATCCTCGACATGAGGCTGTATCAGTTGACCGGACTGGCGATCGAGGACCTCCAGAACGAATACGACGAACTGATGAAGCTGATCGATTACCTGAAGAGCCTGCTGGCCAGCCGCGAACTCCGGCTCGGCGTCATCAAGACCGAACTGCTGGAAGTCAAGGCCAAATACGCCGACAAGCGCCGCACCGAGATCACTTACGACGAAGGCGACCTGAATTACGCCGACCTGATCCCGCGTCATTCCTGCGTGATCACGGTTTCCAACACCGGCTACATCAAGCGCGTTCCGGCCGATACCTACCGCACGCAGCACCGCGGCGGCGTCGGCGTCATCGGCATGGAAACCAAGGACGAGGACCATGTGGAACACCTCTTCAATGCGGACAGCCACGACCTGATCTTCTACTTCACCGACCGAGGCTACATGTATTGGATGAACGTTTACGACATTCCGGAAGGCGCCCGCACCGGCAAGGGCAAGGCGATCATCAACCTGATCAAGATCGAACCGGGCGAAAAGGTCAAAGCCATGCTGACTCTGAACCGGTCCATGTTCGACAATCCGGACTATGCGATCGTCATGGCCACCCGCAACGGCGTCATCAAGAAAACGCGCCTTTCCGACTTCCGTCACCTGGCCAACCGCGGACTGCGCGCCATCGTCATCGACGAGGGCGACGACCTGATCGGCGCAGCGATTACGGACGGGAAGAGCGAGATCATCCTTTCCACCGCCAAAGGCATGGCCTGCCGCTTCGTGGAACAGGATGTGCGCCGGCTGGGCCGCGTGACCCGCGGCGTCACCGGCATCCGCTTCAAGATCGAAGGCGATTACATCGTCAGCATGGAAGTGGTGCCGGCGGAAAATCCGCCGACCGGCGAAGAAACCGCTCCGGCCGATGAAAATGCGCCGGAAGCGCCCGAAGCCGAAGTTCCGGAAGTTGAAGAACCCGAGGAAACTGCAGCTGAGGAAGGCGCCGAAGACGATACCGCGCTCGAAGACGACGGCCGTCCGCAGCTGCTGGTCATCACCAGCGGCGGCATGGGCAAGCGCAGCTACGTGGAAGGCTACCGCCTGACCCGCCGCGGCGCCAAGGGCGTCAAGAACGTCAATCTCCGTCCGGGCGAAGAAGTGATCGCCGCCCTGCGCGTGAAACACGGCGACGAACTGATCCTGACCACTGAACGCGGTCTGATCTCCCGGATGAAAGTGGATGAGATCCGGCTGGTGGGACGGAATTCCAAGGGCGTCAAGATCATGGATCTGCGCAAGAACGACCGGATCACCGGCGCCTCCGTGGTGGTGGAAGTCGAACAGCCGGATGTGCCGAAAGCGGAAGACGGCCAGCTGCCGGACGACGCCCCGATCACGGGCGATGCCCCGGTGACAGCCGATGCGGCCGCTCCGGAAACGGAATCCCCTGCCCCGGAATCCGCTCCTGAGGAGGGTTCCGCAGATGATTCTGAAACTGAGGAATAAAACCAAACCGCAGCTGGACCTGTCCGGCCCGGTCCCGGCCGTATTCGGGATCGTGAATCTGACTCCGGACTCGTTCAGCGACGGCGGCAGATATCCGGATGCCGGATCCGCGGTGGAGGAAGCGCTGCGCATGTTCGAAGCGGGCGCGGCCGGCGTGGATCTCGGCGCGGAATCGACCCGGCCCGGCGCGGCCGAAGTCCCGGCGGAAGTCGAGACAGCGCGTCTGGTTCCGGTCATCCGCGGTATTCTGGAACGCAAACCCGATGCGGTGATCAGTGTGGACACCCGCAAAGCCGCCCCTGCCCGCGCTTCGCTCGAAGCCGGAGCCGATATCATCAACGATGTCAGCGGTCTGACATTCGATCCGGCCATGGCCGCGACCGTGGCGGAATTCGATGGCGCAGTGGTGCTGATGCACATGCGCGGAACGCCGCAGACCATGCGCAGCCAGGCCGAACTGATGCACTATGAAAATGTGGTGACGGAAGTTGCCGACGCGCTGGAAAACCTGCAGGCCAATGCGATCGCGGCGGGGATCCGGTCCGATGCGATCATGCTCGATCCGGGTCTGGGATTCGCCAAAACACCGGAACAGGATTTCGCACTGGTGCGGGAGGCCGCTTATCTGCGGCAGCGGCTGCATACGCCGCTCTTTTACGGACCTTCGCGCAAATCGTTCTTATCTTCGCTCTGTCCGGGGAAGAAAGCCGCCGAACGCGATCATGCCACGATGGGGATCCTGTGCGCGCTGGCGGCCGCCGGGGTGGAAGTGCTCCGCGTCCACAATGTCCCGATGGCGATGGATTGTCTGAAAGCGTTCAGCAAAGCCCGCGGCTGAAAACATTTTCCGCGAACCTTATAAGACCTATAGGACCTATAGGACTTATAAGAAAGAACGCGGGAGCCGATGGGAAGACTCGAGAGGACGGGGACGCGGGCGCCTTATTTCAGGATTCCGGCTTTGGCGCAGGAATAAATCGCGATGGCGAGGATCATGGCACAGGCGGAAACCGCACGCTTGATCCATTGCGCACGGCTGATCTTCGAATCGAATTTCGAAAGGCCGAGAGCCGCCAGGAGCGCGCCCAGCAGAACGGAAATAATCCCCCGCGTAGCCAGGATCACATTCGCGAATACCGGCAGCAGCAGGGCGAAACACGCCAACAGCATGATCTGGGAAGTAATCCAGAGGACCGCATGCGGCGCGGCATAGACGATCTGTTTCCGGGTCGTTCTCAGGAAAAACAGAAACGGCAGGGAACAGATCCCCAGCACGGAATAGATGACCGCCGTGGCAGTCACCGAAGACCGCATCAGCGAATAACCGCCGGCCATGAGAGTCTGGATGAGCCGGGTCTCGAAGATATCGCACATGCAATATCCGATCAAGGTGGTCAGCAGGAAGAAAACGCCGGCCGCACTGCCGAGCTTCGCACCGGACCAGTTGAAGCTGATCGCGGCGCCCGTTGCCAGCAGAACGGCGATCCATTGCCACAAGCCGGGGTTCTCCTGCGCGGTGAACATGAAAATCACCGCCAGCAGCACGATTTTCAGTCCGAGCAGGGAAGAAAGACAGCTCGCGCTGAAATATTTCAGGGTCATGAAAAAAGACCCCTGCCCCAGCCAGTAGGCAAAGATCCAGATCAGGATCGTCATCACGAATTCGCCCAGCCGCTGCAGTTTTCCATACGGGAACAGAAAAAACGTCAGCGGCAGACTCAACACCAGCATGACCAGGGAGGAAGCGACGGTCAGCCGGAGCGCCGATTTGTAGCACAGGAGAAACCGGGCGCTGAAAATATAGCCGATCGAATTCAATATCGCGGCAGCCAATCCGCAGAAGATACCTAAAATCACAGACCGGCCCCCTTCCTCGTTTCCGGGATGACAAACCGTTCCGACATGGCGTCAATCCTGCGGCTGACGCGATTTTTCGAAGAGAGAAAGGACTTCTTCGGACGGTTTTCTGCCCAGCAGGGAAATGATCCAGGCGGCCAGCAGGCCCGCGATGAATCCGGGAATGATCTCGTAGATCTGCGTGCTGCCGAGCCACATATACCAGGCGGCATCGGCCACGAAACCGCAGATGATCCCCGTCAGCGCTCCGGCATAAGTCAGGCGTTTCCAGAAGAGTGCCAGGATCATCACCGGTCCGAACGCCGAACCGAAGGCGGCCCACGCGCAGGAGACCAGGTTCATCAGCCCTTTGCAGGAAGGACTGCTTGCGATCAGGAAAGCGGCGACCGCGATCACCAGCACGATCAGACGTCCGGCCCACAGCATTTCCCAGTCGGAGGCCTTTTTGCGGAACAGCGGCTTATAGAGGTCCGATGCAAAGGCCGAAGCGGAGGCGAGCAGCTGCGAATCGGCCGTGCTCATCGAAGCGGCCAGGATCGCCGACAGCAGGATGCCCGCGCAGAATACCGCCAGACTCAGCAGTCCGATATTCGTGCCGATCCAGTCGAAGATCGTGCGCACCATGTTGATGAACACCAGCGTATGGCTGTCCTTGCCGCCTGTCAGCGAATCGCCGAGGAAACGCCGTCCGACCAGACCGACCGCACAGGTCGCGATCAGGATCAGCAGGAACCAGGTGCAGCCGATGATCTGGGATTTGCGCATCTCCTTTTCGCTCTTCACGGAAAAATAACGGATCAGGATGTGCGGCATACCGAAATAGCCGAGCCCCCAGCCCAGTCCGGACAGGATGTCGGAAATGCTTTTCCAGTCGGCTTTGCCGCTGGAGAGCACGTTGTAATAATGTTCCGGCATGACCAGTTTCGGCTGCACGAAGGAACTGCCGTTCATCATGACCAGCGCCAGGACGGGGATCAGCATCAGGGCTCCGAGCATCAACAGTCCCTGGAAGAAGTCGGTCCAGCAGACTGCGTTGAAGCCGCCGAGGAAAGTATATGCCACGATGACGGCGCTGGCGATGATCATGGCTTTATTCGGATCCATGCCCAGCACGGTGTTGAACAGGGTGCCGCAGGCATACAGGCTCGAGGCGGTATAGACGCAGTAAGTCAGCACGAAAACGATTGCGGAAATGACCAGTATCCCCTTGCGGTCAGTGCAGAAACGCCGCGTCAGGAACTGCGGAATGGTGATGGCGTCGCCCGCGGCGATCGAATAACGGCGCAGGACCGGCGCCACGGTCAGCCAGGCGGTGACGGTCCCGATCAGCAGACCGACCGCGATCCAGACCTGTCCGACGCCGTAAAGATAAATGGAACCGGGGAGGCCCATCAGCACCCAGGCGCTCATGTCGGACGCGCCGGCGGAAAGCGCGGTAACCCAGCCGCTCATCCGGCGGCCGCCCAGGAAATAATCTTTTTCGCTGCCGCCCGATTTCCGGTCTTTCAGGAAAAAGAAGATCCCGATATACAGGACCAATACGAAATAACACAGCAGGGCGATCAGTTCCAGTATTTTCATGCCATTCTCCGTTTTTTTGATTCAATACTGAAAAACTATTGAACAATATAGCACGAATATCAGTATTATTCCAATTCCGGAACCGATTTTTCAGGGAAAAGAGAGGAAAATTCAGTCTGCCTGGGGATCATCCCGAGGGGGTTCGCTTTCCGGCACCGCTTCAGGATCCGCATCGGCCGGAATCTCCGGGCGGCGGCGGACGGATTCATAAAACGAAGCCATGAAACTGCCGGCCCATGGGGCGAGCCAGAACAGACCGATACCGAGGGTGCACAGGATACCGAAGAAAAAGATCAGAGAAAGCAAAATCGAATAACCGAAAAACTGCCATTTATGTCCGTACATAATAGCGCTGCTTTCCGTCATTGCATCTTTTACGGAGCATTGCGGATCGTCCAGCATGATGTATATGGTCATGGAATAACGGATCCCGGCGATGATGCCGGGAATGATCAGCAGCAGCGTCCACAGGAGACAAAAAATGAAAAGACGGATATAGGCCCAGATGTAGCGCAAATATTGATCGAACGGCTGGAATATGATCCCGATGTCCAGCGGCTGTTCATCGCGGATGACGCGGAGCAGGAGAAGCGTAGTTCCGACAGTGAGGGGAAACAGAAGGATGCCGCTGAACAAGCCCAGAACGGGAATATACTGTGCCGCGGCCAGAATGCAGAAAGCGATAAAAAGGGAACCGATGGTGATGCCCCATTTCCCTTTCAGAGCGTTCCAGGAACTTTTTGCCAGCTCGGAAAAACAGCTTCCCGGAGCAACGATCATGTTTTCAGTCATAATTGCCATCCCTTCTTTTCAAGTGTTTTATTTTTCAGCTCTGGCCAGGATCTCCAGGCAGGCCTTGGGGTCGTTGGCGGCCAGGAAAGCGGCTTTCAGGCGGCCGTCGTAAAACAGGGAACCGACGGCAGCCAGGACTTTCAGGTGCATGACCTTCTGGCTCTTGCCGGCCGCGAGCATGAACACCAGCCGGACCGGGATCTGATCGCGCGATTCATAATCGGGGATCCCGTCGGGGCACAAGGCCAGGGCCAGGCAGTTTTTTTCGATGCCGGGGAGCAGAACATGGGGAATGGCAATGCCGTTGCCGATACCTGTGCTCATGAGACCTTCCCGGTGGAAGATGCCCCATTCGAGTTCATCGCGGTCGCCGTATTCCCCTTCGGCGGCAATCACATCCACCAGTGCGGAAAGGACATCTTTCTTGGTCTGTCTGCCCTTGCGGATGAGGATACGGGAGGGACTCAGCAGGTCGCCGATCACCACGGGTGCGGTATATTTTTCATCTTTGTTCATCGGCATTTTATCTCCGGATCTTTGAAAACGACCTTATTTTTTCGGTTTGGCGGGACTGGAAAGATTCAGATTTTTGGTTTTCATGATTTTTTTCATGAGCTGATTCCGGCGGAAAAAGGTGCGGTAAGCTTCGAAATCGATTTTCTGAACGCAGATCCAGTTGAGGGTCTTCATCTGGGCGAAAAGATAAATCACTTCGCCGCGTCCGGGTTCGTAATCGGTAATGATACCGAATTTCTGATCAAGGATGGCATGACGGATTTTCGGCACGGCATAAAAATCCATGGTGACTTCCGCATTATCCCCGTTTTTGGCAATGGCGGCCAATTTCTGTCTCTGCTTTTTCTTATCGGAACTGGCAACGATGCGGCCCCGTCCATCGATCAAAGCGGAATCCAGGACGAAATAGCCGACATTGCCGCTGTGGTGCAGGATATCGGCCACCTTGTTGAAGGTCAGCTCGATCCCCGCGACCCCGTGAAAACCGCCCTGATCATCCAGGATGGACATGGAACACGGCAGACACAGTCCGATGTGATAATCGACTCCGACGTATGGTTTACCCCACACGGGGTGGGAAGATTTGCTGCCGTGAATATACCAGGGGCGGTTCCGGGGATCGAATCCGTAGGCGTAAATATCGCGCCATGGGAAACCGAACTGGATGCCATCCTTCAGACCGATATAAAGACTTTTGACCGGAAGACCGTTCTGGATGGCGGCGCTCTTCGGATCACGCTGGGAATCGACCATGAAGGCAAGTTCGGAACCGCTTTCCAGCAGGATTTTCCGCATGGAATAAACCAGCGGGGAAAGCTGTTCGACCCGGCTTTTCACCAGAACGGGATCCACCCCGGGTGCGGCCCGGCAGACACCGTCGGAAAAAGCGATTTTCAGCTTGTACCAGGGAGAATAAACCGCATCGGGCGGCTCGGGCAGTTTGCCGGACTGGTCATAGACCCGGAACCGGATCCGGGGATTGTGGACCGTCCAGCTGGAAAGGATCCGGCCGGCCAGACCGGCGATCAGACTGAGATTCTTCTCCTGCGCCAGGATCTCCCGGTCCAGCAGGGAAGTGGCAGCGAAACATTTTCCGTAGGCCTGGTTGATCATTTCGTTGCGTTCACCCTGCTCGCGGGTCTGCTGCAGACTCCGGTAAACGGTGAAGGCAAGCATCCCGAGAACCAGGGCAAGAGCGATAAAGACGATCAGCAGCATGGTCCGTCCGTGCCGGGACATGATCCGGACCATTTTCATGAAGAAATTATCGGGATTGGCAGTGACTTCCGTGCCCTGCATATAAGAACGGACGTCGTTGGCCAGATCGCGGATGGTCTGATAGCGGTCCTTGGGGAAATAGGCGGTCGCTTTCTCGATCACCGCCTGCAGATCGCGGTCGATATGGCAGCCATACTGATGAACGATCGGATCGAGCCGGTTTTCCTTGATCTTGTTCATCACCTCGTTGGAATCCTCGCCGGGCACCGCATACTTCAGGGTGGTGATCTCCTGCAGGATCAGTCCCATGGTGAAAATGTCCGCACGCTGGTCGGTCCGGTCTCCGACGATGGCTTCGGGTGAAAGATAACGCGGCGTGCCGGCGATGGTGTCCGGACGGACCCACTCGGAATGGTCATTCGGATCGGGTATCGGTTTGGCCAGGCCCCAGTCCATCAGATATACTTCCCGGTATTCGCCGATCATGACGTTTTCCGGTTTCAGGTCGCAATGCATGATCTTGCGGTGGTGCGCATATTCCAGGGCATCGCAGACATGCAGGAAGATCTCCAGCCGTTTGTAAAGCGAGGCGCGTTCGTCGAAAGCGCCGATCCCGCGCATACGGTAATTCAGGCAGATATTTTTCAGATGCTCCCGCAGGGTCTTCCCGTTGATCAGTTTCATGGCCAGCTGGAGACTGCCTTCCTGCGTTTTGCCGATGGCGTAGATCGGAATGATGGAAGGATGGTCCAGCTGGGCGGTGACTTTGGCTTCCGTTATGAAATCACCGACTCCGCTGTCCGGCCCCGGCGCATTGTTCTTGAGGGTCTTGAGCGCCACGATCCGGCTCAGCGAATTTTCCCTGGCCACGGAAATGATCCCCTGTCCGCCTTCGTTGAACACTTCCAGATTCTCATATTTGTTGCTCAGTTCGGGCAGGTAATCCGGCAGGATCACCGGACTGTTGTCGATGGGAATGCCGATATACCGGGTCAGATTGGACCCGAAATACTCGTTGACTTCCTCTTTTCCCTGATGGTGGCCGATCCCGTTTTTGCTGAACACTTCCAGAGAAAAGCGGGCGGAAAGATTTTTCCTCTGCGCAGCCCGTTTGCCATTGTCGGAAAGAGTTTTGGCCGACTGGGAAGAAGACATCACCATGGTATGGTTGGACTCGGTTCCGGCAGACTTGCCGGGAACCGCCGCAGAGTTCACAGTCCGCTCCGTCTCCTGGGTTTTCACCCGGGCGGTACCTTGATTTCCGCTGTTTTCAGCTGGTTCTGCCATTGGTTTTACTCCCTGACCGTTGTCCTGACGCATGAATATGGATTCACTTGGGTGCGATCGTATATTCCCAGCCTTTGTCCTTGTTCCAGGAGCGGCGGAGATTGACCGGCAGGGAACGGCGCGGTCCGTTCGCAGCCAGTTTCGCCAGGATCCCTTCCACTTCATATTCTTCGGTCATGCCCAGTTTCGCCGTGATCTCGCCCGCGGTTCCGGTAAACGGAGCAATAGCCGGAAGTTTTTCTTCCAGCTCGGTCAGCATCTGGATGATGCCTTTGCTCGCCAGCTTGTAGGCCTGCACGCCGGGCTGGTGGAACGCATTGATATGGATCAGTTCCGCATAAGCGGCCACCGCGCGTTCATAAAGCGCGATCAGCATGCCCAGATTGAACGGGGAAACACTGTTCAGTTTCATCTCGATCACCTGCCGTTTTTTCGAACGCAGGGCATTGGACAGTCCGGTCATGAATCCATGCAGATAATCGCCCATGGCGACCTGACCGGTGATCGGCGCGTTCATCACATCCTCGAGGATCTCGATGAACGTCACGAAGAAATCATCCCGTCCGTCATTCAGCTGCTGGATAAACGCATGGGCATCCGTGCCGCCTTTGTTCCCGAACACGTTCAAGCCCTGGTGGACCGTCTTGCCGTCGAGATCTTTTTCCTTGCCCAAACTTTCCATCACCAGCTGCTGCAGATAACGCGACAGCAGGATCAGACGGTCGGAATAGGGAACGATGACCATGTTCCGGTCGCCCTTCCCTTTGCCGGCCAGATACCACATCGAAGCCAGCATATAAGCCGGATTATGCGTCAGATACTGATTGCGCGTCAGGTTGTCCATGTGGCAGGCGCCGCGCAGCAGCGCTTCGAAATCGATCCCCGCCAGAGCCGCGGGCAGATGGCCGACAATACTGGTCTCGCTGGTCCGTCCGCCGATCGATTCGGCCATTTCGAACACTCTCAGCCATTTGGCCGAACGCGCCATGCTGTCCAGTTTGCTTTCCCGCATGGTGACCGCCGCCGCATGTTTGGCAAAATCCAGTCCTTTGGCGGCATATTGCGCCTGGCAGACCACCAGATTGTTCTGCGTTTCCTGCGTGCCGCCCGATTTCGATACGCTGACCACCAGCGTGGTTTCCAGGTCACAGACCGAAAGCGCATCCGCCAGTCCCGCGGTGTCGGTGTTGTCCAGGAAATAGATCTTCAGGTTGCCGCCGCGTTTTTCACGCGAAAATTCATTCCAGTACGGTCCGTTGACCGCCATCTGCAGCAGCTGCGGCCCCAGCGCCGAACCGCCGATCCCGTTGATGATCGCCGATTCGAACGGCTTGCCCGTGGATCCCTTGATCTCGCCCGAACGGATCCCCGCCGCAAAAGCTTCCACTTCCGAATACACCGACGTTCCCGTATACACCGAACGGTCCGTGAAATGGGTCACTTTCCGGTGTTCATCCGGATTTTTGATCTCGCCCATCTCGATCTTCCGCATTTCCTCATGCACTGCGGGAAAACGCTCCGCCATGGTTTCGATGTCGGCATCCTCAAACGCCATTCCGGCAAAATTGACCTGAAATCCGCTTTCTCCATCGATATAGGTATATTTGTGACAGCGTTCCAGCCAGGCTCTTGCATCCATTTTTACACGTGCTCCTTTCAAAATGCGTTTTATAAAGCATGATACCGTAATGTATCATATTTTTTTAAAATAACTAGAAACCTTACCAAAAAAAATGAAAAAAAATTCCGGTCCCTCCATTTCCTTCTGTATTCCATTCGATGCGATCCACTGAAAACGCTTCCGGATCAGAACACTTTTCATAACACTTTCCGGAAAAACGCTCTTTGATCTTTCCCTTTTTTCCAACTCAAAAAAAGATTTTTCATCATTTTTCTTTTCACCATATTGTTTTTTGCCCGTTTATCGCTATAATTATGAATTAACGGAACTTTGAAACCCAAAATCAAAAGAAGGACAGTGATCATGCGAAAATCTGGAAACGGTATTATAAACATCTCATCTCTCATACCTCATCTCTCATATCTGAAGCGTAAAACGGCGAGCCGTTTTACGCTGATAGAGCTCCTGGTCGTGATCGCGATCATTGCGATCCTGGCGGCCATGCTGCTGCCGGCGCTGCAGTCCGCCAAAGCCAAAGCGATCGAAATCAGCTGCGTTTCCAATGTGAAACAGAACGGCGCCATCATCAACCTGTATGCCAATGATTTCTACGGCTGGGCCTTTCAGGGTCGCGGGCCCGTCGGCAGCAGACCGTATTATTATGAAATCTGGAAAGATCTGAATTACATCCGGTACAAGAAATCGAAAGTCAACGGCATCGACCAGCATTTTCCCGACTTCATGAAATGTCCCGATTCCAGATTCGGCAACAACTACCAGGAGGCCTGCTACGGGGTCCGTTACCATGAACAGGACGCTTCACGTTTTGTCAAGCTCCATTCGAAACAGCCATTTATCACCACAGGCAGCACCAGCGGCTATTCCCCGAGCAAATATTGGAAATCCGCGCAGGAAATGATCATGTTGGGAGACACGGTCCATTTCGGCCTCACTCCGAAAACCCGGTATGTGTTTTTTGCCGACAACTGCAACCGTGCGTCCGGAATGCCTTCGTTTCACCACAACGGGCAGGCGACCGTCGGTTATGGCGACGGCCATGTCAAGCCGATCAAGCCGGCGGAACTCTCCGACAGCGTGACGGCCGGTTCGCAATGGACGTATGCCCTGGATCTTAAAGTCAGGCTGGGCAGGTTCCTCCAATAAGATTTCCCCGATCTGCATCATGCTGAAAATGCGTAAAAAGAAAAGCGAGGCTCTGGCGGAACACATCCGGAAGAAACTGCAGGAGCATCCCTTTCCGGCCGGAACGCCGGTGGCTTCCTCGCGGGAGATCGCCAGAAAATACAAGGTCTCGCTTTCGACTGCCGATCAGGCTCTGCACCAGCTGGTGGAAGAAGAATTTTTATACCGGGTCCGGGGCAGCGGAACTTTTCTGAAACAGGACAGCCAGGCCAGGATCCTGCATATCGGCATTGCCGATCAGATCGTGAGCGCCCAGTATCTTCCCCCCGAGATCAACCGGATCCTGAACCGGCATTTCGAGATCGCGGAAAAGAAACTGGGCGAACATCACTGTCTGGCCGAACTGATCTCCTATCCGGCCATGATGCAGGGCTATCCGCTGAACAGTCTTTCCGGCCTGCTGGTCAGCATTAATTATCTCGATCCGGCGGCGCGGAGGCTGCTGCAGGAAAAACAGATCCCGGTCGTCGTCTACCGCCATTCCG
>SUWI01000056.1 GCA_015061565.1 Lentisphaerota bacterium
TGCTCTACATCCGCGGCAACGAACAGTCGGTCGTGGAAGAGGAGTGCGAATGGTTCGGGCACCTGCTCGAATACGGGCGCGACGGCCTGTATATGGATTGCGGCGGCCCGTTCCACTGGCGCATTCCCCCTGACGAGGTTTATCAGGGCGGACGGATCTGTTTCCGGCGTCATTACTTTGACAACATAGCCCGCCGGCGGCTGGTCGGACCGGACGGACTGTTTTACAGCCATACAGGCCCGATGTTTTCCGCGCTCGGAATGACCTGCGGGACCCTTGACGGCTATGTGTCCGGGGAAGGGGAGCGCGGTCTGCTGGTGCGGAACCGGCTCGACCACGCGTATTTTTCGATGGCGGCGGTTTGTCCGGGGACGATGTGGACCGCGGCGTTTCCGGAATACGGCGAACCCCGCATGGTGCCTTTCCTGGCTGCAACGGGTCAAAGCCCGCATATCCCGCTGGGGACGCAGTTCCCGAGTTCTTCGCTGGTGCACCCCGCCGCACTGGGCATCAACGACGTCAATTTCCGTCCGCTGTGGAAACTCTGGAACCTGATGAAAGGGACGGAGAACCTGCGCATTTTCAACTGAATACGCTGTACAAGCCGGAACATGTAGAGGGACACACGTTCATCGGGCGGCGCATCCGGGAGGATCTGAAGATCATGCCGGCCGCGCTGAAGATCTGGCAGGAAGGTGATACACTGATGGATCAGGCGTTGGAGAAAGTCCCCGAACCCAAGAAAGAAGCGGCGGAACGGCAGATCGGCATCGGCAAATGCCATTCTGGATGAAATGACCGCCATTCTGGAAGAGGAAAAGAAGAACGTTCAGGAAACGATCCCGCTGGTGGAAGCGGATTCCAGCCTCGGTTGGGAACCGACTTTGGAATATGCCTGTGACCGGGAACATCTGGAGTGGAAGCTCGGAAAACTCGACAGTGTTATCAAATACACCATTCCCAATTACCGGTTGACCGTTAAAAAGTATTGAAATGGTTGGAGGTCTTCGGAGAACAAAATGATTGCGGAGGAAAGGAGATATACGGTCAAATGCTCCACTATCTGCAGGAAGGAAACCTTTTTTCGCAAAAGGAACTTGATCTCATCTACGGAAAAACCGCCGCCTCACTGTATGGCCTGTGAAAGAGGTTTGGGAAGACAATCTCCTTCAGTCCGAAACTGGATTTCCGTGTTCCCGGCAAGGTCGCAGGGCAAGAAAAAGTTTTCACGGATCAGGAGGGGAGAAAGCAGCGAATCGGATCGACTGGCGTGCTGCATTGATCCCGCTGACATAACCCGCAATTTCCCTATTTTGTTTTTTTATGGGATTCCTGCGTAAATCATGCATTTTCTGACCGTTTATCCGTGATGCAGCCATTGACAAACCAGGTGAATTACAATATATTAAGGCAAAACAGCATCGAACAGGCCCGAAAAAAGGTAAAAAATGAAAGTAGTTGATCTTCATTGTGATGTATTGTCCCTCCGGCAGAAATTGCTGGTCCGGGGAAAAGATTATTCTCTTTTATCCAATCCATACCACATTGACCTGATGAAGCTGAAACGGGGTGATTATCTGCTTCAGTGCTTTGCCGTCTTTGTCAATCCGCACCGGTTTCCCGATCCGCACAAAACGGCCTTGGATGAAATCGAGCATTTTCAAACTATGATGAAGCAGTTTTCCGACCGGATCACGCAGGTTTTCTCCTCCCGCGATATTCCGGATATCGAAGGACAGGGAAAGATCTGTGCTCTTCTTACGATTGAAGGCGGAGGAGACTGGATGGAAAATCCCGAGGAACTTCGCCGTTATCATCAGATCGGGGCAAGGATCATGTCTTTCACCTGGAATTATGAAAACCGCCTGGGTTATCCGAATGTTGTTCCGGATGAGGCGGAAAAGAAATCTCAGAATCATCTGGAAGATGTCCGCGGGCTGACGCCCCTCGGCTTTGAATTTTTGAGCGAGATGGAGCGCCTCGGCATCATTATGGATGTTTCCCATCTTTCCGATGCCGGGTTCCGGGATGTCTGCGGGGCGGCAACGCGTCCTTTTATCGCCACGCATTCGAATGCCCGTGCCGTTTCCGGGCATGTCCGGAATCTGACCGATGACATGCTCAAGGCGATCGCGGACCGCGGCGGCGTCACCGGGATCAATTATTTTCCGGATTTTCTGGACCCGGAAGAAAACCTGCAGGACTGTCACAGCACACTGGAATGGATGGTGCGGCACATCTCGCATATCAGGAATGTGGCCGGCACTGACGTAATTGCCCTGGGGTCGGATTTCGATGGGATCTTCGGCGATCTGGAACTGACGGACTGCAGCCAACTGCCCCGGCTGGCCGATGCTTTGCGCTCGCACGGATTCACTTCGTCGGAAATCGAAAAAATCTTCCATAAGAACGCGCTGCGGCTTTTTCAGGAGATATTCTGATTGCTGCAATCACAGGATTTCACCAGGTATCAACCGATTTGACTTTCTGTTTCGGTATTTTTCTTCCCGGATTGAAAAAAGCCGGAAAACTCAACTTTGAGGGGAATTGAACCGGAATTTTTATGAAAAAATAATTTTCCTTCTTGACATTTTGGATTTTTATATTAATTTATTATCATATTAAGTTAACATTATCGGAAAGCACCAATTCGGGAGGCGATGGATCGGATGTCGAAAAGTCCGGTTATAAATGATTACGAGCCGGAAGAATCCATCGTCCGTTTTTTGAAATTCCCTCTGAAAACAAGAATATCACGGGAGAAACCAAATGAACAATGAAGAATGGACCCACAGGATTCTCGAACACCGCACCGCGGTCAGCGACACCGTCTCATTTACCCATTCGGAAGCGCCGAACAGCTGTTATTCTCCGGACCGGGGCATGTTCTACACGGTTTATACCGCATCCCGGCGCTGCTACGGAGAAGCGCATGAGGTGGTGGCGCTTGTCCTGACCCCGGTATGTCAGCCGACCAGGTTCCAAACCCGGATCATCGCGGAACGCGGTGTTACACCCGGGCTGGAAAACGTGAAAAAAATCATTGGCCAGAGTTGTTTTTATTATACTACGGATGAGGTTCTTTATAATGTCAAGACTCATTTCGGGAAAACTGCGGATATTTTCCGGGGCTATGTCCGTATCACCTTAAGTTTGGACGGCGACCGTCACTATTATACGGATTACGATATCGTCAATGATTCTTTCAGTGAAATGAAGCCGTTGAATGTCTTGTATAAAGGCCAGGTCCAGCCTTTCACGGGCGAGGTTTTCCGGAATTATCTTGCCGATCAGGGATTTCATGATTTCAACAGTGAGGAAAAGGGGGAAACCCTTATCCTCACGGACAAGTTCCATCTTCACAGCGATGGGTACCGTTACACGCTGTCAACAGCCGCCTGGGCGTGGCCGGCTCTGATGCGGCTGAAAGACGGAAGCGATATTATGGAATTTGTCGGGGTCATTCCCCAATGTGCGCAATATGAGGCGCAGTCCGCGTTGCTGGATGACCGGATCTATGCCATATTGCGGGGTTCCAAAGGCGATAATTTAATGGTCTCAGACGACTGGGGAAAAACCTTCCGCGGAATCGGAAGGATCGAATTCAATACCACCCGTCCCCAGCTCCTGACGCATGACGGGGAACTGCTGATCGGCGTCTCCTTGAAAGGCATTCTGCCCAACCGGGTGCGCGACGGAAGGAACAATCTGCTTCTGCTCCATGGGAAAGGTGATGATCTGGCCGGTTACAAAGAGGTTTTCATGGTCACGGACCCGCTGGGCATGGTCTATTATGATATCCAGGATTATAAGGGGTCTCTCTATATGTTCTGGAGCAGCGCGGATCTGTATGTGGATAAAAATCCCCAGGCCAAAGATTTGATCTGGTATGTGCGGCTCGGGTGAATTCACCACGCCTTCATCCGGTTCTAAGCAGGTAAGCATTTATGAATCAACAACTTTTGGAACAGTTTGAGAACTATCTGATCAATTCCGGTTTCACGACAGACGATGTGATTCCCGGTGAACTGGAACTGGCGGAAAAATTCTGCACTTCCCGCGGCGCCATCCGGGAAGTCATTCAGCATTACGCCCAGCTGGGACTGCTGAAAAGAGTAAAAAAACGGGGTACCGTCCTGCAGGCACTCAAAGATGAAAAACTCAATCACAGTTTTTCCTTCTGTCTGAAAATGGGAGGATTCTGCTTTGAGGAACTCAAGGAAACCCGTCTGCTGCTGGGAAGTGCCATTGCACCGCTGATTCTGCAGCGGATCTCACCGGTGACCTTGGAAAAACTGGAACAAAATCTGGCACAGCAGGGAAAGGCACTGCAGGACCCGGAACTCTTTGAAAAACTGGACCTGCAATTCCATAAATTGCTGTTCGAGTGCTGTCAGAACCGGGTGCTGAGCCTGTTTGCCAACATTCTTTCCATGCTGTTCCTGAAACGGTACAGGAAAAGGTTCATCACGCCGAAATGGACTGTCATCGGTTTTCGGAGTCATACCCGGATCCTGCAGGCGCTCAAAGCCGGCGACCTGGAAAAATTCCGGGATCACATTCTAACTCATATCAACCCGACCTGAGGTCGTAAATCAATCAAAAGGAACTGAGATGCAAATCAACAATCTGGAAAAATTTCAGTCCGTCGTAAAAAGCGGACAGATCGCAAAGGGCATGGTCATTACGCTGAATGATCCGGCGATCAGTGAACTGGCGGCGGATGCCGGGTTCGATTTCGTATGGCTGGACATGGAACACTCCCCTTTCACCATTACGGATATTTCCAATCATATTCTGGCGCTGCGCGGCACCGACTGCGCTCCATTTGTCCGGGTGCCGTGGAATGAACCGGGGATCATCAAGGTCGTGATCGACCTGGCACCGGCGGGAATCATCATACCCATGGTCAATGATGCGGACGCGATGCGGGCGGCCGTCAGCGCCTGCCGTTATCCTCCGGAAGGAACCCGCGGATGCGGCTTGCGCCGGGCTGTCCATTACGGAGCCAAAAGCACGGAGCAGTATTTTGCCGAAGCCAGGAATGAACCGCTGGTGATCGCTCAGATCGAACATATTGACGCGGTCAGAAATCTTGATGAAATTCTTGCGGTGAAACATCTGGGCAGCATTTGTGTCGGTCCCTATGATCTTTCGGGTTCCATGGGCAAATTTGCGTCCCCCGATGATCCGGAGGTCGGTAAAGTAATCGATCAGGTATGCGAAAAGGCTCATCGGGCGGGAGTGCTTGCGGGGGCATTTGCGGAACATTATGAATTTTGGGCGCACCGGAAGCTCAATTGGGCGGCGCTCTGCACCGATGCGGGTGCGTTGTTTCGCCAAAGCCGGATCTGTATCGAAAACCTGAAAAATGCGGTTGGAAAAATTCAGGACAAGAGCAGATCGGACATCCGGTCCGGAATTTGATGCGTTTCCATGGCTTCTGGACAGATGCAGCGGTTTTTCGGCCGATTCGATCATTAATACAACGATTCTGCCGAATTATCCAATTTAAATCTATTGACTTTCATGGTGAAAGAGCTACATTTATACTGACCTTTTTCAGAAAGAGACGGAGGAATTATGAAAGTCGGAATCACCGATGGAGCCGGAAATGTCTGGGTGGATGATGTTCCCGTTCCGAAACCGAACGATTATCAATGTCTGTGCCGGAATCTGGTATGCGCCACCTGCACGGGCACCGATCGGAAGATCATGCACAACAAAATGTCGTCCGATCATGAATTTCCCGGCATATTGGGACATGAAAGCATCGGAATCGTGGAAGAGGTCGGGAAAAAAGTCCGGAAATTCCGGAAAGGCGACATGGTGATCCGTCCGACCGCCGTTTACAGCACGGAACGGTATGCCGGTTTTACCTCGCTGTGGGGCGGATATGCGGAATACGGTCTGATCACCGATGCCGAGGCGCAGCTGGCGGACGATCCCGGAGTTCAGATCCATAGTTATGTTCAGTACCAGATGCTCCTGCCGCCGGACCTGGGGCTGGAAGCCGGCGATGCCTCCATGCTGATCACACTGAAGGACGTCCTGGGCTTCGCTGACAGCATCGGGATCGGTTTGAATACGCCGACTCTGATCACGGGCCTCGGATCCGTGGGGCTGGCGTTCTGCAAAGCCGCAAAAATACTGGGGGCGTATCCGGTGATCGCGGCAGCCCGGCGTGAATCGCAATTCCCGCTGGCATTGGCGCTTGGCGCCGACTATGTGATCAATACGGAAAAACAGGATCTGACCGGGGCTGTCACGGAGATCACGAAAGGACAGGGCGTAACCCGGCTGGTCGATGTGACCGGTGCTGCCGGTTATGTCGCCCGCTGTCTGCCTGCACTTGCTCCGGACGGAAAAATCAGTCCCTATGGCAGATATCCTGCGGACGATCCGCTTACGGATCATGTCCCCGAAGAGCGGATACTCAAGGGCGCCACCGGTGAAGTCCGGACCCATGATTTCATTTGCTCGGCGGTGCGGCATGGTCTGCTGCCGGATCTGCACCGGCTTTATTCCCATCGGATGCCGTTCCTGAAGCTGAAAGAAGGGTTTGACATGATCGAGAGGAAAGAAGCCTTCAAGATTGTTTTTGATATGTAAATTTACAGGAGAAACAACATGAAACTTTGCGCGATTCAAATTCCATACGGCAAAACCCCCGATCTGGCTGATAACTCGGTGGATTTCCTGATCCGCAAACTCGACCGCTGCGATTCGTCCTGCGATCTGATCCTCACCCCGGAATATTCCAATGCTCCGGCCACGTTTCCGCCGGGCGGAGTGCTGCCGTATGCCAGCAAAAGCACCCCGAGGCTGATCGAGGCTGCCCGCAAGGCCGCGGTGCGCTGTCAGGCGATCGTTGCGGTCAATTATCTGTGCGAAGTGAAACCGGGGATCTTCCGCAACACCACGCGGGTTTTCGACCGGACCGGAAAGATCGCCGGCGATTATTACAAACAGCATCTGCCGACCTCCGAGATCAACGGCATCAAACCGGATATTTCCTACACGCATCAGTTCAGCAGTCCCGCGATCATCACCGTGGACGGCATCCGGCTGGGATTCCTGATCTGTTACGACACCTATTTCACCGAATATATTGCGCACTTGGGATATTGTCATCCGGACATCGTACTGGTCTCCTCGTTCCAGCGGGCGGAACGGCAGGATGTGCTGCGGATGCTGAGCCAGAATCTGGCGTTCACCTGCAACAGTTTCGTGCTGCGCTCCTCGGTATCCATGGGACCGGACGCCGAAGTCGCGGGGACCTCCCTGGTGGTGTCGCCGGACGGCAAAATTCTGGCCGATTTCGGCAGCCGGACCGGCTGTCTCACCTGCGAGATCGGCGATCCCCATTACAAATACATGCGCTCGAACGCCTTCGGCGGCAAAATGATCCCGAATGACGTATTTGTGGAACAGGGCCGCACGCCGTGGAGTTACCGTCCCTGCGGCAGCATGACCGTCCTGCCGGAAAAATGGATGCCCTACCCCCGGGTCTGCGCGCACCGCGGCTTCAAGACCGTGGCGCCGGAAAATACCCTGCCGGCCTTCGGCGCGGCCATTGCGCTCGGCGCACCCGAAATCGAGCTGGACGTTCGTTTCACCCGCGACGGCGTTCCGGTAGTCTGCCACGATGACCGGCTCGACCGTGTTTCGAACGGAACCGGGCTGGTGCAGGATTTTACTTTCGAGGAGATCCGCAAGCTGGATGCGGGAGTCAAGTTTTCGCCTCATTTCGAGGGAACGAAAATCCCGACGTTCGAAGAAGTGCTCGCCAAATTCGCCCGTCATGCGATCATCAATCTGCATATCAAATCCGAGGGCGGCGACGCCGGAAACACGTATTCCGCCGAACATTTCCGCCGGATCGTCGAGCTGCTGAAGACTTACGATCAGATGGGGCATGTTTACCTGATGGCCACCTCGGAAATCATGAAAGTCGCTCTGGAGACCGCGCCTGAAATTCCCCGCTGCATGAGCGCGGACGATTTCGGC
This sequence comes from Lentisphaerota bacterium, assembly GCA_015061565.1. Lineage (GTDB taxonomy): Bacteria > Verrucomicrobiota > Lentisphaeria > Victivallales > UBA1829 > SIG94. The sequence goes on from SUWI01000056.1 coordinate 8,011, forward strand.
TATCCGCTCTCCGTCGCCGGTTTCAAGATCGTGGACCGCGCCATCGAGTGGAAGTGCTCCAAGGTCCAGCTGTTCAAACCGTATTTCAATCAGGAAATGATCGATCAGGCACACGCCAACGGCATCCGCTGCAACGTGTTCTGGAGCGACGATCCCGCCGAAGCGGCAAAGTTCTTCGACATGGGCATCGACACGATCCTGACGAACGATTATCTGACGGTTGCGAGGGTAAAAGAGGCCCGCGAGAACCGCGGCTGACCGTATCAGATATTGTGAAAGCCGGTGCAGGTTTCAACTGCATTATTCAGCCGTTCCGATCCCGTAAAAAGGTCGGAATGTTGGCTTATCTGATTTTTCCGGGTGTTATGCCGAAATGCCGATAAAAATGTCTGGAAAGATGGCTGGAGTCGTAAAATCCGGTCTTGGACACCGTGGTTTCCGCCGATCATTTGAAACTATTCCGATCTCTGCTGGAATTCCGCGGAAAAGGTTCTCGGAAAATCGTCAACGGTGAACTCAAACTTTCGCTGAAACCGTATGAATGCGTGGTGTTGACCTCGAAAAAGCTGGATGCGGGCCTGAAGCCCCGTGATCAAGTGGCAGAAGAAATTGCGGAGGCAAACCGGGCGCGGGCGGAACGCGGCAGTCTGCTGTTCGAAAAAGGGGCGTCATTCGAAGTCGATTCCAGCAATCCCGGCCATGCGTTGTCAGGTCCGCTTCAACAGCGCAACAAGCTGTTCGACGGCACGATCGACATGCTGGGATGGGAATCGAAGAGATATGCGAAAGAAAACTGGTATGAACTGAATTTCCGGAAGAATCCGCCGAAATTTACCAGAATCGGCATTTACGGACATTTCGGCGGCACGCCCCAGGTAAAGATATGGAAGTTCGGCGAATGGAAAAAACTTGTTCCGAAAGATGTGAAGACCGGGAAATATTCCGCAGTGCTGGATTTCGGGGAGGAACTGAAATCGGTCAAGATCCGGCTGGATTTCGAACTTCCGCCCGGGGAAAAGATGGTCGAACTGTATGAAATCGAACTGCTCAAATAAATGAAAGGGGCGATCATGAACAGATGGATCATTGCATGGGTCCTGCTGGCGGCGGGAATTGTCCGGGCCGAACAATTGGAAAAACCGGATGCCAACACCTTGTGGCTGGAAAACGGCAAGGAGATCAAACTGGGTAAGAAACCGAACTTCCGGCATTGGTTCACGCTGGACGGGAAAAAAGAACTTGAGATCAAACCGCTGGAAAACGGCAAAGGTTTTTCTTTCTTCGCGAAAGACGCAAACGGACGCAAGACCACTACATTGGTCAAGGTTTCTCCGGAATATCCTTATCTGGTTTTCAGGATAACGGGGCTGGATCTGCTGAAAGGATACCGGAACTGGACCGTGGCCATGGATCTCGGGATGCAGACATTTCAGGATACAACTCCGCAAAAGGGAATATATGTCTTCGACCTGTATCAGAATCTGCCGGAAAAAGCGGCGGCACGGAAAACCTCCTACCTCGATTTCTGGGTCTACAATCTCCGGATGGATTTCGAATATATCAAACTGGTGAAGAAACCGGATTACGCGGTTCGTGCGGAATGCACCGATGCTGAAATCAAACCGGGAAGCAAAGTGAAATTCACGGCGGAACTGGCAAAGGAAGCCGAAGACGTTTCCATCAGCTTGTTTTCCAACGGTCAGCCTTCTCCGGTCAAGGTCAATGGAGAAATCAAGATCCAGCTGAAACCGGCCGATAAAACACAAAAAGTATGGACGGCCGAAGTTGAGTTCAAAAATATCGGACTCAGGAAACCGTGCAAACGGCATAAACTGTTCATGAAAATGGATGTGCTCGGCGGCGACTTGGACGAACCGGTTTGGGTCGGTCTGCCATTCGCTGTAACTCCGAAAGCAGAGCAATAAACACTTTCCGGTTTTGGCAAAGGGAGTGTAATTGAAAGTGTAAATTGGACAAGGCAGGATTCTGTGGTTTAAAACACGGATTCCATTTATGCAAGCCGCGGGCAAAACATAATGAATAGGAAATGCTTTGGTATGATTGCTGATTATCACGATTCCAGTCTTATTTGTAATCTGTATGGCGGTGTATACAAGACTCTGCTTAAACCTTTGGATAATGGGCAGGTGGAGGGAAATATATCTCTTTCGGATGCCAAGGTCTTCGCTGAATGTGAAAAAGAAAAGGATCAAAAATAACCTGAACGCAAAATAGCAGGATTCTGTCAGCCTGAAAATTCAAGGAGATCATTAGATGAAAGTATTATTATTCGGAGGGAGCGGTTGGCTCGGGCATCACATTGCACTCAACCTTGCCGCAAAAAATTATGACCTGACCATTGTCACACGGGGTCAGAAAAAGACCTTTATGCAGGAGATCGCCAATCTGCATCTCATCACAGCGGATAAGACTGATGAAGCAGCCATGAAAGACCTTTTTGAAACGAGTTACACGCATGTGATTGATACGGTCCCATCCGAAAAATCAATCCGGCTGATCCATCAATATGCTACCCATTTGCAACATTATATTCATTGCAGTTCGACCGGCGGATATGCTCCGCTGCCGTTTATTCCCTGCAATGAAACTGCACTGTACAATGGATATGCCGCCGACTGGAACGTGAAACGGGATGTGGATAACCTGGTCATGAAGCTGTTCCATGAAAAGGGCTTCCCCGCAACAGTAATCCGCCCCTGTTATATTACAGGCATCGGCAAATTTCCGATAGACAATCTTGGGGATCGCCGTCCGGAATTCATTGCCGACATCATTGCGGAAAAACCTTTGGACCTGCCCAATGACGGGAAAGCACTTCTGCAGCCGATCCATGCAGTCGATCTAGCCAATTCCTTTTATCTGAGTCTGGTCCATCCTGACACCAGTATCGGACAGATCTATAATATCTGCCTCAGCCATGCTTTTACGCTGAATGATTATCTGGCGCTGACCGCCTCCGTGTTCAATAAAAAGCCGGTCATCAACTATATGAACGTAGATGACATTTTGAAAAAATACGGCGGCAGCGTCGGCGAAGTCGATTTGAGATTCCTAGCGGAACACATGTGTTTCAGCATAGATAAAGCGATCCGGGAACTGGAATATAACCCCTCCCATACCCCGGAAGATGCTGTCATTGAAACCGCGCTCTGGGCAGCTGAAAATACCGGCTGCAAATATTAAGGCCGTGATCGCACCGGACTGTCTGACAGTTCAGGAGACCTATATCAATGGCAGGAAAGAGTTTCAGGAGAAGGATCCGTCATGATTTTCGGAGTGTTCTGCGGTTTGTCCGCCGCAATTTTGAATTCGGTCGGTTATGTTTTCGGGGCCCGATTCCTGCTGCATTACAAATCGGCGTTCCGGCTGACGGTGGTCTCTTCTCTGGTCATGATGGCATCGTCCCTCCCGCTGATGTTTTTTCTGTTTCCATATGGGAAACTGCCGCGTCCGGGCGAATTTCTGCTGCTGATCCCGGTCTGGATTTTTGCCTACTGGCTGGGACAGGGCAGTTTCTTCATGACTTTGAAATATATTAATGCAAGCTGCCTAGCCTCGCTGCTCGGACTGAAAATCGTGCTGCTGGCGCTATTTTTCATGTTTTTCACGAATAAGAATCCGAGTGCATGGCAATGGATAGCGGTTCTGCTGGCAACCGGAGCGGCAATCAGTTTCAACTGGTCTGGAGCGAAACTCACCAGCATAGCGGGCGTTTTTTTCCTGCTGACCACTCTGATCGGATATTGCCTGTGCGATATATACGAAACCAAAATCATTCAAGGGGTCATGGAATGCGGTTATCCGCTGATGCGTTCCTCAGTGACCGGAGCATCGATTATCTATTCAGCACAGGGAATCTGTTCTCTGCCGTTTTTGCTCTTCCTGAAATTGTCCCGGAAACAAGTTGTCTATGCCGCGCCGAACGGGGTTCTCTGGATCGCATCCCAAGTCATGCTGATGGCCTGTTTCGCCTTGCTGCTGCCGGTGTTTGCCAATGTGATCCTAGCCACACGCGGGATCTTTTCCGTTTTGCTGGGGGCTCTGCTGACCGCTGTGGGACTTTCGAAGTTTGATTCTCGAATCAGCCGGGTACAATGGATCAAACGGGGTGTTTCCGCCTGTGTCATGATTTTTGCCATAGCGATTTATTCGATGGTGTAAGCGGGGATTCTGAAGCAGGAGTTTTCAAATTATCTTCAAAGTCATAAAACCTCTATTATCACGGAGGATTCAAAGAATGTCGTTCAAACAAAAGTATCGACTTCGGCTCCCTGTTCCAGCTAGCTCTCCGATGCTCACGGACTCAGCGGACGCTGTTTGGAAACTCCTTATTACAGCGTATATATCCCTCCGTTTTTGGCGCAGGACGGGCAATAGAGAATCGATTGCAGGAATGGCAATGTTTTTTGTGAACGACACTTTTTCAACCATCGTCTGAGTTGACAAAATCACCGACCTCGGAGGCATATTCTTTTTGAGGCTGATTGGCAAAAAAAGAATCATTTTCCGTAAAGACCGGGCTGTGGTTCTGGCAGAGACGCCAATAAAAAAATAGAGATTTTTACCTCGTTTTGTCGTGTGTTTTTGCATCCGCCGTTCAAAAGGAAAAACGACCTTCTCCGGACCATCTGAATCATTAAGATTCCAGATCCGGATTTGTCCGGCGGGCTGAATCGAACTGGCAGCGTCTTTGCCAGCCGGCATCCGGCGAAAACCGGTCCATTCTTCATCTGCAATAATTTTCCATCAGGTTTCATCTGAATTAATATTTTACGGGATAATTTCAGTCATTTCCGACAGATCAGAACGGCGCATTATTGCTGCAGATGTTTTCTTGAAACAATTCCGAACCTTTAATCCTTTGCCTGTATCAGAATTTCGCACCAGTCAATATAAATTTCTTCAGCGGGAGACTCGATTTCTATGACATTATCGCCATCATGCAGAACGTCTGCCGGGATTTTCCAGGCGCCAAAAGAGCCTTTGGCGAGCGGCTTTTCAAAATTTTCCGGCATGGCGCATTTTATACAATAAACAGTATTCAGTCTTACTTTGACCAAGTCGTTCAGTTTATCTGCCGCTAAAATAATAACGGCATCGCGTTCAGCGGTACAGCCGCCGACATTAATCCGGATTTCAGCATTGTATGCGTCCACTTTCAACGGCAGCAGGGGGCCTTTGAAAGGCGAGCCGGGAGCAGTCGTATCATCGAAGGTGACGACATGACGGCGTTTTTCCGGTCCGACAGTTTCGATACTTCCCGCGCAGTCGAGGACATTCCTGAACTGATTGAAATCATACATGCAGCTCTTGTTGCCGTCCATGTGATTGAAAAAATACAACTTGTCTGCTCCGCGATGCAGAAATGACGCGGCATACCCCTTGATAATGTCTCCGGTGTTGCGGAAACCCAGCGGGACATTGAAATTCTGACGGCAATTTATATCCATTCCTGCGGCAAGCGAGACTTCATTGCCGAGAAGGATTCTCCATAATTCCAGCGGAGGATCAAAATCGGTCGTGGCGTAAAAGTTGGTCACGGTAACATGTGAAACCCATTTTTCTTTCACCCAGCGGACGACATCAAACCCCTGCCGTCTGGCAGTATCCGGATCGGTCGGAACGCGGACAAGAACATCTACACCGTGACCGGATTTTTCAGCCGCCTGGTCCGCAATGAGGCGAACCTGACGCATAAAGTCATTCAAAAAATGAAGGCCCTGTTCTTCAAACCCGGGTTTGAAATGCGGAGGGGTCCGCATCCAGTCGACTTCAATCGCATCGAAATCAAACCGGTCAAGATATTCACGAATCAATGCCAGTGAACGTTCCCGAACTTCGGGACGAGCATAATCCAGCGCCTGTCCCGTCCATGTCGGCTGATACGCCGCCCGGCGCAATTCAGGATGTTCCCGCCAGAAGTCGCTGTGCATCAGGAAATCCGGCTTCAATGCCCAATGCACATCATTCATCCGCATACTTGCCCCGGCTTTTATTCCTTTGGAACGGGCATAATCAATTCGGGTCTTGAATGGATTTTTGCAGTTTTCATAAAGCCGCTTGCAGTTCATTGCATTGTTTTTAACCGGCAGCGGGTCGTTGGTAACTTCCGCGCCGCGGAACATCAGCCGTCCGTCGGGAAGCTCCTCCATATCTTTCCACAAAGGTTCAAAAACATGGCTGTCGAACATTGCCCTCATGCCGTTGCCGCAAAAAACAATCATCTCGACCTGTTTGCCGGCATAATTGTCTATTTGTTCTTTCAAGCCGGCTTCGGTCATTTTTTCCATCGGTCTTGATGCCATGAAATTTTCGAAATCTTCATTTATGATGATACCAGCCATAAAAACTCCAGTTTTAATCGTTACAGTGGTTCGGCAACAGATTTTTTGTTGTATTCCGCCACCCCGGCATTACGGGCGGCTTGAACATCGGCATTGCCTTCGATGGCGATTTCCCTTGAAGTTCCCTGCAGGATATTGTCTTCCAGAATGATGCCGGAACCGTTTTTCTCAAAAAGAATTGCCGGTTGAGTGTTATCCGGTGTGGATTCTATGACATTTCTGCGCATGATGATATTGCTGTAACTTTTCAAGGCATGAGTAAAATAAATCTCCGGGTACCGTTCAAAAGCGCCGCTGAAGGGAGAACGCCGGCCGATACCCGTTTGCTGAATACCTTTCTGAACATTGTCCTTGAAAACATTGTCGGAAATAGTGATATAATCGTTCTGATTGAACCAGCAGCCTCTGCCGCCTCCGGTAAATACATTGTTGTGAATGCTGACATCATGACACCCGCGTTCAACGGTCAGCACTCTCGAACCGTTTGTACCGTAAACAGTATTGTCATGAATATCTGCATGATCGCAGTTGAACGCGAGAAAAAAAGCCCCCATTCTGGCCTTGCTGATCAAGTTCCTGCAGAACGTTATATCCGATGAAGTATGGATATGCATGGCATCTCCGTTTGCACCCAATTCACAATCGCGGACATTGATTTTGCTGCAGCAAACCAGGTCGAGACTTCCTTTGCCCGGGCCCTGATTTTCCGGAGCATATCCCCAATGAAAAACGGTAAACAAATTGCGGAAAAGATACATCCCGCCATGCAAGGCAACGGAGGTTCTGAACGGTTTCCCGCCGGGAATATCGGAAAAATATATTTTTCCGTCACTTTCGCCGAGCAGAAAATAACATTTTCCCCGTTGGATCTCAGGCGGCAGATTATTTCCGTAGAAAGCAATTGTATCAAACGGATGCCGGTCCTCTTTTCTGTATGCCGGCATGGCGTCGACCCTGATACAGTCACCGAGAAAGCGAACTTCGCCGGAACGGTTTTCGGGCGAGGCATAACGCTCGCCAAGGGCTGCTTCAGCCGGGGTGAAAAAATCTGCAAAAACCAGTTTTTCCCACAGATATCCGTAATCCCACATGAATTTGCCGCACCGTTTGAACCGACAGTTGCGAACCTCAATATTGCGTGCCCTGGTTTGTTTGTCCTTTCGTAAATATCCGTATACGGAAACTACACTGCCTGAACAATCCACGCCTTCAATATTTTGAAAATGCAGATTCTCCGTTCTGCCGTCAGCCGTGGTTTCAATGACTATGCAGCGGGCGCAACATTCCGGCACCCAAGTCGGAATTGCCGGAGGCACATCAAAAACATGTCCCTCAAAACGACCGCCGTTCCAGCTGAAATTGCAGATATCGACCCCTTTGAACATATCCCGATGCACAGGACCCGTCCAATGAAGCGGCCAGATGAACTTTGCGCCCTCGGCCTCAATGGATAAATCGGAGAACAATTCAATCGGCTCCATCGGCGACATCGGATATTCCCCGGGCGCAATTACAATTTTCACCGGACCATTGTTTTTTCGGGCGGCCGAAAAACATGCTCGAAAAGCAGATTCGATACCCTTTTCAAGATAATCCGCCAGATAAAATGTCTGCATAGCAATTATTTCGCAGCCTTTCCCAGAAAAATCCGATCACAGTAAATATTCCGAAAACGGCCGTCATAACGCAGTGACAGATAGACATCCCATTTCTGATTCAAGGAATTCAAATCATCATAGTTGGTGACTTTTCCAATGGGAATGGAAAAAACTCCCATGATTTTCACTGCTGAATCAGGCACCAGTTTCACGGCTGAAAACTTGTAAAGAGCATAGTTCTCCCGGTTGATTTTCCCAGCCGGAATTTTCAGGACAAGTTCTTTATTGTCGCCATTTTTGCTGATGGAGGCGATAAAATTTCCGAACTCGGGCAAATGTGTGCTTAACGCGATGCCGTAGTTTGCAAGCCGGTCTGATTTCAGATGTTGAGAGTCATATTTCTTTAATTCGGGTTCGACTGCGACGATATTTTTGCGGTCGAATTTCTTCAATTCCGCGGGAAACGGTTTTGCTTCGCGGTTGTTCTCAATATCAGCGATCCATTGCTCGAATCTTTCGGAAAAACTCTTGCGGCGGACTTTGCGGACCTGGCGTTTTGCTTCCAGTTCCCTGATCGTGGCTCTCATTCTTGTTTTACATTCATCAAACAGCTGCTGATCGAAATCCATTCTCAAGTATTCAATGATGGCAGCATCCAATCCGAGACGCAAAAGGCGGAGATGAAACGCATATTCACCGCTGACCGATTTTTGTGCCTTTTCCAGCAGGTCGTTCCACTTCTTCATCTGTTCCAAGGTAAGATAGTGCTGAGAATAAGAATGATTCCATGTTTTCCCCGATGCAATGAATTTGCGGTGGGCCAAATCCAGCGCGGTGTAATATTTCTGAACTGCCGGGGCGGCATTGCCGTAGTAAAGAGAAATAAACTCTTCAGCCAGTTTCTTGTGATCCCGATCGGGATTCTGAAACAGTTTCAACATTACATAACTTTGCAATGCGGTAAAATTGGTGTGTTCTGTCAAGCCGCCGGCATCATGTTCAAAATATGTGCCTTCAATACCGCAGTCACGCAAAAAAAGGATATCTTTGGCAATACGTTCCATTGCGACGCTCGGATCGGCCATAAACCTGCCGTCGCGGATGTAAGGATTGGGATAATACCACAGCAGGATCCGCTTGGTCAATTTGCTCCAATTCAGAATATCATCACGAGTCAGCCGATTTAAGCCTGTCGCCCCCCAGGAATGGGAAAAATTCGCATTGATGGGAGCAATGTTTACGATTAAATTGTTCGGCAGTTTTTCTTCCATCACCGGCGGGATCTGGGTCAGACTCCGCTGATAGGCATCGGTGAAAAAAATGATTTCAGGGTGCTTTTTTGCCAAATCGATCAGATAAAGGAACAGAGGTGCACCCGGGGTCTTGTACTGTTTCTGCACTTCCATACATTTGGGGCAGTAACAGAGCTTGTATGCTTTATCGTAAGAACTGATGTTCAGCACCAGAGTCCGGCCGGTATTGCCGGGTTTGTCTTTCAATTCAGTGTAAAGACGCAGAATATTTTGGGTCAGTACTTTCTGCAAATCCGGATTCGTGAAGCACAAATGACGATCGGGAACCCGTTTGCCGTGTTCATCCTGTGAAAAATATTCCGGATTGGTTTCAAAATATGCCTTGTCCCTCAGCCAGACCGGCGGATGCAGATGTTTGACAATCCGTTTTTCATATTTGAACGGCGGCAGCAGCATGGGCATACTGTGGGCCGGCAGCAGAAGTTTATAGACATTCCCGTTTTTGTTATACTGCCCCGACAGGTCGAAATTCTGTCTGTTGCGCAGGAAAAACAGCGTAGCTTTTTCCGTATCCGGATAGATATATGTCATCAACGAGCGGACAGGAAAAGCGTAACGGGCAATATGGGTTTCAGTCGGAACAGTCAGATTTGCCTTTTTGGGTGAATAGGTAAATCCATGCACATCAAGGAAACGGCATCCCAGCCGGTTTTCGATAAATTCGTAGGCTGCATAGAGAGAGCCCTGTTTGCCTTTTCCGTAAAGATAAATATCATTTCCGACGCATTGAATGACAGAATTCTGGTCTGCAAGTTTGTGCTGCGATACAAGTTTTGCCGCCTGATCAATCATGCCGACAAAAATCCGGTTGTCGGCCGGAGCTTCGGATTTTGTCACAATTTTAAAATCCGCCCCCGTGACTTGTTTCAGGAAATATTGCAGATCGGCCGCAGCAAGTCTTTCCAGCTGCGGCGGGTTATCCGGCGTTACGATCGAATATGACGTCTTGCCGTCTTTTGCCAATTCAATTTCTCTGGCGGATACAAGTCTCGGAAGCAGTGCTGCTGTCAGCAGCAGCATATGGAAAATTATTTTCATGCTGTTTTTTCCCTTTCGATATGAATCGCCCCCACATTTATTTCATGCCGCCAGTCCAGAAATTAACAGCCGGGTCGACGGTATTGATATGCCCGCCGTTTTCTATTTTCAGCCAATAGGTGGAAATTTGGCCGCAATGTCCTTCTATATAGAGGATGTTGAAATAGCCTTCATGGCGTCCTTTGAAATTGGGATCTCCCATGTGGGTTGAGTTGTTGACTGCAAAGTAACTGGAATTTCCATTGGGACGGACATAGTCCATCTGACTCATCATCAATGATGGAGTTTTGACTCTGTTCAGACGGATCATGGGATACTCGCCGGCCATGCTCGAGACAAGACTGCCGCAATTCGGATTTTTGGCATAATGATAGGTTTGACCAACGCCGAGAAAGACTTTCGGATATGACACGCCGCTTCGTACGATAGGAGTCAGCTGAGACGGGCAATTCATAACGGCGGGATAAAACTCCGGGCGATCGGCCTGTGCAACAGAACTGCCGCTCGGTTTGCCGAAATATCCCAGATTTGCCATGACTGCACCCCAGCGCTGAGTTTCCCCCGAACCGAGTTCTATTGGCAAAATCCAGTCCTGGTAGTCGGAAGAATACATCGCTTCCATTGCTCCCAGGTTTTTCATGTTATTGATACATGCGGAAACTCTGGCGCGCTGACGCGCTTTATTCAGTGCTGGCAGAAGCATCCCAGCTAAAATTGCAATAATCGCAATAACGATCAAAAGTTCCAAAAGAGTAAAACATCTGACAACATGCGTTTCGTTGCTTGTTCCTGTGTTCATATTTTTATCCTTTCTGCTGAGTTTTTGGGCTTTCCTATGCCTGCGGACTTGCTGTGATGTTCTGCCATGCTTCTCTGTGTTTTTCCTTTCTTTTTTACAGATGTTGTATTTGTTGAGACAGTAAATCTTTCAGTTCATGCAGATGAGGAATTGATTCTGCAGCGCCGTGACGCGTTACTGAAACCGCCGGCCCGGGCAAGCGCGACCGACTGATTCAATCCCTTGCCTCCGGCATGTCTGCTGACCGAATAGGCTGAAAGGGTTTCGCCCGGATGCACAATATGAGGCACCCGGTAAACGATGTCAATATTAAGTGACCCGATATTCAGGACTTGCATTGACTGTAATTCCTTATTCAGATTTGAAATTCTTGTGAAAATCTCCGCACAAAATCATCAATGACCGGTTCGCCGCCGATCGGACGGGCGGGCCGGGTCATATGGTTTTCCATAAAATCCAACTTGCTCAGGGCATACTTCAGCCCGGCGGCAACTCCGCAGCAGATATTTTCACGGAACTGATAAACTTTTTGCAGATCGACGATCCGTTGCTGATATTTTTCCGCCCCGGCATAGTCGCCGTTCCGGCAGGCGTCATACATTCCCACCATAAATTGCGGGGCAAGATTGGCTCCGCTGTTGACGCCGCCACAGGCGCCGGCACGCAAAGCTCGTTCCAGCAGCGTATCAGGCCCCATGAACAATGAAATATCCTGGCGATCTTTCATCCCCGCAACAACTTTTTCAAAATTGGCGGCATTGCCCGCACTGTCCTTGTAGCCTGCAATACCCGGCAGATGGAGAATTTCGAGAATCAACTCCGGCGGCATTTCGATTTTGGTCATCGCCGGCATATTGTAGACATAAAGCGGCAATGACTGCTCGGAAGCCAATATGCGGTAAAATTCCAGCAATTCGCAGTTTTCCAGCGGCAGATAACTCGGTGGAGCGGCAACCACGCCATCCGCTCCGGAGCGGGCGGCAAAATCGGCCAGCAGAAGATAATCTTCCAGATTGTCGGCACTTATCCCGACCAGCACCGGCACGCGTTTATTGCTGTTTTCAACCGTCTTGACTATCATATCCTGTTTCACTTTCAACGGCAGGGCTGGCCCCTCTCCGGTCGTTCCCAATACAAACAAGCCGGCTATACGGTTTTTTATCAGATATTCATGATGTCGGCAGAGAGCTTTGCCATCCAATGCTCCATTTTTGTCAAGCGGTGTTACCACCGGAACAACGATGCCTTCAATTCGTTTTTTCATATTTTAAAGACTCCTCACTATATTTGATTATCTTATACTTCGGCAAAAAATATACCGTGGTGAAAAAACTTTTTCAAGCATTTCTTGATAAATTTGAGAAATTTATTTACGAAACATTAAGGAAACGTTTCTCTGACGTTTCCCTTATGGTAAACACAATTTCGGACTGACAAAAAAAGATGATCTGTCCGATGTGTTTTTTTGCTGGAAATCAGGCTGAACAACTCCTGACATGCCAGTTCGACCAACAGATCATCGCCGAGATCGACCGCCGCCGGTCGCGGGTAGATCCCGGCCATGTGTTCTTTGGAATTCTGACCGCAGACCAGCAGCGGCGGTCGGTCGGTGCTGCGGCGCAAAGCCAGATGCAGCGACGGTAAAAGAAAACTTTCCGGAATAAAAATTCCGTCATATTTTTTGAAAAGACCTTTTTCGGCCGCCGAAATGAAAATTTGTTCCAGTTCTTCGTGACTTAACGTTTCCAGCATCGGGGTGTCGAATTTGAGATTGTCAAAGTCTATTTTTTTGGAAAAGCACTCAAATCTGAATCCCTCGCAGCGGGCGGATATACCGGGGTTTTGAGCTGGGATGTCGATAATCGCACACTTCTTACAACCCTTGTCGATCAGATACCGCCCCGCCAATTTTCCTGCCTGTTCATTGCCGATGAGAATATTGGGCGCCCGTCCGTCGAGGTAATGACTGTTGAGCCAGACATGCGGTATTTGAGCAATGCTCGCTTCCAGCTCCGGCGATGATAATGAAAAACCGAAAATTATTACGCCGTCAATCTTTTCATGCATGCTTTTTCGACGAAATTCAAGGCCGGATAAATCATATGGAAGCAGCAGCAGATTCCATTTTTGACCGAAAATTCGTAATATTTGCTGCAGGGAAGAGAAAAATTGTTTGTAATAGAGACTGTTCTGCGGCATAAATAAAGCAATATTTCCTCCGTGCAAAGGTTTTTTACGATGGTAATAATCCGTATCGGAAATCACTTTCAAAATCTTTTTCCGGGTCTCATCTCCCACACCGCTTTGACCATTTAGTGTCCGGGATACGGATGCAGGGGAAACGCCTGCCAGTTCCGCAGCTTTCCTGATTGTCATTTTCATCGTTTGGTAAACCTCCATTGGCATACTTCTAATATATTGCTGAAAATAGTTTTGTCAACCGCGGAAAGAAACAAAAGCGAAATTGTTTCGTTGCAGCATTCATGATTTCCGGGAGGAGAGTTCCGAAGCATAGCCGAAAACGGTTATTTTGCTGAAATTTGGGACGGAATCAGCTTGCAATTCATATAAACGAAGGTATGGTACCGATTCTCAGTCTGCCAGAAAATATTGGCACAATTTCTGAAAATAAGGATATTTCCAGGAGAATGTTTGATGGGAAAAAAAGTGCCGTCTTCAATGCTCGTCTTTGATGGCGATAAAAAACATTGCCGGGAAGCGGATAAATATGCCAGTGTGCAAATCTTCGGAAAAACCGACAAGTCTCCCCTCTCATATCAACCCGGGGAGGAAATGATTTTTTCGTTTGAAGCTGATTTCGGCGATGTCAAACCGGGGAAATGGTCTCTCGTCTACGAGCGGAAAGGTGACGACCATCGAACTTTCAGCGGTAAAGTTCCGGCCGATCAGCCGCTGACGGTAAAGACCTCCATCGCCGGTCCGGGTTTCGTCAATGTCAACGTTTATCTGGTCAACGGGCGAGGCACCCGCCTTACGAAACTTGATTACCGCAACAAACAGGCGCCTATCGGTTTTTTTGCCGGTGCCGGCGTTCATATCGAAACTCTCCGCGACTGCGGTGAACCTGAAGATTTTGATGAATTCTGGGCAAAACAGAAAAAACGCCTAGAGCTGGTCCCTTTCAAAGATCAGACCGAAAGGATTCTTGAAAAAGAAATGGCTGACGGCTTCATTTATGCCGTCAGCATCCCCGCACCCGGTCCCCGGCCTGCAACCGGATATATGACTATCCCCAGAGGAGCCAAAAAAAAGTCTCTGCCGATTCTGATCACTTTCAACGGTTACGGTCTTATCCGGCAGTTGACGCCGGAAAGCATCATGCCCGGCTGTATTCATCTTCATATCAACGCTCACGGACAGAAGCTGGGGCAGAGTGATGCCTATTATGAAGAATTTTTCAAATCCATCTGTACCGGCAACGTCAGTTATACTTACGATCCGGAGTTGAATAAAAATCCTGAAACCTGTTTTTTCAACGGCATGGTCATGCGCGTTTTGCGCGCTTTGGAATATTTGAAAACCTGCCCCGAATGGGATGGCAGAAACATTACTGCATCCGGCAACAGCCAGGGGGGACTTCAAACAATGTGGGCAGCGGCGCTGGACAAAGATGTTACCAAAGCGACTCCCGCAGTGACCTGGTGCTGCGATATGGCCGGCTCTGCAAAAGCCAACCGTTTGTCCGGATTATACCCCATCGCATATCAGCCGGCATTGGATTATTATGATCCCGTTTTTATGGCGAAGCGGATTACTCGGGCCGAGGTGACGATTCTCCGCGGCGGGCTGGGGGATTACAACTGTCCTCCGACCGGGGTTGCCATAAGTTATCTCAATCTTGCAACTCCCCATAAAACAATTCATTGGTATCAGGGAAGCGACCATGGATTCGTTCCGAAAAACCCGGAAATCATAACATGGACAACTCAAAAATGACACTTGTATCCCCTCCGGATGATCTGAGGATCATATCGAAAAAAGCTGAAAGCGCATAAGGAAATCCGACGATGATCCCCGCCTGGTTACGGCGGCTGCACCTAGGTCAAACGCGAAGGAATCATCCTCAGATATTGTTCGAAGTCAAAACTGTTTCCGCTGCAGAGGACAGAACGTTTGCCGGCAGCTCTGTTTTTTCGATGCGCAGGAATTGGTGCAAAACTTTTTTTTGGTGGCGAAAGGAAAAGTCATAAGTAGTTGAAAAATAAATGGTGAGGGTCGATTCTTTTGTCTGTCAATCGTCTCTTCACCTCAAAAAATTCGCAGCTTACCGCAGGATGCTGACAGCCCTCTGTCGCTCAAAAACCGTCTCCGAAAGCAGCGAAAAAACAGACAGAGACTATTTTTGAGGGAAAACGAAAGGTCTGATTTTTCCCGGATAAGCCGGATACGATCCATTTTCACATAGTCACAATCCTACAATACCACATAATCAAAAGAAAACAAGTCTTTTTTGGTTTTCTTTGTGAAATTTTCGCTGTTGACATGAATTTTCAAGCGAGCAGAAAGAAAAGACATGCGGCGGCTTTACGGCTTCACCACGATGCCATCAAGGCATATTCGCAGACCTGATCCACGTAGATGCCCCTCGACCGCCAGCTTCGGTGTTCCACTGGAAGCTACCGTCTTGCTGATTGCCCAAAACTCCAGCCGGCCTCAAATGTCACCGCGATGTAAAAGATGAAAATGGCGCAATTCCGACTGTCTCTAGACAGACCATGCGGCAATTCAACAAACTGTTCGGGACCTTGCAAGTCAGATTGATTTCCTGTAGCTCCTCGGAGATGTTCTATAAAATCAAACTAATACTAACCTCAGGTAGGATCGAAACACAATGTGATATGACAGAAAAAGACACTCTGTCTGCATTGTCAAAGAGGTACGCCAATACACCCAATTGCCCATGCAGACAGAGTGCGCCTTATGCGAAAATCTTATGTTATGAACTATTGAACCTTAATAATTCCTATTGCAAAGGACAATCGGTGCAGTAATCGCGGCGGCCGCATTTCCGGCAATGCTCGCCGCGCCAGACGGAATCGAACTGTTCCGACAACGGTTCGACATAGGCAGGATCATCGGTCAGTATCCCGTTCTCGAAATTGCGCCGCGTATCGCCCTTCGCCCCCATGCCCGCACCGGTCAGATTGGCGCTGCCGAAATAGGCCCGCTTGCCGTCGGCAATGATGCATTTGAAATGGACACGCGGGCACAATACCCGTTCGATCCCGGTCCATAAGCCAGGGAAACGGTCAAAGTCCTGACGGAATGCCGGACCGGGTTCTTTCGCATGGATCAATCGGATAGCCACACCGCGCTCCAGCAGTTCTGCCAGGATCTGAAGGAACGGCACCATCTGTTTCGAGAGGCCCGGTTTCTCCACATACATGTCCTTGATGTCCGCAGTGGCAATCCAAAGGCGTTTCTTCGCGGACGAAACCAGCTTCAATACCGCCTGCTCATAAATCTCGCGGTTGGTCAGAAATCGTGTCTCACCCATTCCTCAGTTTCCTTTTTATAAGTTGCGAACATATTCCTGCACACCAATATACTGCCGGATCACGAGTTTGTCCAGCAGTATTTTTTGCTCCATTGAACAGAAAGAACTCATTTTCTGATATCGGACAGCATTTTACCTGAAATCCAACTCTTTCTCCTGTTTATTCATGGTGAAATGATCATAGTAATGATTCAGAATTTCTCCAACCACCTGTGCGCGGGGAAGCTGGGATGAACAAAGGATAACCAGCGGCATAGGAGGTCTGCAAACCACACTTGCGAAACACGATATTTCTTCTGACTGATCTCCCGTAAGACGGAATGTCTCAATCGAAATTTCCCGTTTGGGAAAAACTGCATCGTCAATCGTCAGGCAAAGCAGATTCTCGTGATTCCGATGACATTCTGAAAATGGCAGTTCCAAAACTTTATCCCATGAGGCATTGACAATGATGATCTTATTCTGTTCGAGCAGAAGTTTTTCCCGTGGACTTCCCTTGATTTGTTCAAAAAAGATCCTGGGAAGAACTTTGACATTCATCAGACAGTTGTTCTCTTCCATTTTTTCCATAAATTTCATGCGGCATCGTTCTGAAGATTCCCTGTCGTTCAAGATCACTTCCCAGGCATCGGTCAATTCCGCAAAACTCATCCCATCCCGAGTATGGGCTTCCGCCTTCAAGAGACAGCGTTCAGCCTGTTCCGCATTATGCAGAAACAGTTTCCATGCCTTGGCGCACAGGATCAGGTCCGCGGGAAAATAAGCGGAAGCATGTTTTTCCGCCTCGCGGAGGATCTTTTCCGCTTGGGGAGCATCTGTTCCGCTCAATTTAGCGGCTTGATTAAAGTATTGGGAATATCTCATTGCCGTTCCTTATGAGTTTAAATTTCTTTCATCATTCCGTTTCTCCGAAAAATACCGGATCATCTGAGTCTTAAGCTCTTTTGAAACAAGCTGAAATTCCGGGTATTCCGAGGCCAGTCGCAAATCCGTTCCGCAGCGGCAGCAGTCGAAAAAAATCTCTTTTTCCGGCGGCAGATGAACAGAAAGGGCAAAACTCAGATTATCGAGATCGTTTTCCTGAAGTTTTTCCGTTTTCCTGAAAACTTGCTCTATCACCCGTGTAATGCAATCGGCATGCATTCCGCCGCGGGCCGTCCATATGCCGTTGATAAATGAAATCCTTCTTTTTTCAGCGTAATCGAAAGTGAATGATACCTCCCAGGAGATCTTTTCGCTGTCATTGCTGAATTCGTAGATTTTTCGTGCCGGTTCGATAAGCACATGACCATACTGCAGGATCGAAGTGATTTTGTTCTTGTTCCTGTTCCTGTGGCCCTTGTATTCATGACCATTATATGTGATCCGGCTTTTGGGAAAAATCTTGGAAAGGTCATGAACCTTGCTGCGGGCATAATTTTCATCGATCGGATATTCTTTCGGCAGGGTGAAACGAAGTTCCAGACGTTCCAGATCGGCATTGGGATAAAAACCGGACGATTCATCCAGGCGGCC
>SUWI01000057.1 GCA_015061565.1 Lentisphaerota bacterium
ATCGATCGAACGGTCATGCAATGCCAGCACCAGATAGTCGCCGATTTTACGCTGCGAAGCAAAATCCGCGGTGGGATGCTGATACATGAAATGATTTCTCAACCGTTCCGTGGCAAGGACTCTGGCACGGGGCGGCAGTTTTGCCTGAATCGCCGCGACGATCTCAGAGCCGTCCGGCATATTCATGACAGGACGGAAATTGTATTTGCCCCACAGAGTCATGGCAAAACTGTAATGAGCGGCAATATTGACCACCAGCACGGCGGTCAGCAGGGAGGTCAGCTGAAGACGGCGGGAACATCCCCCGCGCTGCCGCCAGAAAACGATGCGGGTCCAGACGGATTTTTCCCCCATCCGGATCCGGCTGCAGTTGATAACGGACAGCGCCGCCAGCAGGGTCGTTGCTTCCAAGCCGTACCATAAGGCAATGTTCTTGACCTCTGGAGAACTGCGCAGACAAATTCCGGCCAGGAGCGGAAGCAGTGCGATCATCATATCGGGGAAAAGCCAGATGCAAAAGAAAAACGGGATCAGCAGGGTCGCCAGAAAGGCAAAATTCTGCCATTGGAGACAAACACTCCAGAAGGCCGCAGGTCTGACAAACGGGGACAGGATCAGTTCCGTCGTGGAATTTCCCAGCGTGGAATAGAGAAACGATGCCTGCGGGTACACACTCCAATCCGCCAGACGGGGGATCACCCAACTGCTGAGGATCCCGAAACCTGCCAGTCCCCCGACTGCAAAGAGAATTCCGGGGAGCCACCTGCGGCGGCAAAGCAGCCAGATGCCATAACCGAACCAGAATATCATCATGGTTTCTTTTACCAGCAGCGTGGCGATCAGGCAGAGCGCCATTCCCACCCGGTTATTCTTTTCCCGGAAAATAAAATAAAGAAGAATAAGCGGGATGCAGTAATAAATCGGATGGAATCCATAATACACACTTAAACTCAAATTTCCGTATACTGGACAGAAAGCAGCGGACAGGGCAAGGCAGAAACAGTGAAACGGCTTCAGCTGCAGCTGCCGTCCGAACAGCCACACCAGGGGGACCACCGAATAGATAAGGATCGAATTGAAAAAGAAAAAAGCATCCTCGTAAGGGAACAGCCAGACGAATCCAGCAGAAATCACATTGACCAGCGGATTCCAGTGCAGACCGGTTGAAAACCATTCTTTCCAACTGGCGGAACCGCTGGCCAACCTCAAATAGCTTTCAACGTAAACACCCCAGTCCCAATAGTTGATATAAAGGTTTTTCGAACTTTTCATCTGCAGGAAATACCCCCATCCGACCATCAGGACGGAAACGACACACAGGATGATCTTATAGGCCAGGATCTGCCCGGCAGATTCCGACTTCAGATATCTCCGGCAGAAACCGCCGCAGGACACCCGGACGATCCGGGCGATCCCCCAGCCCAGCATGATAAAAAACACCGGGAAAAATATAAAATGGTCATGGGGCAGGAAATACCCTGCCAGAAAAGGCATCACGGCCGAGGCGGACTTCCGAACGGCCGAGTCGCTTAACAGGGATCGGCTCAGCAAAACCAAAGCCGGCACGCCGCAGAGCAAACACCACCAGATCGGAAAGCAGTCCGGCGCAGGGTTGATTTTATAGGTCAGCATATTGATCGAATCGATCCGGAAGAACAAAGTCCGCAATGCCGCAGCCAGGCCGGACAGAGAAAAGAAGACGATCAGGATATCGCGTATCCGCAAAAGAAAACTGCCGGTTTGCCGAACCGGCATCGCCGACGATCCATTCGACAGAGTTTTCATTTGGTCACACCTATATTTGATTTTCCGAACAATTCCGTCATAGTATTGTATTCATTTTTTTCCTGCAGATACGCTTCAGCCGTATGATCGTTGCCAGATAACCGAAGATGAAGACGAACAGATGACGCTTTGATTCGCCGGCATTGCGTTTTTGAAAACGCAGGGGAACCTCCCGGCAGCGGAAATGATCCTGCCGGGACAGTTTGATCAGGATTTCCTCAAGAATATCGAAAAAGTTGCACTGCAGGTCCAGTTTTTGAAGCTGCTCGGTACGGTACATCCGGAAACTCCCGGAAACGTCTTTTACGGGAAGATGGAAAAGCAATCTGAAAATCAGGTTCAGCGTGATACTCAGAAATTTCAGGATCGGGCCATTGACGGAATCCCCGCCCGGAACATATCGGGAACCGACCACCAGATCCAGATTTTCTTTTTCCATGGCAGCCAGCATCTGAAGGATGACCTCCGGTTGATGGGATCCGTCTCCATCCATGACCACCGTCTTATCATATTGCGCATGCCTGATTCCGGTTCGGATAGCGTTGCCATAGCTGTCGCTGTCTTTACAGCGGATGCAGAGAGCATTTTGCGCCGCGCAAAGTTCTTCGGTGTGATCCATCGGCAGACAGGTATCGATGACCAGGATCTCATACGGAAGCAGGGTTTGCTTCAGCACGGTATGGATTTCCGGCAGGAGGAAACGCAGATTTTCTTCTTCCCGATATGCCGGAATGACCACTGAAATGCCGTTTTTCATATTCCTCTGCCATTTCCATCATAAAATGATGTCAAAGCCATTTAATGAACCGGATCCTGATTTTTGATCCGGAATTTGAAAAAAACGGAGATATCATGTTTCTTGATTCTGACTGAAATATCTCCCGGATATAATATACAGCGGACAAGAGAAGAATTCAACTCCGATGCTGGTATTTATTTGAGAAAAGGGCTGTCAGCCGGACGGATACGTCTGCCGATCCCGGAGTTTTTCGAACGCAGACGTCGATCTGCACATTTACCGCCGGAAATCAACCGCGGAAAGGAAAAAATCCCCTGATTTTCTTGCTTTTTCACGCATTACCGATTATATTTACTTGCCGAATAAAAACGGGAGACATCGAATCATGAAAAACGATCTGATCCATTTCATACGCTGGGAACTGGTCGCGGAAGACCAGGTCGAAAAAGTCCTTGCCGGTTTGCCGCAATGGGGCGTCCGGAACATCGTAGCTCATCCGAAATGGTTCCGGGACGGCGGGGAAAGTTATGTCGAAAAGATCGACCGTCTGTTGAAAAAATACGGTTTGCGTTCGACTGCCTGTCACGCGTTGTGGGGCAATGGGAACGACTGCATCATTCCCGATCCGGCCGTCTGGTCGGACATGATCCGCCGCCAGTCACTGTTCATGGAACAGCTTCAGGTTCTCGGCATCACGACTTACACCATCCATACGGGAATGGTGCTCGATCTGCCTCCGGATGACAATCTCTTCCTGCTCCGGAAAACCATCGATGCGCTGCTGCCCTGCTGTGAAAAGACCGGCATCACGCTGGCCGTCGAAAACAGCGCGGAACCCCTGCCCTTCATTCAGGCGGTTGCCGACCTGATCCGCGAATACCGCCATGACAAGCTCGGCATGTGTTTCGACTGCGGCCACGCCAACTGCTACGGCGGCGGGGTCGGAAAAGTGCTCGGCATCATGAAAGATCACATCGTGACCTGTCATCTTCACGACAATTACGGCGAACACGACGACCACAATCCGCCGGGCGGCGGCAATATCGACTGGACGGAACTGGATGCCCTGCTGGACACGCTGCCCCGTCTGAAGCACGCGGAAACCGAATCCGGCATCTGGGATGAACCCTCCTGGAAAAAGTTCTGCGAAGTGCTCGGAAAAAACTGAACCGACCCGGGCCGGCCGAAAAAATCAGGCTGAATAAGCTGTCCGGGACGGCGGCGAAGCGCATTCCGGCAGCTCCGGCCCAGCCCCCTGACCCGCATCTTTTTCAAAAAATCGCTTCTTCCCGGCTTTCCTGCCGAAAAATGCCTTGAATTTATTTTTTTATCATGTATATTACTCTTTTAAAATAAAATTGATAACCCTAACCTACAGGAAAGATAAAAATGGCGGAAACGATCAAAAAGAAATTTCGTGCTGCGCCTGCGCCCGATGAATGCAAAGGCTGCGGCAGATGCGTCAGCGCATGTCCCAAGAAACTGCTGAAACTGGGCACCAAACTGAACTTCATGGGTGTCCCTTACGCGGAATATGCCGGCGAAGGCTGCATCGGCTGCGGAGCGTGCTATTACTCCTGCCCCGAACCCGGCGCCATCACCATTTACGAGATCACCGAAGACTGAAACGGAAGGATTGACAGATCATGGAATACAGTAACAAACTGCTGCTGAAAGGCAACGAAGCGGTGGTGTTCGGCTCCCTGCTCGCCGGATGCGACTGTTTCTTCGGCTATCCGATCACCCCGGCCAGCGAGATCGCGCAGACGGCCGCGGAATATTTCCCGAAACTTGGACGCACGTTCCTGCAGGCGGAATGCGAAACGGCCTCGATCAACATGGTCCTGGGCGCCTCGGCCGCGGGACGCCGGGCGATGACCGCATCCTCCGGACTGGGCATCAGCCTGAAACAGGAAGGCGTGTCCTACATCGCGACCATGGAACTTCCCTGCGTGATCGTTGACGTGATGCGCGGCGGACCCGGCCTCGGCAACATCGCGCCGGAACAGTCCGACTACAATCAGATCGTGAAAGGCGGCGGACACGGCGGCTACAAGGTCATGGTGCTGGCGCCCTCTTCCGCACAGGAAATGTGCGATTTCGCCCGTCTGGCCTTCGAGCTTGCGGACAAATACCGCACACCGGTCTATATCCTGACCGACGGCGTGACCGGGCAGATGCTCGAATCGGTGACGCTGCCCGAACCCCTGCCGCGCCGGCCCTCCCCCGACTGGGCGCTGGATTTCAAGGTCAACCCGCGCACCAATTACCTGACCTCCATCTACATGGAAGCCAACGACCTGGAAAACCTGAACAAAAAGCTGAACGCCAAATACGCCGAGATGGAAGAAAAGGAATCCCGCTGCGAGGAGTATATGACCGAGGATGCGGAGATCATCGTTTCCGGTTTCGGCATCTGCGGACGCGTGATCCGCACCGCGATCGACCGTCTCCGCGCCGAAGGGATCAAGGCCGGCATGCTGCGGCCCATCACCCTCTTCCCGTTCCCGAAAAAACAGCTGAAGGCGCACGTGGCCAAGGCCAAACATTTCGTATCCGTGGAAATGAACAACGGACAGATGATCGACGATATCCGGCTGGCGATCGAATGCGCCCGTCCCGTTTCGCTGGTCAACCGCATGGGCGGCAACCTGCCGACCGTTGACCTGGTGGTTTCGCATTGCCGCAAGCTGGCAGAAGGAGGTAAATGATCATGAGCGAAAAAATCAAACTGGGCCGTCCCGGCGGATTCTTCGAAACCTTCGAACGCCGTCCCGGCAGCGTCAAGAAAAATATGTCCTACTGCCCCGGCTGCGGCCACGGCATCCTGCATAAACTGATTGCCGAAGCCATTGCCGATTTCGGGATCAAGGACAAGACCACGTTCATCTCGCCGGTCGGCTGCGCGGTGTTCGCGTATTACTATTTCGACTGCTTCGGACTGCAGGTGCCGCACGGACGTTCCGCCGCGGCCGCCACGGGCCTGACCCGCGCCAATCCGGAAAGCATCATCATCGGCTATCAGGGCGACGGCGACCTGGCGGCGATCGGGTTCAACAACTTCCTGCAGGCGGCCAACCGCGGCGAAAACTACTGCGTCTTCTTCGTGAACAACGCGATCTACGGCATGACCGGCGGCCAGATGGCCCCGACCTCGCTGATCGGACAGAAGACCGTGACCAGCCCCTACGGACGCAATCCGCTGTCGGAAGGCTATCCGATCAAGGTCTGCGAAATGGTTTCCCAGCTCCAGGCGCCGATCTATGTGGAACGCGTCGCGCTGACCAGCACCAAGAACATCATGCGTGCCCGCATGGCGGTCCGCAAGGCGATCCAGAACAACATCGAGAAAAAAGGTTTCTCCCTGGTCGAAGTGCTCTCCCCCTGCCCCGTCAACCTCAAGATGAAAACCGATGAAATCAACAAGTTCATCGATGAAAAGATGACCGAATACTTCCCGCTGGGCGTTTACAAGGACGAATCCGCGACCCGGACCAAGGTCGAACGGCCGCTGCCGGTTTACGACCGGGATGCCGTGGTCAAGGCCATGTACCGCGAAGTGGAATGCGCCTCCTGCGTGAAAGCACCCGGCGATTCGGACATCTTCAACAAGGAACTCCGCATCAAGATCTGCGGTTTCGGCGGACAGGGCGTGCTCAGCCTCGGTCTGGTCATGGCCGCGATGGGCAAGGAAGCCGGTTTCAATGTCTCCTGGCTGCCCTCCTACGGACCGGAAATGCGCGGCGGCACCGCCAACTGCGCGCTGATCGTCAACCGCACCGCCATCGGCAGCCCGATCGTGGACAGCGGCATCGATCTGCTGATCGTGCTCAACCGTCCGTCCATGGAAAAATATCTGCCCGAACTCGGCGACAACGGCATTCTGCTGTATGACAGCTCGACGATCAAGGAAGCGCCCGCGGTGAAACCGGGCCAGCAGGTCTATGCGCTGAGCGGTTCGGACATTGCCGAGAAATACGGCAACCTGAAATGCGCGAACGCGGTCATGCTCGGCGCCCTGGCGGCCATCCTGAAGAAGAAATTCCTGTCCGCCGGCGATGCCGCGGCATTCGACCAGACCGCCTTCGACGGTTTTGCGGAATGTTTCGCGGGCAAGGAGAAGATCGTCAAGATGAACTCCGAAGCCTACAAGCTCGGTCAGGATGCCATGGCGGCGGAGCTGAAATAACGGGTGTTTTGAATTCAAGGAAAGAAGCATGATTTTTATCTACCGGCTGTTATTCCCGCTGGCGTTCCTGTTCTTTCTGCCGGGACTGGTGATCAAGCTGATCCGCCGTCCGGGCCGGAAGAGCAATTACGCCGAACGGTTCGGCATCTTCGGCAGGGACCGGAGCGAGGCTCTCTCGAAGATGAACGGAGCGGTGTGGATCCATGCGGTCAGCGTGGGCGAGACCAATGTGGCGCTTTCCCTGCTGAAGAAATGGACCGCCGCCGATCCGGCGCGTAAATTCGTGTTCAGCACGACCACGACCACCGCGCAGGAGATCGCGTGGAACAAAGTCCCGGCCGGTGTGGAAGTCTTCTTCTGCCCGATCGATTTCACCCCGTATGTGAAAAAGGTTCTGAAACTGATCAAGCCGTCGGCGCTGGTGATCCTCGAAACGGAGATCTGGCCGAACCTGGTCACGCTGGCCCGGAAATCGGGCGTGAAAGTCATTCTGGTGAACGGGCGGATCTCCGACCATTCCGCCAGCGGCTACCGCCGGTTCCGGATGTTCTTCGCGCCGGTCCTGCGTCAGTTCCACCGGATCTGCGCCCAGACGGCTCTGGATGCCGAACGGTTCGCGGCCATCGCTTCCGATCTGCCCGTGACGGTCACCGGCAACATCAAGTTCGACCAGACGCCGCCGTCCGGACTGCAGGGGATCGGGCTTGCCGAATTTTTCGGGGACCAATTTACTCCCGTGCTGGCCTGCAGTACGCATGCGCCGGAAGAAAAGATGATGATCGAAGCGTTCCGGGACGCCCGGAAAGATCATCCCGAGCTGAAACTGGTCATCGTGCCGCGCCATGCCGAACGGGGCAATGAGATCGAAAATCTGCTCCGGAATTCCGGCCTTTCCTATTATCGGCGGACCTCCGGCAAGCCGCTGACCGGAAAAGTGGACTGTCTGCTGGCGGACACCACCGGCGAACTGCTGAAATTCATTCATTCGGCGGAGATCGTGCTGATGGGCAAGACCTTCTGCGGCAACGACGAGGGACAGAACATCATCGAACCGGCCGCGCTCGGCAAAGCCATCGTGACCGGACCGCAGATGAAGAATTTCAAGCAGGCGTTTGCCGCCCTGATCAAGGGGAACGCAGTGATGAAACTCGAAACGGACGCCGAACTTTCCGGCGCGATCGTCAAGCTCACGGAAGATCCGGAACTCCGGCGCGAACTCGGCGCAAATGCGGCCAAAGCCATTGCCGCGCATGCCGGAGCCTTGAATAAAACCATAACCATTCTGGAGGAAACCATATCATGAAAGCAATCACCCAGGCCCTGCAGGCCAAGCAGGGGATCATAACCGAACAGATGAAGGCCGTGGCCGTCAAGGAACGCCGCGACGCCTCGTGGATCCGTGACAAAGTCGCTGACGGCACCATCGTCATTCCCGCCAACATCATGCATAAGAACCTTTCCCCGATGGGCATCGGCCGGGAACTCTACACCAAGATCAACGCCAACATTGGAAATTCCTCCCTGTCCAGCTGTCCCCGCGAGGAACAGACCAAGCTGGCCACCGCGCTGAAATACGGAGCGGACACGGTCATGGACCTGAGCACGGGCGGCAACATCATGCAGATCCGCGCCGCGCTGATCGCCAAATCAACGATCCCGGTCGGCACCGTGCCGATCTACGAGATGGTCGCCCGCAAAGGCGCGGACGGCATCAGCCGCGAACTCATGCTCCAGGTCATGGAAGAACAGGCCGCGCAGGGCGTCGATTACATGACGATCCATGCCGGACTGCTGAACAAGCATGTGCCGCTGGCGATGAAACGGAAAATGGGGATCGTCAGCCGCGGCGGCGCCCTGCTGGCGGCCTGGATGACCAAAAACGGAAAGCAGAATCCGTTCTATGAATTTTTCGACGACATCCTGAAAATCTGTCTGAAATACGATGTGACGCTGTCGCTGGGCGACGGTCTGCGTCCGGGCTGTCTTGCCGATGCCAGCGACGATGCCCAGTTCGCGGAACTGGACACGCTCGGCGAACTGGTCTTCCGCTGCCGCAAGGCCGGAGTCCAGGCGATGGTGGAAGGTCCGGGCCACGTCCCGATGAACGAGATCGAAATGAACATGAAGCGCGAGCAGAAAGTCTGCGGCGACGCCCCGTTCTATATCCTCGGTCCGGTCGTGGTGGACTGCGCTCCCGGGTATGACCATCTGGTCGCCTCCATGGGCGGCATGCTCGGCGCGTATTACGGCGCGGCCATGCTCTGCTACGTGACGCCGAAGGAACATATCGGCCTGCCGAACAATGAAGACGTGCGCCGCGGTGTGGTGGCGTTCAAGATCGCGGCCCATGCCGCCGATATCGGCTTGAACAAGCCCGGCGCCCGCGAACGGGACAATGCCATCAGCGACGCCCGGGCGGAATTCGACTGGGAAAAACAGTTCGATGTGGCGCTCGATCCCGAGCGGGCCCGCGAATACCGCGCCGACGCCATCCGGGAAAGTTCGCCCGAACATGCGGCGGCCGCGCACGATGGCAAATACTGCACCATGTGCGGCCCGGAATTCTGCTCGGTCCGCATCAGTGCGCGTCTGAAGGAAGCGGCCGCGAAACAGGCGAAAAAAGCTGCAGCGGAAAAAGCACCCGCGAAGAAAAAGAAATAACGCGGAGCATCCGAAAAACTGCGTTTTTTCAGCAAACGGATTTGCAAAAGCGGTGCATCGGGACTAAATTGCAGAAAGATCAGATAAACATTATAATATAGAGAGGTAAATATGCCGGACAAATCATATGCCAAAGTCAAAGCCCTGATCATCACGGGTCTGGGCCTGAATTGCGAAAAGGAAACCGCCGCCGCGTTCGAAGCCGCGGGCGCGACCGCCGAACAGATCCATCTGAACGACCTGCTGCACGGCAAACGGTCGATGAAGGAATTCCATATTCTGGCGTTCATCGGCGGTTTCTCGTTCGGCGACCATCTCGGTTCCGGCACCGTGTTCGCCAACCGGCTGAAATTCCGGCTGCATGAGGAGCTGGAAGAGTTCGTCAAGGCCGGCAAACTGATCATCGGCATCTGCAACGGTTTCCAGACGCTGACCCGTCTGGGACTCGCGCCCGCGCTGGACGGCAAATATTTCGAACAGCAGGCGGCCTTGTCCCACAACGATTCCGGCGTGTTCCGAGATGACTGGGTGTCGCTCAAAGCCAATCCGGCCAGTCCGTGCATCTTCACCAAAGGGATCGACGTGTTCCGTCTGCCGATCCGTCACGGCGAAGGCAAATTCGTGGCGGACGAAGCGGTGCTGGCGCGGATCGAAAAACAGAATCTGGTGGCGCTGCGCTACTGCGCGCCGGATGGCAATAAGCCGGCAGGATTCCCGCAGAATCCGAACGGTTCGCTCAACGACATCGCGGGCATCTGCGATGAGACGGGCCGGATCTTCGGTCTGATGCCCCACCCGGAAGCGTTCCTTTCCCCGTTCAACGCACCCGACTGGCAGAACCGGAAACTCGACGGCACCCTGCCCGAATGGGGCGAAGGCAAGATCATCTTCGACAACGCGGTAAAATTCGCGGCGGAAAATCTGCTCTGACCGGACCGGCTAGTCGATTCCAGCGGCATCGCTTTTTCAGGTGATGCCGCTTTTTTTTATCATCTGACGGACTTGACGGACCAGACGGACTCGACGGACAAAATGCGGAAGAAACAGCACTTTGTAAAACACGGAAGCCGCGATTCCAAACAACTGTGATCCGCTGTCTCGCGTCATGGCATGGCGTTTCGCGACCTCGTCCGTCTGGTCCGTTCTGTCCGTCCAGTCCGTCAATCGCGCAAAGCGATCAACCGATATCGGGAACAGAGCAGCATAAAAAAACAGGAAGGGGGCCGACGTGGAATTCCCTTCCTGTTTTTTTGAGCTGGAACAAGTTTTACTTGTTGCCGGCAGCCAGTCCGTTCTGGACCATGTAACGATAGCTCTGCGCGATCGCTTCGGTCATGTCGATATTGCAGTAGTCGAGTTCGACGATGACCGTTTCGACCTGTTCGGGCATAACGGCGATCAGGTCCTTGATCGGGAGCGTGCCGGTGCCGAGCGGGAGCAGATCGACCTTCATGTCGAGCAGACCGTTGACCATGCCGCCGTTGGCCGCGTTCTGCTTGCAGACGCCGTCCTTCATGTGGAGCAGGATGGTGCGGTCGGCATATTTCTTCAGGATGGCCACGGAGTCTTCGGTGCCTTTGTTGGTGGACCAGAAGCAGTCGATCTGGAATTTCATCTTCGGGACGAGCTCGGAGTAGATATCATATTTCAGGCGGCCGTCGAGCCGGTCGAATTCCCAGTAGTGGTTGTGCTGGAAGAGGGTGAAGCCGTTGCGTTCGAGTTCGGCCTGCATCCGGTTGGAGATATCGGCGGTGCGCTTGATCGCATCCATGTCCTTGAAATCATCGGGGCCGTAGCCGCAGACGATGGTCTTGAGGCCGAGCATGTCGGCGATGTCCATGCATTCGCCGATATTGTTGCCGCGGCACCAGGGGGAATGGGAAGAATAAATCTTCATGCCGAGGTCTTCGACGATCTTTTTGAGCTGGGACGGACGGATATTCCAGAATCCGGCCGGCTCGACGCCTTTATAACCCATGGCGGCGACATCTTTGAGGACGGCGGCGAAATCTTTCTCGGCGCGTGCACGCAGAGAATACAACTGGACTGACAACGGTTTCAACATGGCCCTGTTCTCCTTTTTTTAGGGTTGTTTGACGCGGTTGATTTGACTTAAAATCTTTTTATGCTATATTTTACATGCGAATCCGTAAAAAGCAATTGACTGAAAGTATTATTTATTAACTTTTATTATAAATGAGGATAAGGAAGATGTCCGGACACCTGAAACGATTATGCGATATCGGCTATTTCACCTGTCCGCAGGTGTCGGAACTGCGGCCCTACTCCATCCCGGACCGGATGGAGATCATCGAGATCCTGACCGGGGGCAAGCTGCGGTTCGAGGTCAACGGCGCGGAGCGGATCTTCGGACGCGGAACGGTGTTCTGGCACATGGCCGGCGACCAGACGATCTGCCGGACGTTCATCGACGATCCCTACCGGTGCATCGTCTTCCGGTTCATCGTGGGGGAAAACCGGCGGCCGGGACCGAGGGTGAGTTCGTGGCAGAATCCGGAAGAGACCATGACCTTCTGCGAGGAGTGCCACCGGGCGTTCCATTCGGGCGGAGTCGACCTCGAAGCGCTGGGCGAATATGCGTATGCCATGATCCGGTGGAAATCACAGTCGCATGGCGACGTGCCCGCGGAAAACACGCCCAAGGCATTGAGGGACGTCTGCGCCTACATCGAGCGTCACCTGGGCGAGGAACTTTCGCTCGACCGCATGGCGGCGCGGTGCGGGATCAGCCGGCCGCATCTTTTCGCGCTCTTCCGGAAACATCTGGGCAAGGCGCCGCTGCATTATATCCAGGAACGCCGGATCATCCAGGCGAAGATCCAGCTGACTGCGCCCGAAAACCGTTCGATCAAGGAGATCGCCATGAACTGCGGCTTCCCTCACCTCGAAGTGTTCTACCGTCAATTCAAAATCCAATCCGGGCTGACGCCGGCGGATTACCGCCGCAAATATTCGGCCGGTTACCTGCAGGAGAATCAGGATGTTTGAAGTGAACCAGCTCGCGGTCGGCGGTTTCGACCAGAATTTTTCCTATGTGGTGCATGACACGGAGAGCGGTGAATGCCTCGTGATCGATCCCTGCGGCGATACGGAAATGATTCGCGCCGCACTGGAAAAATATCCGGACCGCGTGCCGAAATATATTCTGCTCACACACGGCCACAACGACCACGTTTCGGGGCTGAAACAGGTCCGCGGTTTCTTCCCCGCGCCGACCGTGTGCCATCCGACCTGCCGGATCGCCTCGGACCTGGCGCTCGAACACGGGACGAAACTGCCGTTCGGAAAATCGTATATCGAGGCGCTGTTCACGCCCGGACATGCGGTCAGCAGCATCTGCTGGCTGCTCGGTAACCGTTCGGCGGTCTTCACCGGCGACACGCTGTTCATCGGCTGCTGCGGCTACTGCGACCCCGAGGTCATGTTCCGCACCATGCGTGATATCCTGTTTCCCCTGCCCGATGAGGCGGTCGTATATTCCGGCCACGATTACGGCGAGGTGCCGGCCGACACGCTCGGACATCAGAAACAGGTCAATCCGTATCTGAGGATCGACGGCCTGGCGGAATTCAAGAAGGCGGTCAGGGATCTGTGAACACCGGAAAGGAAACTTTGTTTGACGGAAAAACAGCGTATGATGATTTGTCAAGTGCCGAAACGAAAAAAAATGGAAAATAAATTTGAAAAGATTTTACTTTCTGCACTTGCATATTTGTCTTTCGGGTACAATGTAACTGGTATATTCCCATCGGGGAATGGTGCTGATTGTTAATAACTTGTTAACAGTTTTCATAAAACAGTCATTTTTCGCTGAAAAAAGAGGTTTTACAAAACTTTTCTGAGGAAGAGCTGCGGAGAAAAGCTCCAGCGCTTTCCGGAAAAGCGGCAGAAAAACTTTCCGATTGAGCTGAAACAGCCTGATTTGAGCTCAAAAATCAGAGTTCGGGGCTTTCAAATGACTGATATTGAAACAGATAAAAAGAATTGAGAAAAGGACAGGAAGAATCCGGTTTTCTGCACTCGTGAATGCGGCTCTTCGAGCTGATGACAGGAAAAATGTTAATAACCGGATTTGAAGGGACGGTTTTTTGGAAATGGATGCGGTAAATTCAGATGCTTCAAAACTTTGGAGCGATGCATGTTCGGTAATCCGGGCGAAGATCCCGGAACGCGTGTTCGCACAATGGTTTGAAGGGATCATACCGATACGCATGGATAAGAAGAAAATTATCCTCGGCGTGTCGGATGATTATTTCGAGCAGTGGCTCGGGTTAAATTATTCGGACGTCATCGCCGATGGTCTGCTTGAGGCGGCCGGCAAACCAATCAAATTCGAATTGGAACCGGGGCATCAGGCGGAGATCGCGGCGATCCGGGCGGAAAGTGCTTCCGAACCGGAAGCCGAAGCGGCCCCTGCCCCCTGCTTCGAGGAAGAGGACCTGCAGAAAGAGGAAAACGCCGCTGCCGACCCCGGCTGCGCGCCGAATTGTCTGGCCTCCTACACGTTCGACAATTTCATCGTCGGCGAAGAAAACCGTTATGCCTATTCCGCGGCGCTGACCGCCGCCCAGGAACCGGGCAAATTCAATCCGCTTTATATTTACGGCAGCACCGGCATGGGCAAAACCCATCTGCTGCAGGCCGTGGCGAATTTCGTCCATCGCCGCAACCCGAAAGCCATCGTGCGGTATATCACCTGCGAAGCTTTCCTGAACTCCTATCTGGATTCCCTGCGCACGCACTCCACCTTCAAGTCCCACTTCGAATTCCGCAACCATTTCCGCGAAGTGGACGTCCTGCTGGTCGATGATGTGCATCAGCTCGGCGGCAAAGACCAGATCCAGGAAGAATTCTTCAACACCTTCAATACCCTGTACAATGCCGGCAAACAGATCATTCTGACCTCGGACAAGCAGCCCTCGGAGATCCGCGGACTGGAAGGCCGCCTGGTCTCCCGTTTCGAGTCCGGCGTAACGACCCAGATCACCTCCCCGACCACGTTCGAGACCCGTCTTTCCATCCTGCAATATGAACAGAAGGACCAGCTGATCAAGCTGCCGCCGGACGTGATCCATTATGTGGCGGAACGGATCTCCTCGAGCATCCGCACGCTCAAAGGCGCGCTCATGCGCCTGGTGGCATATTCCTCGATGCTCGGCCGGGCAGTCCCGATGGCCGAGGCGGAAGGCATCCTTTCGGATATGCTCGACAAGGAAGCGGAAACGCGGAAAGTCACGGTCGACCGGATCCAGCAGGTCGTGGCAGAACAGTTCCAGCTGCGGGTCAGCGACCTCACGGGAAACAAACGGCCGAAGAACATTGCCGAACCGCGCATGATGGCGATGTATTTCGCGCGGGAGATGACGGAACTTTCGCTGATGGATATCGGCAATGCGTTCGGCGGCCGCAACCACGCCACCGTGCTGCATGCCGTGGCCCAGGTCAAGAAGCTCAGTGAATCCAGCGATGATTTCCGCCGGAACCTTTCCACGCTGAAACGCAAGATCCAGGGGTAATGATCCGATGAAGGCGGATCTGCATACTCACACGAAACTGTGCAATCATGCCGCCGGTGAACCGGAAGAGTATCTGGCGGCAGCCTCGAAACAAGGTATCGCCGTGCTCGGCGTGACCGATCACGCACCCTGGCCGTCCGGTTACGATACGCTCTGGCGCATGTCGGCGGAACAGTTCCCGCTTTACCGTTCCATGGTCCGCGCCCTGCAGGAAAAACAGGAGGTTTCCGGCGTGGAAGTCCTCTACGGGATCGAGTTCGATTACGTTCCCGGCCGGATGCAGGAAGTCTATGACGCCATGGCTCAGGAACCGTTCGACTACCGCATCGGTTCCGTCCATTACACGGATTTCGGTTTCGACGATCCGGAAATGATGTCCGAATGGGAAAAACAGGGACCCGATGCAATCTGGAACGAATACGCCGACCGGCTCTGCCGATTCGTGGAAAGCTGCGATTTCGAGATCATGGCGCACCCCGACCTGCCGAAAAAATTCAAACTCTACCCGTCCGACCTGAAATATTTCAACAGCCGCATGCAGGAAGCGTTCGAGCTTGCCGGCAAAAAAGGGATCGCAGTGGAGATCAATACGGCCGGACTCCGCAAGCCGGTGAAGGAATTCTATCCCTCGCTTGATCTGCTCAAAGCGGCCCGGCGGGCGGGAATGCCCCTCACCTTCGGCTCGGACGCGCATACTCCCGCTGAGGTCGGAGCGGATTTCGGCCTCGCGCTGGATTTCGCCCGGACGGCAGGTTACGCTTCGTCACTGATCTTCCGCGGCGGCAAACCCGTCGAAGTGCCTTTTGACTGACAATTTTACAATAAGGAGAAGAAAACATGAACTGGAAACTCGAAACGCTGGCTGTGCAGGCCGGTTACACCCCGGAAAACGGCGGTCCCCGGACCGTGCCCATCACCCAGAGCACCACTTACAAATACGACGACGCGCAGAGCGTAGCCGATCTCTTCGACCTGAAACGCGCCGGATTCTTCTATACCCGTCTGGCGAACCCGACCGTGGACTGCTTCGAAAAGAAGATCGCCGCGCTCGAAGGCGGCGTCATGGCGGTTGCGACCAGTTCCGGACAGAGCGCCAGCGCACTCTCAATCCTGAACATCGCCCGCTGCGGCGACCATGTGGTGGCGGTCTCCAGCCTCTACGGCGGCACCGTTTCCCTGTTCACCAACACCTTCAAGAAACTTGGGATCGAATTCACTTTCGTGCTGCCCGAGGCCACTCCGGAGGAGATCGAAAAGGCTATCCGGCCGAACACCAAGGCGATTTTCGCGGAAATGCTGGCGAATCCCGCGCTGGTGGTGCTGGATGTCGAAAAGATGGCCGCAGTGGCCCATAAACACGGTCTGCCGCTGATCGTGGACAACACTTTCCCGACTCCGTATCTCTGCCGTCCGTTCGATTTCGGCGCGGACATTGTGGTGCATTCCACGACCAAGTATCTGGACGGCCATGCGGTGACGCTGGGCGGTATCGTCGTGGAAAAAGGCGGTTTCGACTGGGCGAACGGCAAATTCCCGGAAATGGTCGAACCCGATCCGAGTTATCACGGCACGGCCTACATGCGGGATTTCCCGGCGGCCCCCTACTCCGTGAAACTCCGGGTCCAGTGGATCCGCGACCTCGGCAATCCGATGCAGCCGTTCAATGCCTTCCTGAACATGATGGGCACGGAAACGCTGGCTGTCCGCATGGACCGGCACTGCAGCAATGCGCAGGCCATGGCGGAATTCCTCGAAAAGCATCCGAAGGTCGGCTGGGTGAATTATCCCGGACTGAAATCGAGTCCGCAGCATGAACTGGCGCAGAAATATCTGCCGCGCGGCTGTTCCGGCGTCATCACTTTCGGTGTCAAAGGCGGCAGCAAGGCCGGTGAAAAGGTGATGAATTCGCTGAAACTGGCGGCGATCTGTGTGCACGTGGCGGACCTGCGGACCTGTGTGCTGCATCCGGCGAGCATGACGCACCGTCAGCTTTCCGACGAAGAGCTGGTGGCGGCGGGCGTCTCCCCCGATCTGATCCGTCTCTCGGTCGGCCTGGAGCACATCGACGACCTGAAAGCCGATTTCGATCAGGCCCTCAACGCCTGAAAAAACAGGCTGGATCCATAAAACCGAATACCGCCGGAACCCCGGCGGTATTTTTTTTCAGGAATGTGAATGTCGTATTACAGGTCCTGAAATGATTTATAAATTTTCGGACCAGCCGGCGGTTTCCCCGAACTCCCGCCGTTCAGCTTCGGCGACACTTTTCTTTTCAGAAAATCCTTCAGACAAAACGGCAGCCGTCCATATGCATCCCGGATCCGGTCGGGCAAATCTGTCAGATCATTGAAATCGGGGAAAGTTTTTTTTGCCAGGCTCCACTTAATCACCTGTATCCATTCCGGATAAAGCTTTCCGGCAAGCGGCATTTTATCCAGCAGATCCCCGGGTTCGGAAAAATTCTTCGCCAGAGGAGCGAATTCTGCCATAATGAATTCATCCGTTTGATCGTGGAAGCGTCGGATGAGAGGCGACTGTAAAATTTCGGATTTCAGAAGCCATTGGACATCATCCGGGCCGACAGTATCGGGTTCAACCGAGAGGAGACGGAAAAAATCACTTCTGGAACGGATCTGGCGGAGATACATCTGCCGGTTGGGAACTTCGACCTCGGGCGCGAGAAGCAGAAGGATTTCCAGCTGGCTGATCCATTGATCGTTTTCCTTTTTCAGCCGTTCGAAGAAAACTTCTTCGGACGGGCGGTTTTGAATCAGCTGCCAGTGATCGGGGAAATTTCCCAGCCGGGCGATGAGAGCATTTTTCAAAGGAAGAGCAAGGTCTTCGATCTGCAGATCCTCCCAGGACTCGGAAATGGTCTGCCAGATGTAAGACTCGGGCTTCGGACCCGGGACAAAGTCATGAGTATAGCGTCGGATTGTCCGGATCAGGTCGATACGTTCGCGCAGAATTTGCGCATCGTCGGACAGGAGACCGTTCAAAACGTCGGCGTTCCGGCTTTGGCTTTCGGGAGGGAGCTCCTCCGACTCCAATCCGTCCAGGATCCGGAACAGCGGATCGATCATCCGTTCGGGAGAATTCTCATCCAGGAGTTCAAGAAGATCGGCAGCAAAAGCACAATCACTGTATTGCAAAGCGGATTCGGTGTGCTGTTTGCGAAGGTTGGCGATTTTTGCGGCGCGCTGGCCCGATGCCCGAATGCGCTTGAGGTAAGCAATGAAATTCTGTTCGCTGCCTTCAAAAATGCCGTCAGGGAAGTCGGGACGGGCAGGACGGTTCAGCTGTTTTTCGACCGTTTGGATAAAAAGGTCGTTCTGCTGAAGATCGAATCCGCAGTGTCCGCAGCTGCCGCAGGCGATATTCGCGCTTTGTCCGGAAAAATAAATGTGGAGGAATTCGTTATAACATTCCGCAGCAGTGCAGAAATCCCGGACATCTTCAGCCCTCCGGATAATTGCCTCGCGGTAAGCCTTTATGAACCCGGGAAAATCGGACCGCAAAGAGCTGTCGATATTTTTCAAGCCGATAAAATGATAACAGCTTTGACGCCAGTCGAAATATCCGTCCTGAAGATATTCCCGGTGGGAAATTTTACCTGCCGCGTGGAAAAAACGGGAGAGAACGGAACAGGTTTTCATTTTCTGTTCATCAAGGCTGTCGCCGAGATCGCAGGAGACACAATAATCGGCGGCCTGGTTCGGGAACTTATTCAACAGGATCTCACCGTCAAGCTGAAACTGTTCAAACGGTTTTTTGATTTTGAATTCGACTTGATCGTCAATGTCATAGGGATTGTAATTGATGAGTGTAAAAGCCGGTCTTCCGCTGTCTGCGTATTTTTTCAGCAGATCCCGGTTCCGACAGACGCGGCCGATCCCCTGAACCAGCTCTTCGAGAGAAATCGGAACATTATTGAATACGACACCCCGGATATCGGGTTTGTCGATTCCCATGCCATAAGAATCATAAGTCGCGACCATGACCGGCGGATCGTTGTCCAGGAACTTCTGATGGTTCGTCTGCCGTTCCTCAGCGGACAAACCGCCGTGGTACTGGACGGAAGGTATTCGGTTCAATGTCAGAAACTGCTGCAGAGCGCGGACATAACGTATAGTGGAACAATAGACCAGAACCGGACAGTGATGTGCAGATTCAATGGCCTTTTTCACAAGCGCATAATGTTGTGAAATTTGCCCGATGCGACAAAGGAGCAGAGAAACTTTCTCCCGCACGACGGATTGCTGGTAAATGAATTGTTCCGGGATATCGAATTTATTCTGGAGGGCCTGCCGGATTTTCTGTCCGGCGGTAGCCGTGACCGCCAGCAGCTGGGGATTTCCCAGCAGTTCACGAGCCTTGTCCAGGTCACTGTAAAGGGGCCGCCAATGGATTCCGGCCTGATAAACCATGTGGGCTTCGTCCACTACCAGCAGAGAAACAGGCGGGAGATATGCGATGAAATTCCGATGCAGTTTTTCCGGAGCAACGTACAACAGCCGGATCTGACCTTGAATCAGCCGGACAAACACACTTTCCCGTTCGGCAGCGTCCATCGAACTGTTCAGATATGCGCATTCTTTCTGAAAACCTTTCTTCTTCAATGCATTGACCTGGTCTTCCATCAGAGAACGCAGCGGAGAAACCACCAGGGTGAGACAGGGGCGCATCAGGGCCGGGATCTGATAGGTCAGAGATTTTCCGCTGCCGGTGGGATAGACCGCGAGCTGGGCAGGAACGCC
The DNA here is from genome assembly GCA_015061565.1 of Lentisphaerota bacterium. Taxonomy (GTDB): domain Bacteria; phylum Verrucomicrobiota; class Lentisphaeria; order Victivallales; family UBA1829; genus SIG94. The sequence continues at coordinate 19,669 of SUWI01000057.1, forward strand.
GCTGCAGATATTGTCAATAATGGTTTTCTGCCAGTCGTGGAGTTCCGTTATGCCGAATTGCTTCAGCAGCTCGTCCAGGCTCCGGATTCCGGTCAATTTCCGGTAATCGGCGGTATTCTTGAAAATTTCCAATTCCGGAGCAAAGACATTCTGCAGAAACGGCCCGGGATCCTCCGTCTGAAACGGCAGGAATCCATGAGGGATTTTCTGCAGGATTTCCGCCGGCTGGGAAAACCGTACGGCATCATGAGCTCCGGAAAGCTTCAGAGCGCTGTAAACCTGTTCGCGGTAGCTGCAAGCCGGCGCCATGAAACGCGAATCGGCCAGAATGAAAATCCCGCGGTCCTGTTCCGTCCGGATCAGCCGTCCGGCGATTTGCCGGAGTTTCATCAGCATATCGGGAAGGTAAACCTGCATAAAACCGTTTTCGCCGGCGAGTTTGATCCGGGCGGCCAGAATGGGATCGTCCAAACGTTCGAAAGGAAGTTTCTCCAAAATCACGCAGGACAGCGTTTCTCCCGGAGCATCGAACCCCTGAAAGAAGGAGCGGGTCGCCAGCAGCAGGGTTTCCTGTTTCTCCTTGAACAGACGGGCCAGTTCGCCGTTATCATATTCCGCGCCTTGAGAGAGAACTTCACAGCGGAGCCGATCCGGCTGGATCCGTTTCATCAGCGCCGCGCCGGCACGCATTCTGGCCGATGCGGTGTAAAGCGAAAGCGTCCGGCCGCGGAAAGCATAAGCCAGAGCAGCGGTAAGACTCCAGCGTTTTTCCAGATAGATTTCCGGCTGATGATGGAATTTCAGGCCATAATCCGCGGCATCCTCCGGGATGAAAACCATGTATTGCTTCCGGCTGAACACCTCCGGCAGGATCGCGGCGGACAAATCTGAATCCGGGAACGCACATTGTTCACAGTAATAGCGGAAAACCGGTTTCCCCTGCGAATCAGGCAGAGTCAGGGTCGCCGAAAGGGCCGCCCAGGAGTTCCACAGCGGCCAGAAGGCAGAGAGCAGCGGACTCAAATCGATCGGAGAACATTTCAGTTCCCAGCCATCTCGCGTTCCGGCGACATAACAGACCGTATAGTTGTCGAAACGGTATTTCATGGAAAATTTGGCAACAGCATTCTGGAAACTATCCGTAAAACTCGTCGTCCGGATGGGTCCTCTGCCGGCGATCAGGTAGAATACATCCCGGATTTCCGAAAGTGCAAATTTGATCTCGTCCAGCAGAATATCTTTCCTGTCCGGCAAACTGTCGGGATTGCAGACCGCATTGAAAACAGTCAGCCAGCTGAAGACATCGGGCCAGCCGAGATCTTCTTCCAGATCATCCAAACGGCCCGGCTCCAGGAGCAGTTCGGGCCAGGCACGTGCAGGGAAACGGGAATCAGAGCGATCCAGGCTGAGGACTGACTCTGACGGACACAATAAAGGAAACAGTTCCAGCAGACGGCGGATCACATTGAGGATCCGGCGGAACGGTGTCATATTGCCGGAACGGTTCTGCCCGCAATATTCATCGATCAGACTTACCAGACGGCGGAGCTGATCGGATGAGACCATCTTGGAGAATACGCTGGAGGCGGCTTCCGGCACCATGTGCGCTTCATCCATGATCAGGGAGCGGCGCAAGAAGAGGTTCTGCGGCGTTTCACCGGCCGAAGCCAGGGCGAAAAGAGCATGATGATTGGTGATGATGATCCTGGCATTGGTGGCGCGCCCGATGAGTTCACTGTAAAAGCAAGATCCCGAATATCCCGGATGGTGACTGCGGCAGAAAGCCGAACTGGCGGTCAGATGTCCCCGCAGGAAATCTTTGAATTGCCGGCTGTATTTCGGATTTTTCAGGAAGCTCTCGGTTTCCCGCTCGGCGGTCGTTTCCAGATCGGCGCAGAACAGCTTCAGTTCAGCGGCGTTTTTTTCATCTTTCGGGGGATTTTCCAGGTAATAGCGGCAGGCGGTTTCACAAATGTAGTTGGCCCGGCCTTTCAGGAATACCGCATCATCAGGCCGAAAACCGAATTTTATGATGTCCCGGCGGATCTGTTCCTGCAGCAGTTTGCCGGCAGTGGAAATCACGGCACGATATTCCGGATGCAGTCTCAGCGGAGCCAGATACATCAAAGTCTTCCCGGTCCCGGTCGGCGCTTCCAGAACCAGTCCGGACCGGCTGTGCCGGTCGTTCTGACCCGAGGCAAAAATCCGGTCAACCCGGCTTACCCCCTCAAACTGTCCGGGCCGTTCCTTCAAATGATAGGTTGACAAAAACTGTTTCCACTCTGATCCATTCATAATATTCCGTTTCCCTGCCTTATCAGTATTTCCGGTAATATACTGTATCAATTATTTTTTGCAATTCAGAAACGTCTTTATAAAAAGATCTGATGTCGGACTTTCATTTCACGGTCAGGATCTGCTGCCAGTCCGTCGTGAAATGCTTCGACAGGAATTCCTGCCTCATACTCCATTCCCGCCTGATCCCCTCCCCCATCAGGAACACCGAATCCCGGCCGAATTTCCGGTTGATCTCATCCATCGCCGCCGTCAATGCCGCAGGCTTCTTGTCTTCCTCGCAAAAGAGATCGGGCGTCTGGTCACATTCGTTTTCCAGTCCCAGCAGGATCACGCCGGTCTTCATGGCGCGGCGGCCGGGGACGATGATCCGCCGGATCTCCGGTTCGAAAATATCGATCATGCTCAGGTGATCGGACAAAGGACGCGGAAACGCCACCAGATGTCCGCAATACCCGCTCGGCAGCGTTTCCTGCCGGTATTCCGCTGCGTAATCGGCGTAAATATAGATGCAGGATGCCGACTGATGCAGTTTGCGGAGTTTTTCCGCCGCGATGGCGGTGTAATGCAGCAGGGATTCCCGGATCACCTGTTCCGATCCCGTCGGCAGGTTGAAACTGCGCGAAAAGGCGATCCGTTTCACCGGTCCGTTGAAATCATCGTAAGCGAACGCCGGCGTTCCCTGCAGTTCGGTGACCGTCTGCGCCAGAATGACATTGAAATGTTTCCGGATGAAACAGGAGTCGCTCCGCGCCAGATCGCCCGCGGTCCTGATCCCCAGCTTCTCCAGCCTGGTTCCCAGCCGCCAGGAGACACCCCAGACCTCCGTCAGCGGCAGCTGGTCCAATATCGGCAGCGGATCGTCCGGCATGACGAAGATCCCTTCAGGAGTATGCTTGCCGATGTGATTGGCGATCTTGGCGAGGGTTTTGGTTCTGGCGAACCCGATCCCGCAGGGGATGCCGGTCCATTTCAGGACCCGGGTCCGGACCGTTTTGCCGAACTCGAAACAATCGAAATCCGCCGCATGGTTCAGATGGAAAAACGATTCGTCGATCGAATACTGTTCGATCAGATGGGTCATATCCTCCAGAATCTTCATCACACGGGCAGACATATCGCCGTATAACGTGTAATTGCTGGACCGGAAGGCGATGCCGAGCCGGTCCGCATATTCTTTCAGCATGTAATATGGGATCCGTTTGGGAAGATTCAGCGCCTTGAACTCATTGGACCGGGAAATGCAGCTGCCGTCGTTGTTGGAGAGCACGGCCACCGGACGACCCTCCAGCGACGGATCGAACACCCGTTCGCAGGAGACGTAAAAATTGTTGCAGTCCAGCAGACCGACCGTTTTCATGATTTTCCTTTGTCGGCAAGGTTCTTATCGTAATGCTGACGCCGGATGCCGTCGCCGATCTGGAAGGTCACGGGCTGAACCGGCGGATGTTCCGGAATACTGGCGGTCTGTTCGATCGGCTTCCGTTTCGCGCCATAATTGAACTTTCGCACCAGACCTGTGACGACCCCCCAGCAGCGGACATCCTGTTCGGTGCCGAAGAAGATCGGCGGATAGTTCGGATTGGCCGCCTGCAGAAAGACCTGTCCGCGGCTCTTCCGCAGATATTTGACCGTGAATTCGCCATCCACGGAAGCGATGACGATGGCGCCGTCGAAGAAATCGATGCTGCGGTCGACACAGAGCACGTCGCCGGGAAAAATGCCCGCGCCGGTCATGGAATCTCCGGCCACACGGACATAATAAGTCGATTCCGGGTGGGAGGAAAGGTACTCGTCCAGATCGAGCATTTTTTCGATGTAATGTTCCGCTGGCGATGGAAATCCGGCCTGGACCGATTGACTCATCAGGGGAGTTTTACGGGTTCTTCTGCTCATGTCAACCATCTCCTCGCATGCATTCAAGCGCTGTTTCTGCACAAAAAAACATAATTCAATTATGAAGAAATGCTTTTTTATTTAGAAGATAAATATGCACCTTTTCAAAATCTTCTTTGGAAACAGGTTCCCGGCTTTCCTTGCACCATGGATGACCGAAACTATGGCAGGTATTGGAACATCTGCAGCCATTGTTTTCCCATACAGCATGAGTTAAGAATTGGCATTTCCTGCAAATTTCAAAATTACGGATAACAGGCAAATCATTGAATTTACTTGCACATTCTTTTTTCATTTTCGTATCGCATCCTTCAGTTCCGGGTTGAATGCCGGGTTGATTATCGGCCTTTAATACTTGATACGTTCTGAAATTGCAAATCTTATTCCGGAAAGAAGTTTTTTTTCGAAAAAAAAAGGATTTTTGTCTGTGGGACATGTTCTGCGGCAGGGGTGCCGGAAACACGGTCTCCGGATCGGGAAGAATCCGGCGGTATTCAGCTGCGGCGACAACCACGAAAAAAAAGGGGCTCCGAATCAACGGTGACCACCAACGATCCGAAGGACATCAAGCAACCTGCTGGCAGATGTTCCGGCGGCGGAACGAGACGAAAACATGGCGAACCGCTGCACGGAATTTTTCATTCGGACGGGCCTGACCGTGTCCGGCCTGAATGTCCCGGGCTGGATCGCCCCGGGATCAGAACTGGAATTCTTTCTGACGGCGCGTCAACTCCTCCGCATTCTCGATGAAGAAGGCGCTGTTTTCCGCGGCGCGGAACAGGAGTTCCGGAGCGACCTGACGGTGCTGCCAGGCGGCGGCGGAAATATGGGTCACCTCGAAGATCAGCAGAACATCATGACCGATGCTTTTGACCGCGTTCAGGATCCCGGTCCAGTCCAGCACTCCCGCGCCCGGATACCAGTGACACTCATCCACACCGTCGTAATCGGAAAGATGAAGCGCGCGGATCCGTTTCGAAAGCAGCCGGATGCCGTCCGGAACCGCTTCCGGATGACCGCAGAGATGGTTGACGTCGAAATTGATGCCGATGGTCTCGGGCAACCCCTCCAGCGCGGCCTGCAGATCCTCCGCCGAGCGGCCGATGCAGGTGCGCGGCAGGATCTCCACATTGAGGAAGGCACCGCGTTTCTCGAAGGCGGGGACCAGTTCGGCAAGCGATTTCCGCATCTGCGCGATGGAACGGGGCCGGTCCTCTTCCGGAATGGGTTCGCCGCTGCCGTGGATCGTGAAAAGTTTCGATCCGAGCACATCGATACGCTTCATGAAATCCAGAATATCCCGGACATTGGCCTGCCGCTGGACCTCATCCAGATGGGCGATGTTCCACCGTTCGGCGCCGAACGGAATATGGATGCTGGAAACTTCCACCGCGCCGTCCTTCTGCAGTTTTTCCAGCGCGGAGATCGCACGGGTCAGCGTCTGGACCGGAGACGACTGGCTGCAGCTGAATTCGATCCTTTTGATTTTGGATGACGCGGCGGCCGATGCCCATTCAGGACGGGAACACATCGTATCATTGAACGAGACGGAATAACGATACATTTTTTTCTCCTTTCATTTGAGAACCGGTTTTCCTTTACAGTACTCCCCCGCAGGACTTTTGTCAACTCCGATTCAAAAGAAAAATCCGATCACAAAGGCGGGGCCGGATGAAAGATTCTTTCAGAACCGGAAATCGCGCTCGCCGTTTTCGATCAGCTTCAGACGCTTGCGCACGATCTCGCGGACATTCTCTTTCGGGATCGAGCCGATCTCTTTTTCGATCAGCGCTTCGCCGACCGCCCGGGTATCCGGTTTTGCATAGTCCATCAGATATTCCTTGAGCGTCATCAGGGCATTCGGATGACAGCAGTTCTGGATCTGGCCGGATTTGCAGAGGCTCATGAAACGGTCGCCGGTGCGGCCTTCGCGATAGCAGGCGGTGCAGAAACTCGGGATGTAACCGAGATCCATCAGCCAGTGCACCACTTCATCGAGCGTGCGGTTGTCCGACACGTCGAACTGGCTGGTTTCCGGCAGCGGTTCGGCATAGCCGCCGACCGACGTGCGTGAACCGCCGGAGATCTGCGAGATGCCCAGGTGCAGCACCCGTTCGCGGCAGGCTTTGCTTTCCCGCGTGGAAACGATCATGCCCGTATAGGGCACTGCCACCCGGATGCAGGCCACCACTTTCGCGAAAAGATTGTCCGAGAGGCAATTCGGGAACGCCGCCGGATCAATGTCGTCCGCCGGAC
>SUWI01000357.1 GCA_015061565.1 Lentisphaerota bacterium
CCAACCAGATTCCTGACAATACTGACCCCGTCGGCGACGATCGATGTGATCGCTGCGGCAGTGCCGAGACCTCTGCTGCACCCCCATCCTCCGTAGTAATAGGGTCCAGGGCAGGGACGATACGCCACGGGATAATGATAATAATAACCGCGATAACAGCCAGGACGATAATAGCCGTAATAGGGACGTGCAAAGGCACTTCCCATACCAAGACCGCAGAAAAAAATGACCAGGATCAATTTTTTCATTTTCGAACTCCTTCCTTTGCAATAAATGATAAATCCATGCTGAGAATACGGACCCGTATCCCGGATATCTTCGTGAGATCTGATATTAATTTACCCCACCAAAGAAAAAAAACAAGTTCAATTAATTGGGCAATCGTTTTTTTCTGCTTTTTTTTCCGGACATTGGATAATCTCAAGCGGCTTATGACAGCTTGAAGGTGCCGTTTCCGCACGATTGTTCTTTCTTATTGAGCGCCTTGATCACGTTCTCCACACCGGGGAAACTGCTGAAGAGGAAATTGCCCGGACGCGCCTGAAAACGTTCCTTGAGCTCTTCATCCGTTTTCAGACAGACCCGGTCCACCCCCAGGATCAGCGCCGTTTCGGGATGCTGTTCCAGATAGTCCAGACGCTCTTTCAAGGGCGTCTTGTGCCATTGATGGAACAGTTCGACATCGATCTCCGTGCCGTGATCGGACCGGAACCGGAAATCGGGAAAGGTCAGCAGATTGCCTTCCAGTTTCAGATACGATTCCCGGGGGATCATTGTCCAGCCGCGGTCGGGCGTCTGATTGAAATAATCCTGGAACATTTTGAACTCTTCCGGGATATAGGCGCCGAAATTGGTGTAATGGCAGACCAGTCGGCTGGATTCATCGAGCCGGAGCCGGAGCGCGCGGGTGCGGAGTTTCAGTCCGCAGGAGACCTGCCACAGCCGCATGGTGCAGACCGCTGGGAAAAACGAGGCAAGCTGCAGCCCGTACCGGGTGCTGTTGTCCAGGATCGAAGCCGGACCGTCGATCTGCAGCCGGATCATGGGCGGATCGCCTTTCTTTTTCGGCGGTGCCAGTTCGGCGCGGAACAGCAGACGGAAGAATTTCAGATATTTGAGCAGCCGCCGCAGTGCGCCCTGATCCTCGGCGCAGACCTGACAATCCAGCCCGTCGCTGTAAAGCATCAGCGACTGCGCCAGAGCCATGTTGTAGCGTTCGAGCAGCTCTTTCGGGAACGTCTTTTTGACGGCGATCAGGCGTTCGTTTTCCGGCAGGTCGGGATAGACGCCGTTCGTGAGGACGGGCTCGTTCTCCATCAATTTTGCGTGGTATTCGGCGGGATCGGCGGGGCATTGTTCCGAACCGAGCAATGCCGCGCTGCGGAGAAACAGCGCATGGCGTGCCGCTGGATAATCCAGCTCCCCGCAGCCGGAAAATTCGGCCCGGTCGAGCAGGATCTTGACCAGACCGCGCGCCAGTTTCACGTCATTGTATGCCGCAGTCAGATGGTCCAGCTGCTCGTCGAGTTCCTCGCGGATCGAACCGACGGAATTTTCGAACAGAGCGATCAGCCGTTCGGCCAGCGAGAGCAGCCTCGGATCGTCGGGTTTGATGAACGACGGTTTGGCATAGCCGCCGGAAGTCTTGAAACGGAGCAGATCTTTGGTAAGCATCAGTCTTTTTCTCCGTGATAAAAATGCATCCGGCGCTGGGCGTAGGCGCGGTTCTGACGGCGGCGGTCGCTGACGCGCATTTCCGAGGTGCCTTCGCTGACCAGTTCATAAAGGATCGCCTGCTTGCCGTCTTTGGCACGGAGAATGCGTCCGAGCCGCTGGACATGTTCGCGGATGCTGCCGCTGCCGGAGACCACGATCCCGATGCTGGCTTCGGGCACGTCCACGCCCTCGTTGAGCACTTTGCTGGTGAGCAGGACCGGATATTCGCCCCGGCGGAAACATTCGAGCATGTCCCGGCGCTCCGCCGCCTTGGTCTTGTGGGTCAGCACGGGCAGGCAGAATGCTTCACCCATCTGATAGGCGGCGTCGTTGTCGGCGGTGAAGACCAGGATCCGTTCGGTGCGGTGTTCGCGGAGGAGTTTCCAGACCAGTTCGAGTTTGGCGCGTCCGCAGCGGGCGATCTGGCGCTGCCGCAGATAGGCGCTGAAGGCTTCGCGTCCACCGGGAACGCGCGCAGACATGGCGATGAACCGGCCCCAGCCGTCCGGATCGGAAAAATCGATCTGGTGGCGGCGCACGAAATTGGTGTAGGTCTTGCGCGCCAGCTGATATTCGGCCTGTTCCTGTTCGGAAAGTTCCACGCGGATCCGCCGGGTGATATAGGGGGCGAGGACCTTGCCTTCCAGTTCGTCGATGTATTTGCGGAACACGATCGGGCCGATCAGCTGCTCCATGACTTCCTCGCCGTCGTCCTCGCGTTCCGGAGTGGCGGTCAGGCCGAGCCGGTAGGGCGCGATGCACATGGAAGCCGCCATGCGGTTGATCTGTCCCGGCAGATGGTGGCACTCGTCGAACACGATCAATCCGAACTTGTTGCCGATGAATTCCATCTGCAATACGGCGGAATCGTAGGTGCTGACGGTGAGGGGAAGGATCTCTTTCGACCCGCCGCCGAGCATGCCGATCTCCCGGCGGAAAAACTTTTTGAGCACTTCGGCCCATTGCACCATGAGGTCGATGGTGGGAGCGACGACGAGGGCAGGGCGGTTGACCGCGGCGATGCAGCGGACTGCGAAATAGGTTTTGCCCGAGCCGGTGGGCATGACGACCGTGCCGCGTGCCTGCGCCGCTTTCCAACGTTCCATGGCCTGTTTCTGATGTTCCATGGGGGCGAAAGCGGAAAAGAGTTTCAGGTCCAGCGGACCGTAATCGCGCACCTGGTCGTCGACCTCGATGCCCTGCTGCTTGGCCAGCCGCAGGATGGGTGCATACTGATAGGCGGCGGCGCGCCAGGCACCGCCGGTCCGGTCGTCCTGAACCGCCAGAGTTTCGAAAACACCGGGCAGGATCCCCGCTCCGGATCCTTCCCGGAGCAGGAGGGTCCCCGCGTTGAATTCCAGTTTCATACGGCTCATGGACGCGGAAGATTATTTCTTGCTGCGGGTGACTCCGGAGTCGCGGGTGACCGCGGTGCTGCCGGTCCGGGCGATCTCGATGATCTTGAAATCGCTCATCAGCGTCAGAAAATGTTCGATCTTCTGCGGCGAGCCGGAAATGGCGATGCAGAGTTCATCCTTGTTGACATTGGGGATGTAGCCGTGAAAGAGTTCCACCAGCTGCACGATGGCAACGCGGGTGAGCGCGGAAGTCCGCACCTTGATGATCGCCAGTTCCAGTTCCAGGTAATCGGAGGAATTGAGGTCGGTCACGTTCACCACATCCACCAGC
>SUWI01000358.1 GCA_015061565.1 Lentisphaerota bacterium
TCCGGCAGTGACAGAGGCGTAAATACCGGGAGGACCAGCGCTAGTTTTTTCTGCAGGGACGCCAGTTGATAATCAAGGAAAACCGCTGCATCGAATTTTTTCAGTTTCCTCAGCCAGCGCAGCTGCTGCAGTTCATTCAGATGCCGATCAATATGCAGAACGACAACTTCCGCCCCATACTTCTGCGCGCCGGCCAGCAGTCCGTTACTGAACTGTGCACCGGTCGTCCAATTCTCAAGGTCAAGAATTTCATCCGATATGGCGATTTCAGGAAAAACAAAAGCGATCCGAGCCAAACATTTTTCATCCTGAAAATGCTCATTCACATACGAGCCTTTCCCGTGAATCGTCACGATGAAGCCTTCATCTTCAAGCTGTTCCAGAGCCAATTGAACGGTCCGGATCACCAGATTGAATTCTTGTGACAATGACCGGATGCTCGGCAGCCTGCTTCCGGAAGGATATCGTCCGCTCTCGATTCGCGACTGGATAATTTCCTTCAGGGCTGTGAATTTGTTTTCCGCTGCCTTGTCTGCCGAATGTTTCATTCCTGTCCTCTGAAACTGTTGACTGTATATATACAGCTAATATAACAGTCGATTATTGCATTGTCAAGCCGGAATAACTTTTTTTTTAAACTTTTTCCAACAAGGTATGGCGTCAGGATTTGGGAACAGGAAAGGCGGCAATGCAAAACCAGTGGCTTCCGTCGGGTTCAGCGGAGCCGCAGGACTTCCGGATAGAGCATTTTCACGCTCAGATCGGGACGGACTGCATCGCCTTCCTCTTCGAACGGCAGTTCTTTCCAGGAGCCGTCCGGCTGGAGATGTCCCATGCCGCCGACCGGTTCCCTGAATACCAATTCCGGACGTTCCAGTCCGTCGGGCGACAGGGCGTGCAGAATGACGATCCGGTTTCCTTCCGGATCGCGTCCGGACTGCACCATGACTTCGGCATCGCCTTTGCAGTAAACACTCATCGTGTTTTTCAGCAGACTGGCGAGCTGGGCTTTGCGGGTCTCGTTCAGATAGGAGAACGCACTGAAACCGTAGGGACGGAGGCTGACCGCCAGGATCAGCAGGGAATGTCCGTCCGGACGGGTCAGCCGAATGGTTCCGGGAGCGATGACCTCGGAATCCGGAGCCAGTGCGGAGGTCCGGTGATGGATTCGGGTCAGGATCTCTCCTTGGATTCCGGGAACGATGCCGAGCCGGACCGGCTTATTCCAGGCGGAGAGCGGAATATAGACCGATCTGCTGTCATCGGCCTCGAAAGTCGGCGTGGGCCCGTTCCATTCGGCGGCAGTGAATCCCAGCCGTTTACCGAAACCGCGTCCGGCCAGGTTCAATGCGGCCGAACCATCCAGCAGCAGATCTTTGTCCAGCAGATTTTCGATATCCGCATCGGACAGCACATCGCAGTCGTCGCCGGAAAGGGCCGCGGCCGCAGAGGGTGCGTAATTGCTTTTGTTCAGATGGAACGGGATGCCCAGACTTCCTGCCAGCGTCAGCCAGTTGCCGGTCTGATATACCGGTTTGGCTGTCGGCGGGAAATTGAACGGAGCTTCCGCAGGGAGCGGGACCAGGATGCCGTCCTCCTTCAGACGGAGATCACAGATCGTGCGGTAGAATCCGCTGTATTTGCCGAGGACTTTGCGGTAGGCTTTGCCGCTTTCCGGTTCGAAAGTGCTCATCCTGGTGATCCAGATCTTGGCGCCGAAATAGCCCGCGGTCATGGCGCGGGTGAGATGGTTGTGCAGCATGGCGGCGCTGGTCGAATAACGGTTCTGGGGACAGGTGTCGGGTTCATCCAGGATCTCGGTTTCCTCCGGCAGATAGAGGGCCTGGAGGGCGGAACGTAGCATCTGTGCGGGGATCCCGCGCACGGATTCGCTCATATAATATCCGTTGTTGATCCGGATCCGCAGCGGTGCATTGCCCCGGAGGATCCGGGCGGTGGCGGGCGCATGGCGGATGTCCTGGGCGCACATGCAGAAGGAACAGGGCAGGCCGGGCGTGACGCTGTCGATTGCCTCTCGGATGATTTTTGCGACCTCTTCCATGGTCTGCTGCAGCCAGGTGTCGTAAGCCCGTGCGGTTTTCTCATCGTTTTGGACTGCTTCCCGAAGGGTTTCCACCGTGTGATTCTGACCGGTCAGCCGATTGAATCCTGCCACATGAAGGGGACAGAAACAGCCGCCTCGGCTGGTGATCATGCGGAAATCGTCGTCCAGCATGAAGAAATCGGGTTTGAGGGCGGCCAGCTTGCGGACTTGTCCGCCGATGTATTCCCGGAACCCGGGGTCAAGCGGACAGAAGATATACGGTTCGGAACCGTTCCATTGAATGAATTTCTGCCCGGGGGAGGGGACGTTGGGAGTCCAGCCGTGTCCGACGGTGGCCTGCATGAGGATGCCGCACGGGACGGAGGAAACTTTGCGCAGGGCTGCGTAATGCCGTGCGAACCGTTCGCCGAGGACGGCGGCTTTGTCGAACATGGGATCGCCTTCGGGATTGAGGGTGAAGCTGAAGGCGTTATGGGTGATGATGCCGCTCTTTGCCATGGCGGCGATATCGGCTGCCAGTTCCTCTTCATGGCCGGGCAGCATCGGTGCGATATTCAGGAAATACGGTTCTTTTTTCATGTTCTCGGACTCCTCGGATGACGGATCGCTTTTTAACGTATTACCAATAGCATTGTTTTGGAATATTGCAATGAAATACGGCTTTTTTTTCGGTCCCGAAGTTGTTTTTTGCGGAATGTTATGCTAAGTTAGGGGGTTATCTGACGAAAAAAGCTGAAAAATAAGATTTTCGTGTCCGGAAGATAGGTAAAAACAGATGACTTGGTATAACTGGCTGATCGTGGTGCTGCCTTTCGCGGGTGTGCTGTATATGGCTTTTCACATGCGCAAATATATTCGCGGCGTCCCGGACTTTCTGGCGGGCGGACGGATCTGCGGACGGTATCTGCTTTCGGTCGGCGGCATGGAATCCGCGCTCAGCGTGATGGCTCTGGTATCATATATCGAGGTGCATTACCGGACCGGATTTTCCACCGGGTTCTGGAGCGGACTGATGACCCCGATCAGCGTGGTGCTGTCCCTGACCGGGTTCTGCACCTACCGTCTGCGCGAAACCAAGGCGATGAGCATGGGACAGTTCCTGGAACTGCGTTACAGCCGCTCGTTCCGTCTGTTCTGCGCGATATTGCGGACATCCGTCGAAATGATGACCAACACCATTGTACCGGCGATCTCCGCGCGGTTCTTCATCTATCTTCTGGGCATACCGCATTATACCGAGATTTTCGGGTTCAAAATTCAGACTCTGGCGCTGGTCATTCTGGGGGTGCTGATCCTGGCCATGACGATCCTGCTTTCCGGCGGTTCGCTGG
>SUWI01000359.1 GCA_015061565.1 Lentisphaerota bacterium
GCGCTGGTGGGCGCGGCACTGGCGGTTTCGGGCGCGATCCTGCAGGGTGTGATGCGCAATCCGCTGGCGGCGCCGGGGATCATCGGGGTTTCAGCGGGCGGCGGTCTGGCGGGAATTCTGGTGCTGCTGGCCCTGCCGCAGTTCAGCGTGCTGCTGGTCCCGGCGGCTTTCGTCGGTGCGCTGCTGACCGCGCTGCTGGTCTATTTGCTGGCCTGGAAACAGGGAGTGAGTCCCGTGCGGCTGATCCTGGCGGGCGTGGCGGTGGCGGCGATGCTGGGCGCCGTGAGCAGTGCGATCCTGCTGTTCAATGCGGAAAAAGCCGGCGGCGTGCTCGATTTCACGATCGGTTCGCTGACGGCGCGGAGCTGGAAACATCTGCAGCTCTCCTCCTGGTATCTGCTGGCGGGTCTGGCCGGCGCGTTCCTTTTCAGCGAAAAACTCAACGTGCTGGCGCTTGGCGATGAAGTTGCCAAAGGGCTGGGTCTGCATGTCGAGCGGGTGCGGTTCTTTTTCATTGCCGTCGCGGCCCTGCTGGCGGCGGGCGCGGTAAGCATCGCCGGACTGCTCGGTTTCGTGGGACTGATCGCTCCTCATATCGTGCGGATCGTGATCGGTTCGGACAACCGGTTCCTGCTGCCGTGTTCGGCCCTGTTCGGGGCATTCCTGGTGACGGCATGCGACACGGCAGGGCGGCTGGTGATCGAGCCTTCCGAACTGCCGGCGGGCATCATCATGGCGCTGCTGGGTCCGCCGTTCTTCCTGTGGCTGCTGAGGGGGTGCCGGTATGAAACTTGAAGTGAAAAAACTCTGCGGGGGCTACGGCTCCAAACTCGTGCTGGAAGACCTCGATTTCGAGCTGGAGTCCGGGAGCGTGACTGCTCTGCTGGGCGCCAACGGCTGCGGCAAATCCACCCTGCTGAAAATGATCGGACGCATCCTGACGCCGAAAAGCGGATCGATCCTGCTGGACGGCAAAGCCGTCGGGGAATATGACACGGCCGAACTGGCGCGGAAAATGGCGATCCTGCCGCAGCTGCATCAGGCGCCCGGCGACCTCACCGTGGCCGAGCTGACCGCATTCGGCCGTTTCCCCCACAAGAAAGGGCGGATCGGGCTGAATGCATACGACCGCGAAATGATCGGCGACGCCCTGCAGATGACGCGTCTTTACGATCTGCGGAACCGTCCGGTGGGCACGCTTTCCGGCGGCGAACGCCAGCGCGCGTGGATCGCCATGACGCTGGCGCAGGAACCGGAAATCCTGCTGCTGGACGAGCCGACCACTTTTCTGGACGTCTGCTGTCAGTTCGAAATAACCGAACTGATCCGGAAACTCAACCGCGAACGCGGCATCACGGTGCTGATGATCCTGCATGACCTGAACCTGGCGGCGGGCTGTTCGGACCGTCTCATCATGCTCAAGGACCGCCGCATTTACTGCAGCGGCGCGCCGGGGGAAGTGCTGACTGTGCCGAATCTGTGTGCCGTGTTCGGGATCGAAGCGAAAATCATTCCAAATGAAACGGGCGTGCCTTACTGTCTGGCAGTGGGTTCGGTCCGGGGAGACAGTAAATCATGAAAATTCTGATCGTTTACACCAGCCGGGAAAGCGGGAACACGAAGAAAGTTGCGGAAGCACTGGCCGTCCGTTTCGGCGCGGAATGCGAACTTTACAACGTCGCCGATGCGCCCGCACCGGACCGTTATGATTTCATTGCGTTCGGGTTCGGCGTCTACCACAGTTTTCCGGACTGCATCATGATCGATTACATGCGCAAATGCCATGACAAGGATGTCGGGCTGTTCATGACGCTGGGCATGTGGCCGGATTCGCCGCAGGCGGCGGCCTGTCTCGGCCGGGCGGAAGGGCTGATGCCGACCTGCCGCGTCCGGGTGAAATTCGCCTGTCAGGGCGGATATACGCCGGAATATCTGGAAAAACTCAAAAGCCGTCCGCCGACTTCCCTCCACGGCTGGACGCCAGAACGCGCCGAACGGATCATGGAGGCGATGAAACATCCGGATCAGAATGACCTGGATGCGGCAGGTGATAAATTCGCCGCCGCCGTCGATAAACTGAGAACTGCAGCCACCCCGGTCAAAGCGGAAAAAACGGCCATCGTCACAGCATTTTTCGGCAGCACGGTTCAGTCCGCCCTGAAAGCCTACGATGCGGTCGAAAACGCAGTCCGGAAAAAATATCCGGCCGTCCCGGTTTTCCGTGCCTATACTTCCCGCATGGTCCGGCGCAAACGCGGCAATGACGTTCCGTCTCCGGCCGCCCGGCTGCAGGAACTTTTCCTCGCCGGTTACGATACGGTCCATATCCTTGCCGGTTATCTCACCCCCGGCGCGGAATATGACAAGCTCCGGCAGACGGCGGAAGTGTTTTCCATGCGGATGAAGGTAACCGTGACGAAACCGCCGCTGAGCGATCCGGATTCCCTGCGGAAATTCCTGCCGGGCGTGCTGAATGCCGTGCCCGCGGATCATGCCGGCAAAGTGCTGTTCATGGGACACGGCAATGCCGACGGACGGTCCGCGTTCGCGTATCTGGCGGCCGCGGCGGAGTTGAAAAAGCTCCATCCGGAAATTTTCCTGGCCTGCGTGGAAGGGGAGCCCGCATTCGAGTCCGTATTGGAACCGTTCCGGTCGGAAAAGGTGCTGCTGATCCCGTTCATGCTGGTGGCGGGCGATCATGTACTGAACGATCTGGCGGGAGCGGAACCCGATTCCTGGAAATCCCGGCTGGAAAAACAGGGATGCACGTGCTATTGTATCCTTCATGGACTCGGCGAGATCCCCGAAGTTTCGGCATATTTCGCCGATTCCCTGCCGGGGAAGGAATAAGGACGGAGACCAGTCATGATCGAACACGGCGGCAACCTCAAAAAATACGCGCAGCTGGCTGGCTGTTCCGAGTCGGAGATCCTGGATTTCAGCATCAATCTGAATCCGGACGGTTCCCCGGAAGGTCTGTTCCAGGTCTGTTTCCGGGCATTGGACGAGCTGGGACCGTATCAGTCGCCGCATGCCGATCATTTGAGCGAACTCGCCGCAAAGAAATGGAATATCGCCCCGGAAAAAATCCTGTTCGGCAACGGTTCCGGCGAACTGCTGAATCTTTTCATCTGCAATTCGGACGCCGCCCGCGCGGTGATTGTGACTCCGGGTTATCTGGAATATGCTGAAAACTGCCGTCAGGCGAGGCTGCCGGTCGCGGAATTTCCTGTGAAAGAGGAAAACGATTTCCGTCTGGATCTTGCCGAACTTTCCGCTTTTCTGCGTCCGCACGATCTGGTGATCCTGGGCAATCCGGACAATCCGACCGG
>SUWI01000360.1 GCA_015061565.1 Lentisphaerota bacterium
TATCTGCATCCGTCCATTATAGAAATGGCGGCGGCTTATCTCTATCACCTCGTTGAAAATCATCCTTTCGTGGATGGAAACAAACGGGTCGGTGCAATGGCTGCCATCATTTTCCTTGATCTGAACGGATATGACTTCGATGCCACGGATGCGGATTTCACCGCTATGGTGCTGAAGGTCGCCAGCGGAAAAATGATGAAATCGGAAATCTCAATGTTTTTCCGGGAGCATACTCATTCCCGCTGACCGGGACACCGCTGTTCATATCTGCCGCGATGCTCTTCGCATTCTCCGATGATGAACTCGGTCGCGTGGTCGCACTTGTGCGTCAAGGCACATTCGATGGCGGCAAACGCCTTCCGCATCTTGCGGATCTGACGCCGCTGATACCAGTAAGTTGACAGCAATTTGTTATACTGCCGCGAACATTGCTGGCAGCAGGGTTCGATTTCACTCATTCTGTCCTCCGTTTTCAATAATTCCCTCACGTGAGGGAATTTTCCTGTTCATTTCATCAAATCTTTCCCCCAGCCACGTCATCACCTTGGCACACATCATTTTGCAGTGTGATTGATATTTGGGGGAGCCTCCGGTTTATCATTCCAGGAGATTTTGAGGAAACTATTCTGGGGTTCGGCATTGCCACGCGAGGCTTGACGCCTCGACTCCGCTGTAAATACAGCCGTTTCTCTTTTTCGTGTTTCCTCTCCGCTTATTTTTTCCATCCCGTATATTCACTCTGTTTTTGCAAACGATCAGAAAAATTCGGCTTTTTTTCAAAAAAAATGCAAAAAAAACGCGGAGCAGTGCTTTTCACTGTCCCGCGCTAAGAAAATGTCTGGCTGATTTATGTCACGGCTGGTGCGTCTCCAAGACCGATGCAGCAGCTTCACGGACCCTTGTTTTAAGTATTTTTGGCTTGACTACGACCAATTTTCCAGCATAAGAGAGGATTCTCTGGACGAGAATTTCCATCGGTGCTTCGGGGATCTTGACCAGTTTGAACACGGGGTCATCGGTCTCCCAGACAATCTCCTGCTGTTCGTGGAACGGCGTCGCAAAGATGGAGTCGTGGATGTCCTTGTGGAATTTCAGCACTACATTTTTAACTGGCGTCAGGGTAAAATGGATGTTCCCGTAGATTTCGGCATCCGGGATAAAGGTTTTTGCGAGGACTTCGGCCTGCTGTATTCTGTGAATCATGAAACTGCGCGGTGTGTCGCTACCCGTCTCGCGCGCGTGTATATACCAATTATTTTCGCGGAAGAAGAGCGCATGGGGCTCAATCTCACGCTCCGAGACATTGCCCTGATAATCCTGGTAGGTGATCTTCAAGCACACATGGTCCCGCCACGCCCGGTAAACCCGGTCAAAAATTTTTTCATCGACCTTTCCTGTCTGGGCAGAAAAGAGCTTCATCTGGGAGACGAAAGAACACTTCACCAGATCCGGGTTTGCCACATTCAGCAGATAATCCACCGCATGGCAGATTTCGCCTTTAAGCGGTTCGGGGAAGATGTTCTCCGAGATGCGCCGCCCCATCAGGAGCGCCATCATCTGGGTCTCGCTCAGGTCGGCGGGATACGCAAAGTCCCAGTGCGGATCGGTGAGATAGAAACCCCGACGACTTGAATCGTATTCCCATGGGCAGTTGAACTCCTCTTTCAAAACCTTCATATCTCGCCAGATGGTTTTTCTATCGCAGGTGAGGATCATGGTCTCTGAGGTGTCGTAGGTTGCCTCCTGAAATGCCCTGCTGATTTTCTTGAAATTCGGATACTGCTGCTTCCGCATCATATCCACGATGCGGATCATCCGCTTGAGCCGATATTTTCCAATTTGCATGGCCTTCTCCAGAAAAAATTCAAAAATTTTTATTTTTTTATGCATGTGGGGCGTTATATTCCCCACATAGTGTGATAATTTATACTCAAAACGAAGAAAAGTCAAACGGGAAACGGAACCCATAACCAAGAAAGGACACGGCCCATGAGAGTGTATAATCCGATGACCGTCATTCGCCAGACGTCCAGAAAACTCCTGCAGGCGTTCTTCGCCGAGCAGGGCTGTCTGGACTTTATCGACTTCGAGAACGACAAACTCTACGAAATCCAGGACGCCTTCCGGACCTTGCCGGAAAAGACAATGATGCGGGCGGAAACAGTAATGCGGAATGTCTTCACCCTTGCCGGTGACGAAAGCGTTCTGCTCCGAATCCTGGATGAGGCGCAACAGCATGACATCAGGATCGGGGATGACTTTGAGGCGCTGAAAAACCGGTATGACCGGGCGTTCTACATCTATCTTCATCACCGGGACCTCTGGAAGCAGAACTGCACCTTCCTGCAAGTGGACAGCCTCCCCAGTCGTCACTGGTGTCGCTGCCCGAACCTGCCGCGCAAGCCGCCTTTGACGGATCAGGCCACCTGCGAAAATCTCGGACGGCAGATTTCCGCCTTCTTCTGGCAGAAGCAGGTCCGGGGCAAGAAATACCTGATCGAATACCAGCGGAGGAACAACGGACTGCACTATTTCTTCGTCTACCTCAGCGACTATTCCAACAGCTACGAGGCATGGAGCGATGAGGGCTCGGAACTGGAGCGGCGGAATGAAACCCGCGCCATCAACATGGTGTTCGCGTATGATGAGCAGTTCGGGACGCTCGACACCTACAATCTGGGCGGCGGCAAAATTGCGGTTATCCTGCAAAAAATGTTCTGTGACGCTGTCCTCGGTCACGATCTTGTCGACAAGAAGGTTCTGAAAAGCGCCTTTGACATTGAGCGACTCAAATACCGGGGAAACATGCCCGTTGCCATGCCGCAGATAGGAATCATCCGCGTCTGGATTTCCTGCCTTGAATTCAATTATCACGGGGTGAGCAAACGCCGGTCGCACAGAATTTCTCTGGACGAGGTGGAGCGCGACGATGAGATCTACTCCATCATGGAGCATGATCTGGACCGGGTGAATGTTCCTCTGAGTTTGGTCTCCGTCAGTTTTGTCCGCATCATGCTGGAAATAGAACTGAACGGGGTGAAGCGCCGCATGGCCATCGAAGTGCAGAAAAATAACTGCACCCTGAAAAGCAATGCGGATGATTTGAGAAAAATCGGTGAATGCTTTATACAGGAGACCGGAATCGATGTGCAACCGAACCTCTTTTGAAATCTTGTTGGACTTCGGCAGCGTGGCCGAGGAATTTCTGCTGGACTGCTATGATCTGTCCTCGCTCCACATGAATCCGAAAGAACTGACCGCAGTTGGACTGCTCCGCAAACAACCCATTGGGAATAGAGTCCGCTGCCA
>SUWI01000361.1 GCA_015061565.1 Lentisphaerota bacterium
TACCAAACATCCTTAATATACAGAGAATCAACTGGTGAGACAGGGATACTTCTATTATCACGGGAGATTCAAGGAGAATTTCACGGAAAGCAAAGACGCCGACATTCCCCGGTCGGCGGCGGGATCCCGATGCTGTGCGGAATGAGCGTCATGGTAGGCGCTTATACATTGCCGCCGTATGCCTGTAAAATCCAGCCCGTTATTACAAAATACTTCGGATTATCCTGAAAGCCCCATCCTGCCCGCATTGTCCCGCCGTCCCCCCGTGACCCGTCCTGTCCGGCAATCGCCGCGACAGCCCCCTGAAAACGCAAACAGCGGTCGGGATCACTCCCGACCGCCAGTCTTTGACATCATTCGAAACCGAACAGCTTCTTCTGATCCGCCCAGCGCTCCGGCATCGTCTTGCTCAGCATGTTTATCGGGATGGATTTCTGCAAGGTCCCGGCAAGGATCGCATGGACGATCTCCGGTGCGAGCAAGGTCAGCCGGATCATTCTGGCGACAAACGCGGGGTCTTTGCCGATGGCCTCGGCCAGATCGACAGTATTCCGATATGTCCCGGAATCGATCAGAGCCTGCCAGCGGAAGGCGCGGGCAAGATTCATCACCAGAGGATCGATTTCAGGCGTATCGTTCTCCTGAAAAATCACCCGTTTTCGACCGGAACGGAAACGAAGCGAAATGGGAACCGTCACAAGGATGTTCCCGTTGTCCAGCACTTTGACTTCACTCATTTTCAATTACCTCCATCAGGGATTTAATGCCTGCGGTTTTCAGTTCAATTTCAACCCGGTCTTCCCATACCACAGTCTGTTCCACCAACAGCTGGATCAGCCGGTTGTATTCGCCGGGTCTCAGTTCGTTCCAGAAATCCTCCTTGAAGAAGTCTATGACTTCCGAGGGCTTGAATCCGGTCCGCTCGGCAAATTGCGCCACCATGCCGGGCTCGGTGAGGATCTTCCGCAGCTGAAGCCGAACCAGCATCTCGACGTCTTCGGACGGAATCTGATGTACGGGGCATTCCGCGATGGCCCGTTTAGTCTCCCGGTAACACAGATAGTAATAATACCGCTTTGACCCTTTATTGGCATAAACCGGCATCATGGCACAGCCGCAATGACCGCATCGGAGAACGCCCTTCAGCGGGGCGATGATTCCCTGCCTGTCGCGAGGATCATCCTCAGGACAGTTGTTTTTCAGAATTTCCCTGGTCCGGTCCCATATCTCACGGGAGATGATCGCCTCCTGTTCCCCCTTGCAGACGGCGTCTTTGTACTTGACTTCGCCGATGTAGGTATGGTTGTTCAGGAGGCGGTAAATGTGATCCCGCCGCCAGAGCTGTCCTTTCCGTGTTCGGTATCCCGCAGCGTTCAGTTCTCCCGCGATCAGCTTCGGAGCCTGAATCTCAACGAACCGCTGAAAGATGTTGCGGACGATTTTCGCTTCCTCCTCATTAACCACAAGCCGTTTATTATCAACATTGTATCCAAATGTTACAGTCCCGCCGACCCATTTGCCTTTTTTGCGGCTCGCGGACATCTTGTCCCTGATTCTCTCCGTAATGACCTCGCGCTCATACTGGCTGAATGTCATCAGGATATTCAGCATCATGCGTCCCGAAGAGGTGGCGGTATTGATCTCCTGCGTCACGGAAACAAACTGAACGCCCCATTCGTCGAATTTCTTGGTCAAGTCGGCAAAATCCGTGAGATTTCTGCTCAATCTGTCAATCTTATAGGTCAAAATGATGTCAACAAGACCGGACTCGCAATCATTTAGCAACTTCTGCAATGCGGGGCGATTCACATTGCCGCCGCTGTATCCGTGGAAGAAAAAGGCGTCCTCACCAAAACCTTCAAATCTCCGTTCCGCCTCCGTCCGGAATGGCATCTGCCTATTTTGGATCCGGAGGAAAATCAATCAGCCGGAGAAGATATTTCATGAAGATAAATTGAAAAACTTTGGAATAAATGTGGAAACAGTCATTGAACGTGAGGTGCATTCAATGACCCATTGAAAATACCAACTGCGGACAGATGTCTTTATTTTTGCAAGACTAAACACACCAGAATCATTTTGTTAGAGTAAATACACTTTTCGCTCTTATTGCCGTGCTTTTAACTTTACATTAACAATGCAAAAAAAGGTTGAAAATTGCCTTTTTGAATTGAATGTTACCGTTTGGAGTTGTATATTATATTTAGAGTTAGATGGACAATGAGGAAAAAAAGCATCAGCAGAAAGCGCGTCACCGATCACGGCGAACTCATGACGGTGCCGACCGCAGCATTTCGTATTTCAAAAACAAAGGGAAACAAGCCATGAACAAAAGAGAACTTGCCAAAAAAATCCGAACCCTCGAAGGCCTGTCCAATGACGAGAAGTCCGACTTGTTGGCTCTGCTTCACGGACAGAAAAAATACGGTTTGGTCTGGGAGGATAAGCCGGAGGATGTGGAAACACAGATGGTCAACGAATTGCCGGTCCTGACCGAAGTCAAAGAACGCGCCATCGTTTCCGAAGACGAGGATGCCCCACACCACATCCTCATCGAAGGCAATAATCTCCACGCACTGACCGCGCTCTCCTACACCCACGCAGGTAGGATAAACGTAATTTATATTGATCCTCCGTATAATACTGGAAAGAAAGATGATTTTAAATATAATGATCGTTGGGTAGATAAAGAGGACTCCTACCGCCATTCCAAATGGCTTTCGTTTATGAAAAAACGCTTGGAAATGGCAAAAGGGCTACTCGCCGAAACGGGTGTGATTTTTCTTTCCATTGACGATAATGAACAAGCGCAGCTGAAGTTGCTTTGCGATGAGGTGTTCGGCGAAAGCAATCATATAGCAACCATCTGCAGACAAGCAATAAAAGGCGGCAGCCGTTCCGAAAACATCCGCACTGTTCACGATTATGTGCATGTTTATGCAAAATCAATCGAGCTTATGCAAAAATTCACTGGATATGAAAAGGATGAATTAAACTTGGAGTTAACAGATGACAAGGGAGCTTACACCAAAGGACGGGAATTGAATAAATGGGGAGCAGGCTCCCGAAGAGAAGATTCTCCCACAATGTGGTTCCCGATTTCCGGTCCCAACGGCGAAGATGTATATCCCATTCGAAATGACGGCAGCGACGGCCGGTGGCGTTGGGGGAAGAAAAAAATGCTTAAGGCCGTGTCGGAGAATGATGTTAGAGGTAATTTCAAAATAAAAAATTAAAATTACTTGAAAAAAGTCAGCTGAAAGTTCATTTTACGCCAATCACAAAAAAGGAGTAACATGAACAATCAA
>SUWI01000058.1 GCA_015061565.1 Lentisphaerota bacterium
AGCTCACCATCCGCCATATAAACCGCGCCGCCGTTGGCTCCCCGGTTCGCGGAAAGGGTTACCGCAGAGTCTGCGGTACCCAGCGTCACCGTGCCTCCAAGGTTATAAATCGCGCCGCCGTCGCCGCTGGCGGTGTTGTCGGTCAGGTTTCCGATGACGGTCAGCTCACCATCCGCCATATAAACCGCGCCGCCTCTCACAGCCGCGGTATTTTCGGCGGTCCCGGTAATATTCCCGGTTACCTTTGCGGTCCCGTCCAGCATGTAGATCGCGCCGCCGTCGCCGCTGGCGATGTTGTCGGTCAGGTTTCCGATGACGGTCAGCTCACCATCCGCCATATAAACCGCGCCGCCGTTGGCTCCCCGGTTCGCGGAAAGGGTTACCGCAGAGTCTGCGGTACCCAGCGTCACCGTGCCTCCATCGTTGTAGATCGCGCCGCCGTTCGCCGCAGTATTGCCGCTGAAGGTGGTTCCATCCGCAGTCAGCGAAACATTGGCGCCGCCGAGATAGACAGCACCGCCGTTGCCGGTGGTGTCGCCGCCGGTAACTGTCAGGTTGGACAGGATCAGCGAAGTTTTCACTTCCGCTTCGGCTTCGGCTTCCGCTTCCGCTTCGACCAGGTTGAATGCCGCTCCGTCCACACCGACAGAAGCATCAGCATTTCCGCTGCCGTTGATGGTGAACGTGTCTGCGTCCGCCCCGGTCAGGGTAACCTTCATTCCGGTGATGGTGAACAGCGATTCCGCCGTTTGATCGGTGCCGATGGTTATGGCAAGCCCCGTGGTATTGCCGGAGACATCGATGGTGATCTCGGTGATCTGCGCATCGTTGTCGCCGGAAATTGCGAGCGTGCCGCTATCGACGATGAAAAGGAGCTGCTCCGCGCCGGCCGCTTCCGCTTCAGCTTTCAGGGCATCCCAGGCGAATTCGACCGTGGTGGTTTTGGATGTATTGTCCCCGCTCATCAGATAGTCCAGGACATACCGCAGACTGTACTGCTTATCATCCGGGTTCGCATCGCCGTCTTTCACCGTATTGACGATGATCGGCACCGTCGGAGTCGGGGTGCCGGTCAGGACATACGAACCGACCGCATTGCCGCGCTCATTGCCGCCTTTATCCTTCGTGACCTTGACTGCCGCCGACGAAGCATCGCCGCCGAACAGGAATTCATAAACACCGTCGGAAACCGTGTATCCCACGGCAACGCCGCCGGACAGCGCGGTCGAACCGGGGGCAAGATACAGGACGTTCAGATTGGGATCATAGGACGCGTCGATGCCGTCGAAACCGGTGCCGTAAACCGCGGTCATCTTGGTATTGGTGTCCTCTTCGCCGTTTCCGTAAATATTCACGGAATCGTGCTCATCCACTGTCGCGCCGATATCGTTTACCAGTCCCTTGCCGCCCTTGACCAGAATAACGCTGTTCACCAGGTCGAGCTGTCCTTTGGCATTGAACTGGATACCGATGCTGTCATCATTTTTGCTGACGATGGTCGTATCGATAACTTCGAAATTCATTCCGCCGCTGGACGGGGCGCCGAGCGAGGAAACGATGGCCGCCGTATTGTTGTAAAGCGTGGAATTGATTACGCTCAGCAGTCCGGAAGCTTCCTGCTTGATCGCAGTCTGGCTGTCCTTGATGACGCCGTTGATCATGCGGACACGTCCCTTATTGACAATACCGGCATGTCCGGTGGCGGTGATGACCGCATTGGACGGGCCGGTCCACCCGGTCGTCTCGCTGCCGGTGCCGTTGAAGATCAGCAGGGTCCCGGCATTGAAAATCGCGTCCGAATCAGTGGCCGTCACCGAGAAGTTTTCCAGTGTCAGGGTCTGGGTTAGGTAAACCACATAACGGCCGCCGTCGATCATCAGACCGCCGATATACATTCCGCTGGCAGCGGGGTCTTCGACAGCGCGGAGCGTCATGGACCCCTTGTAAACGCTGCTGGTGTAAATGCTGCTTCCAGGCAAATCGAAACCGATCGTATAATCACCGTCCGGAGCAAAATGGGAATTGATAGTGGTCGGACTGCCGCTGAATGCCGGATTATGCCACCCTTGTGTCGCAGCATAGATCACAGCGAAATCATCTGCCCAGAAATGGGTGTACCCGTTGTCTATGGACCGGGAGAACCCGGTGAAACGGTAATCGGGATCGGCATTGATCCCCGTTATCGTCAGACTGCCCCAGTTGAGGATCGCGGTATTGACGGAAGTGGATGCGACCGCCTGAAACGCAACGTTGGAAACCGTTGCCGATGCGAGCACCGGATAGTTGCCGTAATGCCAGTCGGTCAAAGTCAGGCTGCCGCTCGGACGGGTATAGGTATCAGCCACGGTCAGGGTAATCTCAGTACGGCTGTTGGTATCCGCTGCGGACATCGTATAGAAATGCAGCAGGGTCGGAACCAGTGAAGAAGCAGACTGCGTCGCGCTGTAGTGGTAAGCATATTGCTGAATCCCGGAATACCCGTAAATGTAGATATCATTGGGGTCGGCCGCAGGCGAAGTGTTCGAGGTATAATATTCGTTGATATACAGCGAGAAGGTGAAATTGCCGACTGCGACATAGCTGCCGCTGTAGGAAACTGAAAAATCCGGCGTAGCGGTCAACAGAGTCCCCCCCGGCACATTGACATCGTCCGCGGTCATGGTAAGGTCGCCGCTGTTTCGGATCGAATAAGCCCTGCCGGCGATTTTGGTCAGGTCGGTCAAAGTGGTCTTTGGGGTGGTTACATAATAGTTCCAGGAATGAGTGCCACTGGATACCTTCCACAGGTCAACCAGCGTGTCGATGCCCGAATAGGAGCCCTGCAGGGAGCCGCGGGTGATCGTCAGTTCTCCGCCGTAGTTGGTGACCGCCGCGGACTTCGCATTGGTATTGCGGATGTTCAGATCGGTCAGCACCATCTGGTGCGGGATCTCGTAAGTTTCATTGTACCCGTTGGGATTCCGGTTGAAGATACCCGTATCGGTGATGCCGTCGGCTACCAAAAGATCGGTCGGATACGCTCCCGTGACATACAAATCATACGCGGTCGTGCTCTCGGGGTCGGGGTCGCTGTCCATGAAGAACTCGCCGTAGTTTATGATTCCCACCGGATAGTCCTCCGAGGAAAGGCCGGTAAAATTGTAGATCTCCATCGTTCCGGCATTGTTTTTGAAGAAATACCTGTGACCCGGGTTGAAAGTCACCTGACCTGGGATGGGTTTGCCATATTGATCAAGCGTGGTTCCGATATAAATGTTTCCGAAGGTTCCCAGATTGCCGTTGTTCGTGACCGTCAAATCAGACGTAAGACCAGCTTGCGATGCCGTGCCGACCACGATTTTGCCGGAATGCCCGAAATAACCGGTGATGAAAACGTTGCCGATGGTGTTGGTCAAATTCCCGTTCAGAACGACATCCGTGAACAGCACCTTGCTGTTGCCGGATTGCTCGAAATCCCCGTTGATCGTGATATTGGTCAGATTCAAAGTCGGGGGCTTGCCGGAAGCAGGAGTGTAATTGCCGACATTACCATTCAAAGCCGCAACCGGAATGTCTTCCACACTCGTGCCGGCAATGGTTCCGGAATACGTGAGGGCAGGAATGGCTGCGGTGAAATTCTTCTGGTTGTAAACGGAATAGGCACTGCCGGTAATGCTGTAAACCAGTTTGGAGACATCCCCCACCAGGTCAGTCGAACCGGCCAGGGAAGCGATATCGTCCGCGGTCAGGTATGCATCCGGAGTGACATCCACCTTGAAAGTCACCGTGCCGTCGGTGCCGTTGAAAAGGCCGATGGAATTTGTTCCCGAAGCTTCGACGTAACTGTTGTAGATTTTGAGCGTTCCGTTGTTGTAAACAGCGAAATTCTCATTGCCGGACAGAGAGGTCATTTCGATTCTCGAGCCGTCAACGGCGCCGTCGGTCCCGATCGTGACGACCTGGTCCTTGGGGTTGTATATCGCGGCGCCGCCTTGGCCGCGGGTGGACAGTGTAACGGTCGATCCTTTCGTGATGACCACGCCGCCCCCGTCGGAAGTTTTTCCCTGCATATTGTTGATCGCATAAACCTGCTGGGAGGTATTGGCGCTGGTATTGACGCGCAGCGAACCTTCGGTGATGTTGATCACGGCGTTCGCTCCGTTGTTCAGCAGGCCGTTTTTCTGGAACCAGGTCGCCAGAAGCGAGAAATTGACCGTCAGCGCAGCAGTATCAGCAATCGTTGTGTCCTTCACGATGTTCACGGTGCCGGTGTTGGTCACGCCGGAATAAACTTCGCTCAAACCGTTTTGGAAGCGGATGCTGTTGTCCCCGTAGAAATTCAGCGTTCCGTTGTTGATGACGGCGGTAGTGGCGGAAGAACCGTTCACCACCGTGACGGCAGTGTCGATCAAGTTCAGCGTGGAGCCGGTATTCACGGTCATGGCTCCGGCGCGAAGCGTGATGGCGGAAGTCTCCGTATCGTCGTCGAAAGGACGGATCGTAAAGGCGCCCGCCTGATCGAACGTCAGATCGATGGAAGTGTCGATCCCGCCGTACAGGGTCACCCCGGCAGTATAAGAGAACGAGGTATCGCTCTTCAGTTCGACCGTGCCGATATGGACATCCGCCTCCTGAGCCAGCGCGGTCCCGCTCTCCATCGTCAACGTCCCGGTGACCGTGATCGGATCAGCCAGCGTAATATCAGTGTAAGAATCGATATTGCCGGTCAGCGTCACGCCGCCGGTGTAGGCAAACGCGGTATCTGTTTCCAGCAGAACGGTGTCGATGCTGACATCCGCATTCAGCGCCAGCGCGGTCCCGCTTTCCATCGTCAAGTTCCCGGTGATCGTGATCGGATCAGCCAGCGTCACATCGATATAAGAATCGACACTGCCGGTCAGCGTCACGCCGCCGGTGTAAGTGAACTCGGAATTCTCGTTCAGCACAACCGTTCCGATCGTGACATCCGTATTCAGAGCCAGCGCGGTTCCGCCTTCCATTGTCAAAGTCCCGGAGATCGTGATCGGGTCATCAAACTGCAGATCGATATGGGAGTCAATGCTGCCGGTCAGCTCCACGCCGCTGGTGTAGTTGAACGTGGATGTGCTCTCCAGCACAATTGTGTCGATCGTCGCAGAGCTGTTGAGATTCAGGGTGGACCCATCCTCCATCGTCACCGTGCCGGTGATCGTCGCAGCGTCAGTGACATCCAGGGTGGACCCGTCCTCCATCGTCACCGTGCCGCTGATCACTGCCTGATCGGAATTGAGAGTCAGGGTGGTTCCGTTCCCCATCGTCAACGTGCCGTCGACCGTGAACTTGCCAAAGGAAAGATCGATATCGGAAACCACATTGCCGGACAGACTGGCATCATCAGCATAATTGAAAGCGGAAGTATCGCTCAGCTGAACATCGGAAATGGAAGTTGCCCCCGACACGTTCAAGGTGCCGTTGATTATGGCCAAGCCGTCGATGGAACTGTTATCATCCATGACAAAAGTGGAATCATTAGCCACGGTCACATTACCCTCGATAGTCATGCCGCTGACAGAGAGACTGGCGCCGTTCAGGTTCAAGCCGCCGGCCAAAGTCAGGGTGGCATTCGCGGAACTGTTAATAGTGATATCTGTGGTAATATTCCACGCTGAGGTATAGGAAGCATCATCGACGGCAAACGTGATTACATCGTTATTCTGAAGGGTTACTGATCCCAGCAGGGTACTCAGATCCGCATATTTCGTGGCGCTGCCACCAGTTCCATCGACGGTATAATTGGTAAGCCGGTGTCCCCAGGTAGCGTCGAGAGTGATGGAATCGGCATTGATTTCGCCGATGGAATATTCGAGATTCCAGTTGCCGTTGAATTCGGCGGAACCGGTGGTATCGGTCGAGGCGGCGACATCGGCGCCGGAAGCGTCGGCAATACCCTGAAGGAAAGCCTGTCCGGACTCGGAGGATGCCATATTGCAGCCATAGAGCATGAGATCGCCGTCGGCGGCGATATGATCGGAGAAGATGCTGAAATCATTGGCGTCGGAAATGAATTCGGAGCCGAGAACGATGCCGGAATCGCTGCCGTGGGTGAGGATGTGGACCGCATCGTAGGAGGTATCGGAATTGTCCAGATAATCGGAAATCTGTTCGAAGGCGTCCGCATTGGAATCAATGATCAGGACATCACGGCTGTCGCCGAGCTGCTCCAGGACATTGTCGATATCGGCGGTAGTGGAGTTGAGGATCACCAGTTCATGACGGCCTTCGGCGACGTCATTACTCAGTTCTTCGGGCAGTTCGTCCGCGGGAGCATCCACCGTGATATTGGCCTCATGGTCGGGAACGATCACTAAGTTGCTGGAATCGGCGTCGGCGAGTTCGGCCTGGAAGGCATTGACGGTGGACACTTCCAGATTGTCGATATCGGAAACCTGGGACGCGAGCGTGTCGGAATCGGTGACCAGCCGGACTTCGCTGATGTCCTGATCGGAATGGTCGTTGAGCCAGTCTTCGATCTGATCGGCGGCATCGGAATCGCCGTCGAGGAAAAGAACGTTCTTGCCCTCGAAAGCATCCTGATCAAACTGGTCGACAGCTTCGGAATCGATGACGATGAGTTCATGGTCGGCGGCCTCGGCTGCGGCATCCGGATCGGCAGTCTGGATGAATTCGGCAACGTCGCCGGAGAAATCGGCATTGGGATCGGTGACCTGCGTGAAGTCGGCATGGCCGTTGATCAGGACTTCGGCAGGATCGTTCTGGGCGGCGTCGGCCTGCGGGAGGCCTTCGCCGGCGTTCTGGACCGTGGCGTCGGGTTCCGGAGTATCGACCGGACCGGCATTCTGGACGGTTTTCTGGATCAGCTCCTGCTCTTTGTCCTGTTCGGAATTATCGGAATGGTCATCGTCCTGATTCTGATTCTGGTTCTGCTCGCCGGCCTGGTCGACCGCGGCGGCGATCTCAGCAGCGGCGGCGCCGTCAAACAGCACGCGTTCTTCAAGTTTGAAGATCTGGACTTTCTGCTTCTTCTTCATGGTATGCTCCGATTTCTTTCTATATTAAATCACTTTTTGACAGGGGTGGTTTCGGACTTGATGCGGGCGTCGATCTCGGTATTGATCTTGCGGATCTGCTCGTCATGTTCGGCCTGGCGTTTGCGTTCTTCATCGGCTTCCTTCTGCTTGACCTGACGCGCCTTGGCCGCGATGACATTGCTGTAATATTGTTCCTGGTCGCGTTTGATGACGGCTTTGGCGCGAACGGTGGCGAGCTGAAGTTCCTCCTTGAGCTCTTCAACGGAGCGGGCATCCATTTTGCGGAGGCCCATGATGTTCAGGAGGCGGTAGTAGGAAACATAATATTCGCCCAGGGAAGCAAGTTTGTCGATCTGAGCCTGGGTGGTTTCGAGGCGGATATGGTCGAGCGCGAGTTCGGCGACGGAACCGGACGCTGCCCGGATCTTGACCATGGCCTGGAGCTGTTCGTTGTAGGCGTCGTAAATCTTGACATCCTTGTCGAACCGCATCTTGGCGGAGATCATATTGCTGTGTGCGATGCGGACCTCGGCCATGACGGCGACGGCCTGGGCATAAGCGCGGAATTCTTCGGCGTCAATCTGTTTGTCATAAGCGCGGGCGCGGGCGATGTTCTGGGGAAGGCGCAGGAGGTTGTAGGCGGCGCGGAGCCCGAGTTCCCACCAGCTCTTGTTGTAGAGGAAGGAGTTGTTGGAATTGGACCAGTCGGCATAGATCCTGACGTTGGGGAACATCAGCAGGATGGTCTTGCGCAGTTCGAGGACGTTGATATGTTTCTGGATATCGGCCTCGTAAAGTTCGGGCCGCTGGAGGATGGCGATTTGCTCCATGTATTCCATCGGGGGCAGAAAACCGTATTCGGGGATATGATCCAGCGGGGATTCATCGACCATGATCATGGAATTGGGATAATAACCCATGAGGGTGC
This sequence comes from Lentisphaerota bacterium, assembly GCA_015061565.1. Taxonomy (GTDB): domain Bacteria; phylum Verrucomicrobiota; class Lentisphaeria; order Victivallales; family UBA1829; genus SIG94. The sequence continues at coordinate 7,936 of SUWI01000058.1, forward strand.
GGAGTTCGACGCAGGCACTTTCGTAAGTGCGTTCATAAGCGGTGAGACGTTTTTCCATATCCATGAACCGGCGGGATTCCTCGAACGCGCGGGAGGGAGTGATCTTGCGGTCCCGGCTGAGTTTGTAGATCTGGTCGTAACGGGCACGGCACTGTTCGATGAGGCTGGAGGTGAGCTGCTGGGCACGCTGGGCGGCAGCGACGCGGAAATAGGCGCGGACAACGTCGAAGATAAGGTTCTGGGCGGCGCGTTCATTGCGGAACTTGGTCATGACGGCACGGTCGGCCTGCTGGCGGGTATTGAAATAGGCCAGACCGAAATCGAGCAGGGAGAACATCAGGTCGATGTTGAGGTAATTGATGACCCGGTCCTCGCTGTAGCTGGCGCCGTAGGTGCGTCCGTTGGCGACGAGCTTTTCACTGCTGGAAGCAGGAGTGTTGCTGCGGGCGGTGAAATTGTTGTTGATGTTCAGCTGCGGCAGCATGCCGAGGGCTTCGGCAGTCTGGAATTCATTCTGGACCTCGAGCTCAAGTTCGCTGATCCGTGCCTGAAGGTTGTTTTTCAGGGCGATCTCGATGCACTGGTTCAGGGTGAACTTTTCACCGGGCAGTTCCCGGAATTTGGCCTGATGGAAATGCAGATTGGCATTTTCGGCCCGTTCATCCTTATAGTTCCGGTCGGTTTTGCACCCCGCCGCTGAAACCAGCAGCAGGATCCCGGCGAATACGGCAGTCGCAGATAAAATTCTTCGCATCTTTTTCTCCTATGAAAACATCCTTGCAAGTTCAATTTTCAATACAGCCGCTGATCTCTCCAGAAGAGGAAAACAGCGTTTATATGTTATAAAATATACGCGCGGGCGTCGATTGCAAATGAAAAAGCGGGAAAATTCCGTTTTTTTTTGAAAAAAATGCGGTTTTTTGCCGTTTTTTTCGGGCCGGACGGAAAAAAATGCGGAAAAAATCAAAAAAAGATTTGCAAAAATGGCGAAGACGGAGTAGAATATATTAACGTTGAGATATTCCGAACCGCAGAAAAAGGATGCACAGAAAATGGCAACGCTGAAAGAGCTGTCGGAACTGACGGGACTTTCGATGAACACGGTAAGCCGTGCGATTCGTGGCCGGGGTTATGTGTCCGCCCGTGCCCAGAAGCTGGTGCGCGATGCGGTGCGGAAACTGGATTACCATCCGAACCGGGCGGCGCAGGCGCTGCGCCGGCAGGACAGCCGGGAGATCGCGGTGATCGTGGATTCGTATGATGCGCTCCATCTGGAAAAACTGGCATCGATCAAGGAATTCACGGCGCAGCACGGTTACGGGATGCGGGTGAGTTTCATCAACGAGGACTATCCGAGCAGTTCACTGCGGACGCTGATTCCGGAAGTGTTGGAAAACGCGCCGGCCGGAGTCATCCTGATCACCTCCAGCAGTGAAGTGGTGGAACGGAGCCGGGAACTGCGCAGGAAACTGCCGTGCGTGCTGATCGCTTTCGATGCGGTGCCGGGCGGAGACTGCGTTTATGTGGACCGTTACCAGGGCGTGTATGACGCGATCGGCTATCTCTACCGGAAGGGCCGCCGCCGGATCGCCTTCTGCGAGACCTTCCATTCGGAGAACCGGAAAAGAGGGTACCAGCAGGCGGTGAAGGATTACGGACTGCCGGAAATCATCATCCCGGGCGCGCTGAAGAATCTGGTGCTGATCCGGAACACGGGTTATCTGAACGGGAAGATGTTTGCGGCAATGAAAAATCCGCCGGACGCGGTGCAGACCTCCGACTACATGGCATCGGGTCTGCTGGCAGGATTTTCTGCGATCGGGATCCGGGTGCCGCAGGACGTGGCAGTGTTGGGATTCGACAACCGGGATTTCGCCGCGCTGCTCAATCCGCCGCTTTCGACGCTGGCACAGCCGAATTATGAAGTGGGCAAGCAGGCGGCGGATCTGCTGTTCCGGCGGATGGACCATCCGGACGGAGAACCGGAAGAGATCCGGATTCCGATGCTGCTGATGGTGCGGCAGTCAACGTGAAAGGGCAATATATTATAATAAGGAATAGGACCTATAGGACCTATAGGACCTATAGGACTTATAAAACTTATAGAACCCAATGAACCCATAGAAAGGAAAGGGAGAAAAAATGGAAGTCAAGATTTTTGACGACAAAAACACGCTCGGTAAGGCGGCGGCTGCGAAAGGCGCCACTTACATCCGCAAGGCAATCGCGAAAAACGGCCATGCCAACGTTATCATCGCAACCGGTGCCAGCCAGTTCGAAATGCTGTCCGCCCTGTCGAAAGAACAGGACATCGACTGGAGCAAGGTCAACTTTTTCCATCTGGATGAGTACATCGGCCTGCCCGAAGACCATCCGGCGGGATTCCGGAAATACCTGCGGGAACGCTTCATCAACAAGCTGCCGGTCAAACCGGCGTCGTTCCATCCGGTGAACGGAAGCGATCCGAATCCGGAAAAAGTCTGTGCCGAACTCGGCAAGGAAATCGCGAATTATCCGATCGACGTGGCATTCGTCGGCATCGGCGAAAACGGCCATATCGCGTTCAACGATCCGCCGGCGGATTTCGAAACGGAAAAAGCCTATCTGGTCATCAATCTGGATGAAGCCTGCCGCAACCAGCAGCTCGGCGAAGGCTGGTTCCCGACGTTCGAAGATGTGCCGAAACAGGCAATTTCGATGAGCGTGAAACAAATCATGAAGAGCGCGGCGATCATCAACACGGTTCCGGACAAGCGCAAGGCCAAGGCGGTCAAAGGCGCGCTCGAAGGTCCGGTTTCGAACCTCTGCCCGTCCTCCATCATGCAGAAACATCCGGACTGCACCACGTTCCTGGATAAGGATTCGGCGTCCCTGCTCAGCAAAAAATACTGAGACCGGACTGAATTCCTGAAAAATCTGAAACCGGCGGAAACGGAAAAAAACACCGATTCCGCCGGTTTTCTGTACAGCTGACTGGAAACTGGAAACTTGTAACTAGTCTCCCTTACCAGGCTTCGGTGGTTGCTGAAACGATTTGGTCGGAGACGCGGAGCATAGCCTGTTTCAGAGCGCTGACCCGGCCGATGGCAGGATCGTGGGAAAACAGGTACTTGCTGGAGCCCACAGCGAAGGATTTGGGAACCAGGGGCTTGCCGCGTCCGGGCATACGGACCAGATATTCCACTGTGACCGTAAGCTGATATTCATTGGCCCGGTAATTTTCATCGTCCGTTTTGCTGTTGTAAGTCCATGAAATACTGCTGTTGCTGACCTTGGTGACCCGGGCATAAACAATGCAGTCGGCCCTCTCCATGGAGGTCAGTTTCAGGGAATTGTCAAATTGGAACCGCTCGGCGAGGATCGAGCGGAGCAAAGCGGCGGCAAGAACCTCATACGTTTCATTTTTAACATCGGCGATGGCAACCGATTTGATCTGCGGGTGGGAGATACTGCCGACATGATAACCGCAACCGGGAAGAAACCCTGCGGAAACCAGAATAACAGACAACAGGAATAAACGGTAAAAACTCATGGTTTTTCATCTCCATCATCACCAGGAAAGCGGCGGGCGGATTTCTTTTCCGCTTCGATCTGCATCCTGATTTCGGACATTTTCTTCTGTTTGAGCTTTTCTTCGGCCTTAAGACGGTCCGATTCAGCCGTAAAAACCTTAAACTCTTCAGGAGTCACGGTTCTGGCATTGACGGAAGGACTCTTCTTCAGGTTGCGGACCGGCAGCAGCCAGCGGTTGTCGCTGAATTCGGGCGTGACCATGATCGGTTCATCCTCCGATGGGATGGATAACTTGATGATCTCCTCCTTGTAAGGACGATAAAGGCGCTGGCGTCCCGGAAGAGCTTCAAATTCATCATCGATTTGAGCCAGCAGGGTTTCCGAAGCGGCTGCAGATTCGGTATTGGGATAATTCTTGACCACATCCGCCAGATACTTTTCCGCCAGCTCGGGTTTTCCCTGGCGGTAATAATAGGTTCCGACCGCATGCTTGCGGGCAGCGATCCCGTTGAGCGCTTTCTGACGGGTTTTATGCACCCAGGGAACTTCGGGTGTCTTGGGAAAGGCGTTCAGATAATTGTCGCAGGCTTCGATGGTCTGCCGGCTGTATGAACCGTCGCCGTCGCCGCGTTCCGCCATCTGATACAGCAGGGAACAGAGCTGCAGCATCGCATATTTAGCCGATTCCGAGTTGGGATGCAGTTTCGGGATCTCGCGCAAATGACGGACCGCATCTTTGGTATTCTGATCGTCTATGTAGATCCGCGAAAGGCGCAGTCTCGTTTCACCGGCCCGGCTGTGGCAGGGAGCATTTTTGAGCGCAGCCTCGTATATCTCGATCGTACGGTCCTTTTCCTTGATGAACGGGAGCCAGGAGACCACCACGTCGCGGTGTCCGGCAAAGAACAGATCACCGATCGCATATTCGCGGTCAACGATCTGAGTGAAATTGATCTCGCTGAGATGCTCCTTGATCAGCCGTTCAAGACAGTCGAATTCTTCGCCGTAAAGTTTGGCTTTGCGTTTGGCCCGGGCGGCGGCGATCAGCAGATTGCCGCGCAGGACCGAAGATTCCGCCATGAAATGGGCGTCCATATACCGCGATGCCGCACTGCGGTAACTGCCGTCTTTTTCCTTGGTCCGGCCCTGGGCAAGTAACTTATTTGCCTCCTGATCGGATGCAGGGAGCATCAGGACCACGGCAGCAGCCAGCAGGGTCAGACCTGTTTTCATTCCCGTCATAAAATTCAGAATCTCCGTTCCATTGTTTTCATATACTCAATTTAGCATGAAATCCCCGAAAAGTCAAGGAGAAATGAGAAAATATTGTCATCGTCCGACATAGAATCGAAGTGAACTGCGCCGGATCTGTTTCTTGAAAAAAAACGCAGACCGGCTATATTACCGGATAAAATCAAACAAGGATTTGAAGAATGAGCAATAACAGCCGCATAATTTTTCGGGGCGGGCTGCTGTGCGACGGCACCGGCGCCCTGCCCGTCCGGCAGGATATTCTGATCGAAAACGACTTGATCGCCGACATCGGCAGTCCGGGAGCGTTCGATTCCCTGCAGGGACAGACGGTCGAAGCGGACGGCAGATGGATCGTGCCGGGCTTCATCGATGCCCATTCCCATGGTGAAAGCCGGAAAATCAGATATCCGGAAAACCGCACCAAGCTGTTCCAGGGAGTCACCACGGAGGTGGACGGGAACTGCGGCAGTTCCCCGTCCTGCGTGCCCGGAGGATCCGGCGAACTCGCCTGGCAGGATCTCGCCGGGTATGCAAAAGTGATCGACCGGCTCAAAGTCTCCACCAATACCGTCGCGCTCTGCGGCCACAATTCGATCCGCCGCGCGGTCATGGGCACGGCCGGGCGGAAAGCCGAACCGGAAGAAATCGCCCAAATGCGCCAGCTGCTGGAGAATGCCTGCAATGCCGGAGCCGCCGGTTTCACCTCGGGTCTGACCTATTTCCCCGGAAAATTTGCCGACACCTCCGAACTTACCGCCCTCAGCGAAGTGCTCAGGGACACCGAAAAAATCTACGCCACCCACATGCGCAGCGAAGGCGATTCGCTGATGGAGGCGGTTGAGGAAGCGATCACCATCGCCAGGGCCGGGTCGGGACGGCTTCAGATCAGCCATCTGAAAACCATTTTTCCACGCAATTTCAATAAGATCGGCCAGCTGCTCGCCCGGCTCGAACAATGCCGCATCGAAGGCATGTTTCTGCATGCCGACCGCTATCCGTATGTCTACTCTTCCACCCGGATCGGACAGATCCTGCCGGGGCCGTATGACAAGGACACTGAGATCAAGGCCAGGCTTGCCGGTTCGGAAAGCTTTCGGCAGGAGATCATCGAAGCCCTGCGGCACAGTCCCCGCGATCTGGCCTCGACTATCCTGATGAAAAATGGGAAAACCCTGTCGCAGCTCGCCGAAGAAAACGGCTGGACGCTGGAAGAGACCGGCATGCATGTCCTGCTGGAAAACCCCGAACAGACTGCCGCTTATCTGTGCATGTCCGAAGAAAACATGATGAAAATCCTGGCCGAACCCTGGGTCTGCGCCGGCTCGGACGCCATTTCCGCCCAGCTGGATGATCCCGCCTCGCAGGGACATCCCCGGGCAGTCGGAACTTTCCCGACCTTCTTCCGGAAAGTCGCGTCGATCACTTCCATGCAGGAAGCGGTCCGGCGCATGACCTCCCTGCCCGCGTCCATCTTCCGCATTCCGAAACGGGGTATCCTCAGAAAAGGTTATTTCGCCGATCTGGTCGTGCTCGATGCGGCTCGCTATGAGTCAAAAGCGGGATTCGACGGACGCGATCTCCAGCCGCTCGGGGTTTCGCTGGTCATGGTCAACGGCGAGATCACCTGGGACGCCGCGAAGCCGGATCAGATCATCCGCGCCGGCCGGTTCCTGCCGATCGATTGAGCCTCACGCCGGCCCGAATTCCAGTTCCGGCAGCTCCGCGGCATTTTCGCCGTAAACGATCCGGCAGCGGTAAATTTTCCCGTCCATGCCGGTGAATTCGATCTTTTTCGTCAAGCCGGAAGATTCCGCTTTTCCGGTCAGTTCCGGGCTTTGCTTCGCGTTGACATCCGCGGCGATGAGGAAAACCGTATCGAACAGCACTTCTCCCGGCATCCGGCGCCGCACGCTCAGGTCGGCAGAAGACACGATCCGGTCCAGGAACAAGGAATACAGCGGCTTGTGCATGATCGCCACATCGCGTTTCCCGCTGCGGTAAATTTTCAGCGAATCCCCGCCGGAAAGCAGCCGCACCGTCAGACTGTTGTCGATATTCAGATAAGCAGAACCGCTATCGACCAATTCCGGTTCGCCCAGCTTCATCTTGAGGTCAGTCCGAAAATGTTCTCCGGCATAATGGCGGATGAAACCGTTGGCGACGTCGTTCGGCATCTCCAGGTTCAGGCCGAACACCCCGCGGAGGGTGGATTCCTTGGTCATGACGCAGCGGGCGGCGATCAGCATGGTTTTGCCGTCCGGCACCGCTGCGACCGCAGTCTGCTGTTTCGCTATCGCGTATGGATTTTCACCCTCGCCCCAAGGCTGGATCTCCCACAGTTCGGACTGGCCACGATAAAGGAAACCGTTCGGAATGGTCTGCCGGATGCCCTGATGGACATGCCCGATCACCTCGTTGCCGATGACCAGGCCGTTCAGGTTGTAATGCCATTCGGCCATATCGCTGCGGTCCTGCGGCACGCAGACTCCCGTGTTGCAGTTGTGGGCGCCTTTCACCCAGGAACGGACCGTATTGCCGGTGCGGATCAGAGACGCGCCGTGGAAATCGTCGGACCACTGCACGCTCGGGATCACCGTTTTTTCCGGCGGCTGCACCAGCTGGAATTTCCGCCGCCAGTAAGCGCCGCAGGACAATGCCAGCACCGGATCGGATTCCAGCCGGCAGTAGTAATAATAGCTGGTTTCGCGGATATTGTCCAGCCGTTTGGAATAGAAGGAACCGTCGCCGTTGTCGTTCTGTTCCTTCCGCATGACCTCGAGGAAATTCCGTTCGAACTGCGCCGCCTCGCGGTCATGGAACAGGTCGGCGGCCAGCAGCCACATCGGAATGGCATAGCACTGGCAGTAGGTGTAACGGGCCCGGGTGTCGCCGCCGATCCGGAGCAGCCGTCCGTCCGGGAAAATGAAATTCTTCACGATCCGCCACAGGTCTTCGGCATGATGATACAATTCCGGAGGCGGCGTCTGCCCGCGTTCCTTGAAATTGAAATGCAGCATGGCGACATTGGAAAGACAGATCGCCATGTATCCGACGTTCAGATAACCGTGATGGTCGAGCGAATAATTCTCCGTGAAATTATAGCCGACATGCCAATCGCGCAGCGGGCGGCCGCGGAACATTTTTTCCGATGCAGCATCATCCGGATGGGAAATGCCGTTCAGCAGGAACGAACAGGCCTTTTCGAGATATTCTTCCCGCTGCGGCAGATCGGGATAATCCAGCGCGGTCCGCATCAGAAAACCGCCGTTCCAGATGTTCGATTCGGGCTTGTTTTTTCCGCTGCGTCCGTCCACATCCGCATCGACCGCGTATTCCTTGAGCAGCCAGTCCGATTCGGAGATCCGGAAATTCCGGTAATGTTCACGGTCTTCAGCGGTCAGATGCGGCAGCAGGGCATTGATCCCGTGCGTCATGCGTTCGGCCCCGAGCACGCTGATCCAATGATGTCCCCACGGTTTGCCGTCCGTCGCCATGGCAGTTCCGGTCAGATGCGTCCGCATGGCATAACGGAACAGTTCGGCCGCGGTTGCCCGGATCTCCTCGCGGGACATGGACGGAGAAAACTCTTCCAGGCCGGGATCTTCGGCCATGACGGCCAGCGCGGCGCACACATTCATGTTGCTCTGCACCGACCAGTGGGCGCTTTCGCCCGTTCCATACCACGTGCCGACCTCTGAGCTGCGCAGCCACGACGGCAGAACCCGCAGCCACGGTACCATCAGTTCCAGATAATTGCGTGAACCGAAATCATTCATAAAGCCAATCCTTCCCTTTGAACTGAAATCATTTCTTTTCGGACGACTCGGTCAGCCGTCCGTATTTACGGACCAGCGAGGCGAACAATGCTCCGGACAAGTTGTGCCAGACGCTGAAGATCGCGCCGGGCAGCGCCGAGGCTATGCCGAAAAACTGTTTGGACAGCGCCACCGCCAGGCCGGAATTCTGCATCCCCACTTCGATCGCGATCGTGATGGAAGTCCTGCGGTCGCAGCGCAGCAGACGGGCGGAAAAATACCCGGCGGCCAGCCCCGCTCCGTTATGCAGGATCACCGCCAGAAATACCAGCGGGCCGCATTGCGCCAGGGTGGACACGTTCAGCGCGGTGATGATCCCGATCACCAGCACGATCCCGACCGAAGAAACCAGCGGACAGATTTTCGCCAGCACATCGGCATGTTTCCGGCACAGACGGTTGATCAACAGTCCCAGGCTCACCGGCAGCGCCACCACCAGCAGAATGCTTTTGAACATCGCCCAGGCCGGCACATGCACGGTCTGGCCCAGATAAAACGAGGAGATCAGCGGCGTCAGCACGATTCCCGCCAAGGTGGAACAGGCGGTCATGGCGATCGAAAGCGCCACATCGCCGCCCGCCAGATACGCAATGACATTGGAAGCGGTCCCGCCCGCCACGGTCCCCACCATCACCAGACCGATGAACTGCTCTTTCGGCAGCTGCAGCGCCCGGCCGATCAGATAAGCCAGCAGCGGCATCAGCAGGAACTGCAGGACCAGGCCGATCAACACGGCATGCGACCGTTTCGCCGCCGCAATGAAATCGTCCGGCGACAGCGTGGTCCCCATCCCGAGCATGATCAGTCCCAGCAGCGGCACGATCAGGAACCCCAGCGAGGACAGTTCCTGCGGACGGAAACAGGCAAAGACCGACAGCAGCACCGCCATCAAAGGAAATATTTTCACGATCAGATTCGACATGCGGATCAGCTTTCTGATTATTCAGCAAAGAACGGCAGGTTCATGCGGAAAGTTCGAAAGAAGGAGGAAACGGGCAGTCCGCACGGGTTATGCCTTCTGTCCGCCGGATGCAGCGCCATTGTCCGGGGGTCCGAACTGGAATCCTCCGTCCGCGGGCTGATGGCTGACTTCCCGAAGGATGTCGCTGCTTCTCTGGAATACGCGCAAACCGAAACTCGGCAGGAGCGCCAGCAGATGTTCCGTGATTTCGGATTGGACTTTTTCATAGGGGACCCAGCTGACTTCCTTGGAAAAACAATAGATTTCAAGCGGCACACCCGAATCGGTGGGAACCAGTTCCCGGACGAACAGGATCAGATCGGCGCGGATGTTCGGATTTTGCTCCAGGTAGAGATGTGAATAGATGCGGAAGATGCCGAGATTGGTCAGGTTACGGGTATTGAAACTCGAACGGCCCGTATTGTATTGGGCGATCTCCGTTTCCTTTTTCTCGAGATAATCCTTCAGAATGTCGAATCCCTTGAGCCGCTCGATCTCTTCCATGCTCAGGAAGCGGATGCTGCGCTGGTCGATCAGAAAGGCTTTCTGGATACAGCGGCCGCCGACTTTCTGCATGGCGGTATAGTTTACGAAAGGCTTGTGGACCAGGCTGTAGATGGGCAGACAGGCCAGCGTCTGGTTCCAGTTGCGGACTTTCACGGTATGCAGAGTGATCTCCGTGACGATGCCGTCGACATTCTCGGACCGCACGACGATCCAGTCGCCGATCTCGACCAGGTGGTCGACATTGATCTGCACACTGGCGACAAAGGAAAGGATCGTCTGCTGAAGGAGCAGCAGCAATACCGCCGCGACCGCACCCAGGCCGGAAAGCAGATAGACGGGACTTTTCCCGATCAGCATCGAAATGAAGATAATGATCCCTGCCGCCCACACGAAACAGATGGTTATCCGGAGCAGACCGTCGATCGGCCGCTGCTCTGCATTGTGCTGCTGTTTGTACCACAGCCCGAAACTCTTGATGCCGTAGGTCACCGTCAGTGCCAGAAAGGCGATCAGCGCTCCCGTCAACGGCTTGTAGATCAGGACCGCGATCCATTCATGCAGTCCGTCGCACCAGATCAGATATGCAACGAAAACCACCGGCAGACAGGACACGAAAGAAATGATCATCCGCCGGATGCAGTCCAGAAGCTCGGGATTCATTTCGCAGTGCTTACGGTAAAAACGAAGCAGGAAGGGCCGCAGCAGGAAAAACAGCATCATGGAAAGGATCGCACCGGCCGCGAACGAGGTTGAAATGACTATAATATCGGCGAGATAGGGATAAGGTGAAAGACTCTGAATGACCTCTTTTGCCCAATCCGCGGTCAAATCATCTTGAATCAGTTTTGAAAAATCCATAAATAAATCCTGCGTTGTATTGCCCTGAAACAGCACCGGAGAATCCCGAAAAAGAAAATCTCCTGCTGTCTCCATAATTTACATCGGAAACGGTCCATTTACAAGTCTAAATCATCGGTCGGCGAGGATTTTTGTCAGGTTTTATGGACACTTATTCATTTGCGTCGAAGGACTGCGGCATTTGACCTCGAAGTCAAGCCCCGGTGATCTCGCCTCACGCGGCAGTCCGACTTGTCCGACTGGTCCGACAAAAGTCCGCGGAACCGCCGGACGGAGAGGACAGGGCAGCTGTCTTTATTTTCCCCGGTAAAGGAAATCCAGGAAGAGTTTGCAGCCGTCAAGCAGGCTTGCCGTTTCCACTTTTTCCTCTCTCGTATGGGCGCCCGCGGCGCGGACCACCCCGAAACAGACCGCGGGAATGCCCATGGAAAGGGGAATGTTGCAGTCGGTCGAGCCGGAACGCTCCAGACCCTCGACCTTGAGGACCTCCCGAAGCGAGGCGAAATAACGTCCCTTCAGGGCGTCGAACGCTTCCCTGGGGATCTCGATCCCGCAGGGACGTTCGCCCAGAAGTTCCACGTCCACCCGGATCCCGGTTGCCCGGAACGCCTCGATGGCATGCCGGAAAAGATCCTGCATTTTGGCAAGACATTCCTTGCTGTCGGAACGGTATTCATAGAGCATTTCCGCATTCTGGGCAATGGTGTTGACCGAGGTGCCGCCCGAGATCACTCCGACGTTGTAGGTGGTGGTGCTGTTTCCCTCTTTCGGCACCTTCACCGTGTAAAGGAAAGTGATGAGGCTGGCCAGGGAATGGATGGCGTTGCGGTTCCCGAAGGAGGCAAACGAGTGTCCGCCTTCCGTGGCGACGCTCACCTTGTACCGGTGCGAGCCCACCGCCTGGGTCACGACCTTGTTCATGCAGGAAGAATCCAGCGAGACGAAGGCCGTCACCCTTTTCCCGTAATCCGCCATGATCTTCCGGCAGCCTTTCAGGTTGCCCAGTCCCTCTTCGCAGGAATTGGCAACAAACAGGATCTTTTCCGGCGAGGCGGGAAGGTGGTCCTTGTAATATTTCGCGCAGACCATGAGCACGGCCAGGTTGGCGGTATCGTCGCTCACGCCGGGAGAGTGCATGAACCCGTCCTTTTCCACGAAAGGCATGGGCTCCAAGTCGGGAAAGACCGTATCGGTATGCGCCATCATCACCGTGAAAGGCTCGTTGCCGCCGAGCTCGAAGTTCACCGGGGCGAGCACGTTGAGCGCGTCGTCGACCGTCACGTCCCTGAATCCGTTTTCCGTGAACCATTTCCTGCAGTATTCCGCCCGGAGTTCCTCATGATGGGAGGGAGCGGGAAGCTTGCACAGATCCCTTACGATCTGCAAGGCCTCCTGGTGAAGTTTTTCTGCGTGATTGATCATTTCCTGGGTGATTGCCATTTTTTCTCCTGTCTTTAGTTTTTATGATTTTATTCCAGTTTTTGACTCTTCTTTTATTTGCTTCCTGATTCAGGAAGTTTTTTCAGTGTGTCTTCGATCCGCCGATAATATACCGCACGCCGTCCGTAAAATCAACCTTGAGTCCCCGAAAAACAGCACAAAACCGCTTTATATCTCAACCGATCCCCGTCATTCGCAAGCGGCAAAAAACTTTCCTGCAGTTTTTAACGCGGACGATGCAGTTCAGGCATAACTGTGAAGTTGGATGGTTTTTTGTTTTCCACTTGCAAAAATCGTGAAACGGATATATTGTTACACAACAGATAAAAACGGAGGGATTATGAATAAATTTTTGTGTTTTGTTCTGGCTGGTCTCCCGATGATCCTGTGCTCTGAAAATTATATCTTGGAAAATGAAAAACACCAGACGCTGTTTTTTATTTCGACTGCAGAACGATCGGATAAACCTTCCGATTTTCTTTCCATGACATTTCCGGAATCGAACATGAGAATACGGTCATTTTCAAGGAGTAATGTCATATCTCCCGCTGAATTGTCTTCATTAAAGGGAGACAAGAGATTGACTGTCACTCTTGGACCTGCCGTATCCGGAACGGATCTTTCCGGTCTGCTCGGGAAGATTTCCGATATAAAACATATCACCGTCTTCAGTGGAGAAGATTTATCTTTCCTGAAAAATCAACGCGTAACCAGTTTGACATTATTCGGTTTCAACGGGAAAAATATCGATGCTCTGCATGGTATGCCAATCGAAAAACTGATTATAAACGGAACTCCGTTTCTGGATGATAAAATCATACCCTGCTTAAAATCATTGCCGTTGAAGCACCTGGAAATATACGATTCCGGCAGATTCACCGACTATTCTTTTTTGAAAGAGTTGAAGCTTCATACATTGAAAATCCGTGCCGGCAAATCTTTCCGCATGGAATGTCTTCCCGAGGAAGGTCTCGAAGTTTTCCATTTGACCGCCACTCCGGAGGTTAAATTTACCGGCCGGGAAAAACAGTTGAAACGATTGAAGGAGCTGGTTCTGTCCAACGTATACATTGATGCTGCTGTGCTTCCTCTGCTTCCGCGTTCCAATATTGAAAATCTGGCCTTGCAGCAAGTCTATGCAACCAGCGTCGATGATCTTTTTGATGCCGTTTCCCGATTGTCCCGGTTAAAAAATTTCTTTTGCCTCAGTATTTTAGATGACCATGGGCATCATTATGATCTGCCATGGAGCAAATTGACGGTCCTGAATCTGCAGTCTCTGGTATGTGATTCCGACGCGGTCCCATTTTTGAGCAAGTTTTCGACGCTGCGTTACCTGAAAATTGCCTACATGCGAAGGGATCATGACCGGCTCCCTGATGAAAAAACAATGAGCCAATTATGCAAATTGAATTTGACCAGGCTGGTCTTATGCCGTTTCCCGCAGTATTTCATTAAATTTCCATTCCCGGTAACGGTAACGAACAATTTCTGGCTCAGAAATATTCCAATGGGGTGGGATTGACATCCTCCTGCGTGCATTGGCAACGATCGATAAATCATGCCGGGCCAATTTTCGAATATGGATATCACGCTCTATTTCATCATCATTTCAGCGGCTTGGATCGCCTTGCTGTTTTATCCGCGCCTAACCGGGATCCAACTGCTGAATGTTCCATTTTCGCCCCGATAGGGTCGATTTTATCAAACCAAGGACTTTTTTGGAAGAAATCGCCCCGATAGGGTCGATTTTTACTTGAAATGATCCTGTTTACGTTGTATAGTATGCTGAAATATAAGGGTAACGGCTTATGAAGACTGAACTCACAACCCCATCTCAACTCGCGGAGATCGTCCGGCGTGAACGCAAACGGCAGAAGGTTTCCCAGATCCGGCTTTCGCAGCTGGCCGATGTCGGAGTTCGTTTCGTCCGCGATCTGGAAGACGGAAAGGAGACGGTGCGGCTCGACAAGGTTCTTGCCGTGCTGGAAACGCTCGGCATCGCCGTCGAACTCTCAAGTCCGGGAGACGATGAATAATGGAAAAACTTGACGTATTCCTTCTCGGTAAGCGTGTCGGCGTGTTGGAGTCCGACCGTGGAAAGCTTACTTTCCATTATCTTCCGGAATATCTTCGGAAAACCAACGCTGCGGCCATTTCCTATTCTCTGCCGCTGCAGTCCGAGCCATTCGATCCCGCAGTCACTGGCGTATTTTTCGACAACCTGCTGCCGCCGGACGTGGTGCGCAAACGTCTGGGAAAGATCCTTCATCTTTCGAGACATAATATCTTCGGATTCCTCAAAGCCATCGGCGGAGACTGTGCCGGAGCGATTGCCCTGTATCCGCCCTCCGGCACGGAAACGGCCGGAACGTCGGCGCCGACCTTCCGCAAACTCTCCGACGAGGAGGCCGCACAGATACTCATGGATCTGCCGAAGCGTCCGCTTAACCTCGGGAAAGAGGAAGGATTCCGTATTTCCGGCACTGGCGCACAGGACAAGCTGATCGCCTGCGTGAAGAAGGGAAAAATCCTTCTGCCGCTGTTCGGTGCTCCGTCCACGCATATCATCAAACCGCCGGTCGCGGCATATCACGACAGCGTATTCAACGAGTTTTTCTGCATGCGTCTGGCGCAGACAATGGGACTTCCCGCGCCCGAGTGTGAAATCCTGACTTTGAAAGATGTTCCTTACTACTGTGTGACCCGCTTCGACCGCCAAACCGCAGATGGACAGATCAGCCGTCTGCATCAGGAGGATTTCTGCCAGCTGTTCAGCGTCGATCCGGAGAAAAAATACGAAAACGAGGGAGGGCCGACCATTCCGCAATGTTTTCGGCTCATCAGAAAAATGCGTCTCGGCACGGCGGGACAGGTCGATTTCCTCCGCAGGATCATTTTCAACGTCCTCATCGGCAACGGCGATGCCCACGCAAAGAATTTTTCCGTGCTCTATCGCGGAAAAAACATCCGGCTTGCCCCCGTTTACGATCTTCTGTGCACAGAGATATACGATTCGCTTGCCCATGAAACAGCAATGTCCATCGGCGGAGAAACTTCATTTGCCGGAATCACCCGCGAAAGTTTTTCCCAAATGGCACGGGAGTGCAAGATCCGGTCAGATCTGGTCATGACGCTGATCGACGAAATGCTCGAAAAGATCACCCCTGCTTCGAAATCTCTGGCTGGTGAGCTGAACCGGCAGCATCCGTCAACGGTTTATGCGGAGATCTGCCGGATCATCAAGCGCCAGGCTGCAAGACTGGCTGTAAAATGACACTATCTGCTGAAATCAACCGGATCATAGTCCGGCAGCTTGAGCGGCATAAGCTGAAATATGAGTGTGCCTTTGACCCCGATTGGAATCATCAAGAGGTTATTTATTGTCACGATGAAAAACTGATTACTCATGAGATTTTTAAGGATTGCTCCGTAGAAGAACTGACCACGCTTTTTACCGCACTGCTCGAAAATCGGCCGATGGACTGGAATATTGCGCTCGAAATTGCCAAACTCCTTCCTGCAAGAGGCGGTCTGGTAAAGAAGCGGGTGGAGGATTATATCTTTCGCTTGGAATTCGATTATGATAACCGGATGCTGCTTCTGGCGTATCTCGGCAGCAATCCAAAGTATGAAAATCGCATCATCGAACTTCTGGACACCATCCCGGAAGATTTCCGCGACGGCTTGTTTCTCGCGTGTGAAGCACTCAACACTCCGGTCATCTGCCGTAAACTGATGGAGAAATTCACTCAATGGATCACGGCAAATCCGAATTACGGCTGTGATGGTTCGGGCGAAGGACAATATCTGGATCGTTTTCTCGAATTGTGGCAACATACGCAGCCATCCGAACTTTGCGGCGGGTTCATCGCTTTTTGCCGGAAGAACTGGCACGGCTGGCGGCAATGACTGTTCCCGACCCAACCCAGCGCAATCTGAAACTCATTCAGGATTGGCACGGTGAAGTTTTTTCAGCGCGTCTTCGATCCGCTTCACCGATTCGATTTCAGCGCGCCGGTTTTCGTAGGAATAACGGAACTCTTTCAGGTTTTCGACGATCGAATCCGCCATCTGCCGGTCGGTCACGCCCGCCGTCCTCTTCTGTTCGATCAGAGCGTAGACACGTTGGCGCATTTCGTTATGGTCCCTGATGCTTTCCCGATCTTTTGCCCGAACGCAGACGGAAAAGGAGAACTGCGTCATGATGAAGGCGAAGATCAGGACGAACCAGCTGTACCAGCGGAGTTTCCGCCAGGCGAACACCGCCCCGGCAATAATCGCGGCGGCGGCAAGCAGTGTCAGGACCACGCCGGATGCATATCCCGGAAGTTCCAGAAATTCCCGATGCACGGTTCCTGCCGCCAACTGCTGCTGCAAATTCTCGAAGAAATGTTGTGCGCGCATTCCCGAAACAATGTTTCTATTGATCCAGTTTAATGAAGACAAAACGAGCGCGGCAAAAAGATGCATGGCGATGCAAAAGAGGTAGATCCCCAGCCGCCACCGGCGTGGAATACGATTCAGAAAAATCAGAAACACCACCGGACCGATCAGTGCGATGAGAGCGAACAGCAGGATCATGACATCATTCAAAATCATTGGCTTCCCCGTAATACAGAGACATCAGACAGACAAAATTCCGGATGGAACGGTACCCGGATTCCGGACGGGTGTTGACATTCAGATTCTCGGCGCAGTCCACTTCGGGATCGATCGCGAATACCGGACAGGACGATGTTTTCATGGAGTCCGCCCGAATGACGAAGAGAGTGTCATCCGGCTCGTCCTTGCCGATCACGATATAGGTTTGTCCTCCGACCTTGACGGATGCCAGGGCTCTTTTATCCAGAAGAGCGGCTTCCCCGATTTTCAGAAAATCGTATTCGGAGAAAAAATCCGCCAACTCCTGTGGAAGGTTTTCCCGCAATGATTCCGGGATCTCCCGCGATTCCGGATATTTTCCTGCGAACTTGTCAAGAATGGCAAGCCATCGGATCTGCA
>SUWI01000059.1 GCA_015061565.1 Lentisphaerota bacterium
GCCCCCGGCTCTGGCCCAGATCGCACTGTTCAATTCAAGCAAGGCGGGAAATATTGTGCTGGATCTGTTCGGCGGGTCCGGAAGCACATTGATCGCCTGCGAACAGACCGGCCGCGTCTGCCGAATGATGGAGTTCGACCCGAAATACTGCGATGTGATCAGGCGCAGGTGGGCGGAATTCACGTCCGGCGAGGGCTGCAACTGGCAGGCGCTGACACCGGCCGTCACGGAGAACGGACAATGATTACCGCTTTTACTTGGGCAATCACGATCCTGAGCCTGACGGGGACGGCGCTGAATGTTCGGAAGAACATCTGGTGCTTTTACCTCTGGTCGGTCGGGAACATCGCGTGGCTCGGCTTCGATCTGTGGTCGGGCCTTTACAGTCGGGCGGTGCTGGATGCTGTGCATCTGGCTTTCGCCATCTGGGGCGCGGTCGCGTGGAGACGAAAAAGCCCCTCGATTTGAGGGGCTGACGATGGAGGGCTTCGGAACCGCTTACCGCTTCTTGGTGTGTTCGAAGGAACCCTTGCGGGTCTCGCTCTTCTTGAAGCGAGGCTCCTCCTTGGTCTGGAGCTCCCGGAAGATGCCGCTGTAAAGCGTCTGTTCGGGAGTTTTGGCTCCGGTCGGAATCCAGAGTCCTTTCTCAATCGCCTTTGCGACGAGCTCTTTGCAGTTCATCGGTTCGCGGCTGGCGGCGAGGACCTTCGCGGCCGCGTCGAGGAGGGAAAGTTTCTTTTCGGGGCGCGGGCCGCTTCCGGATTCGGGCGCGGGGTTGACCGCGTTCTCTTCGGTTTCCGGCTCGGCTTCTTCGGCAGCCGGTTCCTCGATGATCCGCTCGATGCGGCGGACTTCGAACTCGCGGCCGGTGCTCTGGCTCTTGACCTTCCAGCCGTGTTCCGTGATCTCGGTCACGGTAACTTCGACTTCGTTGCGGCCGATCTTGACGATTGCGATGGTTCCGACGGTGATTTCGCTTGCGATGCTCATGTTGACCTCCTTCTGTAGGTTGTTGATGTTGAGCGTTTTCCGTTTGGTTGCGCATATATAACCATGACTTTTCGACTATAGCAAGTCGAAATGCAAAAATAGTTGGAAAATAAATGGAAAATTCCTTAAAACTCACCGCATTACAGCCTGAAATGCTGGTGAATATCCTGAAACAGGCAGGCTCACGGCAGATCTCTGCTGAAAAACTCGCGGCGGATTTCGCGGCCGGTGCGCCGAAAAACGAGGACGGCACGGTCAATTTGGTCGAATTTGCCGCGTGGCTCGTGAAAGGAGAAGACAGCAATGCCGATCACGCCGAGTAATATGCGCGTGGTGGACGTCGCCCGGCTGCTGAATTCCACTCCGCTGGGATTCGTGCTGCCGCAGGCACGGCTCTACCGCGACTTCAATCGGGTGGGATTCCGGATCGCGGCCGCTGAGAACACCCGCAATATAAATCTTCTTAAATATATAGCGTGGGCGTATGACGAGAAACACACTCCCCGCGAGGTCACCGGGCCGCGTTCATACGAAGAACGGAAGAATGCCGAGCGGGCGCGGCAGGCGGAACAATCGCAGGCCGGGCGCGACATCGGGGATCTGCCCGTGGTCGTGAACCCGGAACGAAAGAAGGAGTGTGAGCGCAACTTCCAGCTATTCTGCGAGAGCTACTTCCCGGAGACGTATTCCCTGGAATGGTCGCCGGATCACCTGAAGGTCATTGAGAAGATCGAAACGGCGGTGCTGTCGGGCGGCCTGTTCGCGCTGGCGATGCCTCGCGGATCGGGTAAGAGCACGCTCGCCGAGACTGCCGCGATCTGGTCGATGGTATACGGTCACCGGGAGTTCGTGACGCTGATCGGGGCGACTGAATCGGCCGCGCTGGAAATGCTCGACAGCATAAAAACCGAACTGGAGGTGAACGAAAATCTCGCGGCCGATTTTCCCGAGGTGTGCTACCCCATCGAACAGCTGGACGGGATCGCAAACCGGTGCGCCGGTCAGCTCTATCACGGAGAACGCACACGGATTACGTGGACGTCAAACGAAATCGTGCTGCCGACGATCAAGGACAGCCGGGCTTCGGGCATCATCGTCCGGGTAGCAGGAATAACCGGTCGAGTTCGCGGGATGAAATATAAGCGTGCGGATGGCCGGAGTGTGCGTCCGAGCCTCGTAATCATCGACGACCCGCAGACATCGGAGTCGGCCGGTTCCCTGGAACAGACCCGGAAGCGTGTGCGTGTACTCGCTGGCGACATCCTCGGTCTGGCCGGACCGGGGCAGAAGATTTCCGGAATCATGCCGTGCACAATTATTCGACCCGGCGATATGGCGGATATAATCCTGAATAGAAACACACACCCGGACTGGAACGGTGAAAGGACCAAGATGGTATATAAATTCCCGAAGAATATGAAGCTCTGGGAGGAATATGCCGACATCCGTTCGGAAGCACTCCGGACCGATGGAAACTTCGACGCTGCTACGGAGTTTTACAAAGCACATCGCGCAGAGATGGACGAGGGCGCGGTTGTGAGCTGGGAGGCGCGTTACAATCACGACGAGATTTCCGCGCTCCAGCACGCGATGAACCTCAAACTTCAGGACGAGGCGGCGTTCCAGTCGGAATATCAGAACGACCCGCTCCCGGAGGACACACAAGATGACAGTATTCTGTCCGTGGACGAGATCGCCGCGAAGGTGAACGGGCTGGCGCATTGCCGCGTCCCCATCTCCTGCGACAAAATCACCATGTTCATCGACGTGCAGAAGGCGCTCCTGTTCTATGTAGTAGTTGCATGGGCAGACGACTTCACTGGCGCGGTGATCGATTACGGCGCGTGGCCGGATCAACATCGGCGGCAGTTCTCTTTGGCGGACGCAAACCCAACCATTCAGTCCAAGTTCCCGAAAGCGGGCTTCGAAGGGGCGCTTTACGCGGCGCTGGATGCGCTGACGAAAGAGTATCTCTCCCGCGAGTGGGAGCGCGAAGACGGCGCGGTTCTCAAAATCGAGAAGGCGCTCATCGATGCAAACTGGGGTCAGTCCACCGACATCATCTATCAGTTCTGCCGACAGAATGTTCACGCCGGAGTTCTGCTGCCGTCCCACGGGCGGTATGTGGGCGCGAGTTCCAAGCCCATGACCGAATACCGCAAACAGCCCGGCGACCTGCTGGGGCTGAACTGGATGATGCCCAACGTGGCAGGCAAACGCGCGATCCGGCACGTCATATACGATTCCAACTACTGGAAGAGCTTCATTCACGCCCGGCTCGCGGTCCCGCTCGGCGACAAGGGCAGCCTCTCACTCTACGGCAGGCTCCCCGGCATTCATCAGCTTTTTGCCGAACATCTCACGGCCGAATACCGCGTCAAAACCCAGGGGCGTGGCCGGTGGGTGGATGAATGGAAGCTGAAGCCGGAACGCAGCGATAACCACTGGCTGGACTGCACGGCCGGGTGCGCGGTCTGTGCTTCTATGCTGGGCGCGACGCTCCCGGAACTCCTCAGCACGGCGCGGCCCGCCCCCAGACCGAGGATCAAACTCTCCGACCGGGTGGCCGGGGCTCCCGCGCAGGAGTCTGTCCTGCATACCGGAAAACTCAAACTCTCTGAACTCAGAAAGGCAAAAAATGGCTGACATAAAGGAATATCCGGAGCATATTCGGCAGGCTGTCGACCTCATTGCGGCAGTTTTGCGAAGAATTCGTGAAAAGGGACTGGATAAGTCGCAGAATGAATGCTTGTATATAGCGCAATCGAAAGGAGTTACGGTCTGATGAACAGAAACGATTTCATAAAAAAGCAGATCGCGGGTCTGGAAAATGCCGACATCACCGCATTGAAGGGGCAGTTCCGCGAACTTTACGGTTTCGAGTGCGGCGCGACCAACGCGAAGAATCTGCGCAGCCGGATTGCCTACAAAATGCAGGAATTGTATTTCGGCGGTCTGTCCGATGCGGACAAAGCGATGCTCGACGCCATCGCGGACAAAGACCCCGCCGCCAATCTCAGGGCGGAGGGAATGAAGCCGAGAGTTTTCGTGAAGGGAACCCGGCTCTGCCGCGACTGGAAGGGGAAGACCTACGAAGTCCTCGTCCATCAGGACGGGCGGTTTGAATATGAGGGTGAGATCTACCGTTCCCTGACGTCCATTGCGGAAAAAATCACCGGGACCCACTGGAACGGTAAAAAGTTTTTCGGGGTGAAGTAATGCCGGAAGTCGTGAAAAAAAGATGCGCCATTTATTGCCGAAAAAGCACCGACGAGAATCTGGATACAGATTTCAACTCGCTGGACGCTCAACGGGAGGCTGCGGAAAACTACATCGCCAGCCAGAGGGCAAACGGCTGGGTCTGTCTGCCGGAGCATTATGACGATGGCGGATACTCCGGAGGAAATGTCAACCGCCCGGCGTTGCAGAAACTGCTTTCCGACTGCGAATCCGGGCTGATCGACATCATCATCACATATCGTCTTGATCGTTTGAGTCGTAGTATAACGGATTTCGCTGACTTGACCAAAAAGTTCGACGAATGGGGCGTCCAGTTCGTATCCGTGACCCAGGAAATCAATACCGCGACTTCAGCCGGGCGGATGATGTTGAACATTCTTATCACTTTCGCCCAATACGAGCGTGAGGTCATCACCGAGCGCGTAAGGGACAAAATGGCGGCCAGCCGAAAAAAAGGCATGTGGGTCGGCGGGTCGGTTCCGATGGGTTATAAAGTGGAAAATAAACATCTGGTCGTTGTTCCGGAGGAAGCTGATGTCATCCGAAAAATCTTCAACCGGTATGTCGAAATCCAGTCCCCGAAACTGATCGCCATGGAACTGAACGCGCAAGGCATAAAAACCAAGCAGGGAAAGACGTGGGACAAAGCCCATGTTTACCGCATTTTGGAGAATCACACATACATTGGCGAAGTGAAATACAAGGACGCCATTTGCAAGGGCGAGCAGGAGGCGATTATTCCGCAAGACCTGTGGAACCGCGCAAAGGCGATCCGGGAGAGCGCCGCCCCCTGTCCGGATCGCTCAAGACGGCAGGAGACGATTGCGCCGTTGAAGAATATTCTCCGATGCGGACACTGCGGCGGAGCGATGATGCCGACGTATACGACAAAGGGCGGCCGCCGGTATTATTATTACCTCTGCTGCAAGGATGACAAGAGAGCGGTTTCCGAATGTCCGGTCCGGCAGATTCCTGCTGGGGACATTGAAGAACTGGTGAAAAAATATATCCGAAAGATGCTCGGCGATATTTCCCTGGTCATGCAGTTCGCGGAAAAGTCCGGCATGAATCCTGTGGAAGTAGTCGAATGTTTCCGCGAGGATTTCTGGAAGGAAATCACGCCGGGAGAATACAACCGGATGCTGACCCTGCTGATCGAGAAGGCGGTGGTCTGGAATGACAGACTGGAGATCGAATTCAAAACGGGCGGCGTTAAATCTCTGATGGAGGAATTAAAAAATGATTGATGTTGAAATGCTCGCCAACGGGAATGTCAAAGTGACGATCCCGATGTCGTTCAGAAACTGCGCCGGACGGAAGCGGATTGTGACTCCGGACGGAGAGCAGAACTTTGCCGACCCGCTGATCACGAATCTTGCCCGAGCCTATCGCTGGCAGTCGCTGATCGACGCGGGTCAGTTTGCCAACGTCCATGAACTCGCCACAGCCGTTGGCAAGGATTACGCTTACGTTGCGCGGGTGCTGCGCCTGACGCTGCTTGCCCCGGAGATCGTCCACGCCATCCTGACGGGCACGTTGCCTGAAGGGATCGGGGTGGAGGACCTGCGGCAGTCCATGCCGGTCTTGTGGTCGGAGCAGAAGAAACTGCTTAACATGGAATGACGTCCTTTCACTGGCGGCCGGAGCAATCCGGCCGCCTTTTGCGTTTTAAAGGTCCTGCCGCGGCAGTCGCGCCTTCTTCCGGAATGAGGTTGGGGAAGGGCGTTCGGATGGCTTTCCGGGGCAAGGTCGGCGGTTGTCCTTTACCCGAAAATGGACACCATTTGCAGAGATACTTTTCGAAGCCGTTTTTCGGTATCCATTTTGTGGTAGTCCGGAATTTCCCGACCTGACGAAATGCTTTTTTTGAGGCTGAGTTTCCAAAATAGAGAACATTTCGGGTGAGGACTTGGAGACAAAAAAACGTAAGGTCGGAAAATCAGGGGGCCGGAAAAATAGAGATTTTCTCTGAAATTTTCGGTGTGTTTCCGCAAGTTCCTAATCTCTAACGCCTAACAAATCTTTTCGGCATAAAGGTCGGCAGACCTGACGTTTCAGAGAATCCGGGCCGATTCTATGCAAAACACACGCCGAAACAGAGAAAACGGCAGTCTCTCACCGTTCTCTGCGGGGCGGGAGAGCACGCTGTAAATCGTTATCATTCAGCCACAAAAGGCGCTGAAACAAAAAATCCAGTCATAAAGGACTGGACGAGAGAGAACAAAAAAAATGGTCGGGATGGCGAGATTTGAACTCGCGACCTTTTGTCCCCCAGACAAACGCGCTAACCAGGCTGCGCTACATCCCGATCTGATAGGTTGTAATCTAACCCCGATTTCGAAAAAATCAAGCCGGATTCGGCTTTTTTTTTCAAGATTCTTCTCGGATATCGTCCTCGGAGGTTGTTCGCGGGACCCGGAAAAAGCCCGCCAATCAGTAAATAATTGCAAAAAAAAGCTGTTTTCAATGGAAAAAACGTTTGCTTTTCGGGGAAAAATAGTGTATAATACTTGATTATAGTAAAAAAAACGCAGAGAAACCGGGTTTCTCTTCAACTAAAAGGACAGAAAGATGAAACAGAAAATATCTTGGTCGGCCATGATCGCCGCACTGGGACTGGCAGCCGTCACCGGCTGCACATCCTATGAACCGCCTCCGAAAGCAGTGAAACACAGTTCGTTTACGGATGTACCGAAGGAAGAACAGAAGCTGATGGCAGTTTCATCGCATAAAATACTGACGCTGGAAGACGCGCAGAGCCTGGCCGTTCAGAACAATCCGAGTTTCAAGACGAAATATTTTGCGATCGTATCCGCCCGTGCCGCGTATTACGGGGCCTTTGCGCCGTATCTGCCGAAAATCACGCTGTCCTATCAGATCGGCCAGAGTTTCAGCGAGCCGAACAATGTTTACAAGAACAATATCCGGAACGGGTCGCGTACGTTCGAAAACACTCCGCAGGCGCAGGCTTCGTGGCTGATTTTCGACAGCTTTGTGCGGGAAATGAATCTGATGGCCGCAAAGCACAACTGGAAACAGTCCGAAGCACTGGAACTGGATGCGCGGCGTCTGCTGATCAAGAGCGTGGCGTATGCCTACAATGACATCCTGCTGGCGATGGCGAAGATCCGGATCGCCCAGGAAAACATGAAATTCCAGGATTCTCAGTTGAAAGAAAACGAACTCAAATTCGAAGTCGGTGCGGTTCCCCTGAGCAACGTGCTGAACTTCAAAGCGTATTACAATACGGCGGAATCCGACCTTTACAGCGCCCAATATGCGTATGCCGCCTCCAAATATTCGCTGGCCCAGCTGATGGGACTGACCGAAGGCACCATTCCCGACGAGGTCAAATTCCCCAGTGTGCCGTCGCCCGACGGTGAAGTGCTGTCCGCTCTGCCGGTGTATCTGGATACCGCTCTGGCGAACCGTCCCGACCTGAAAGCTTACCGGGAAGCGCTGGAAGTTTCCAAATACAATTACTGGTCGTCGATCTGCTCTTTCGGTCCGACGGTCACCTTCAACGCCAGCATCGGTTATACGGCCGGACAGACCCGGGTCAAGAATTATTCCGGCGACGGAGGAGATTACACCAACAAATACGAGACCTTCAATTTCAACTACGGTGCGACGGCATCGTGGGAAATCTTCAGCGGCGGCAAAACGTTCTTCAATATGCGTTCCCAACAGGCCGCGATGCTGCAGAGCGATTATACGCTGGCCAATTCCTGGATCTCGATCATTTCCGAAGTCCGGACCGCTTACGACAACTATCTGACCTGCATGAAACAGGTCAAAATCTCGCAGAAGAGCCTGGAACTTTACCGGAAGATCCGCGACCTGGTGGATGAAGAATACCGGGCCGGCAATACGGAACTTACCCGCTTGAATGAAGCCCAGCGCGATTTCGTCAGTGCGGAGACCACTCTGGCCACGTATGTGATCAATATGCACAATGCCAAGGCGCAGCTGCAGGCCGCGGTCGGCGCCTACTGAGCGTGATGTTTCTGTCGTGACTTCGATTTCAGCGCAAGGGCGGATTTCCTGCGGGATTTCTCCTTGCGCTGTATTTTGTTCATTAATACTGTAATTTTTTGAGGAGTTTCAGCAATGAGTTTCAGAGCAAGATTTGCACCGTCCCCGACGGGACAGGTCCATATCGGCAATATCCGGACCGCCATTTTCAACTGGCTTTACACCCGTCACTGCGGCGGTGAATTTCTGCTGCGGATCGAAGATACCGACCTGGAGCGTTCCACCAAACAGGCCATCGACGCGTTGTTCGACTGCATGAACTGGCTGGGCCTGGATTATGACGGCGAACCGATGTACCAGACCACGCAGAGCGAGGCGCACCGTCAGGCGGCGCAGAAGCTGATCGAAGTGGGCCATGCCTACAAGCTGAATCCGGCCGAAGCGGCTTCGCCGGTGCTGTTCCGGCTGCCGTATGACTGCGATTCCTATCCGTTTGTCCGCATGGTCGGCGATGCCCGGACGGAGGTCGCGCCGGGAACGGAGATCGCACTCTCCCGCGCCGGACTCGTCTGGTCCTCGGTCAACCACAAGGGCAAGACGGTGGAAAATGCCGCCGGTCTGGCCGGGTTCAAGAACCTGAAGATCTTTGCCGCGGACGGCACGGTGCTGTTCCAGCTGGATGCCGCGGCTCTGCCCCGGATCTCCGCCGCGGTCGAGCCGGAAAAGATCGCCGGCGCTGCATATTTCACTTTCATCCGCCGCGAAGTGTTTTACAACGACCTGGTCAAAGGCGAGCTGAGCAAGCCGCTGGACAGCATCAAGGATTTCATCATCATCCGCAGCGATTCCAGTCCGGTGTTCCACCTGGCGAACGTATGCGACGATGTTACGCAGGGCGTGACGCATATCGTGCGCGGCGATGACCATGTGGAAAATACTTTCCGCCATCTTTTCCTGTTCCAGACGCTGGGATTCCAGGTGCCGCAGTATGCGCATCTGCCGATGCTGGTGAATGCGGCGGGCAAGCCTTACAGCAAGCGCGACGGCGATGCGTTCGTCGGCGATTTCCGGGAAAAGGGATTCCTGCCGGAAGCGTTCTTCAACTATCTTTCGCTGCTGGGCTGGTCGCCGGGCGACAATCGGGAAAAGATGACGCGGAGCGAGCTGATCGAAGCGTTTTCGATGGAGCATGCCCAGCGTTCGCCGGCGCAGTTCGACATTGCGAAACTGATGAATATGAACGGCATGTATATTGCGGAAATGCCGGCGGAGAAATTCGAATCGGCGGTCTGGGATTTTGCCGCGCGCTGGCCGTGGCGCGAAAAGGCGGACCGCGCCCTCTTCAAGCAGGTCGCCGCGCTGATGCAGTCACGCACCAAGACCTATATGGATGCGCAGGCCTGGGAATATTTCTTCACGGAAGATTTTGCGGTCGACCCGAAAGCGCAGGCCAAATTCCTGAAGGACGATACGGTGAAGACGGCCCTGAAGGAGCTGGCCGGAAAGTTCGCGGACATGACGGATTTCTCCGCCGCTGCGGTGGAACAGGCGATCCGGGCTGCCGAAACCGCGCACGGCATCAGTCAGGGAAAACTGAATCAGCCGCTGCGGATCGCGCTTACCGGCATTCCGGTCGGGGCAGGGGTCTATGAGACCGCCGAGATCCTGGGTGCGGCTTCCTGTGTCAGGAGGATCGGCCGGACGCTGGAAAAATGTGTCTGAACCGGCCGGATCGGGAGAACGCAGATGTTTAAGTTCGGAAAAAAGAAATCGCTGACCATGAAATATCTTGGTGAGGCGTGTCTGCATCAGAAAGCCGCCCGGATCGAGGAGATCACGGACGATGTCCGCAGTCTGGGCGAGGCGATGCTGGAAGTGATGTATAAGCAGGACGGTGTCGGACTGGCGGCGCCGCAGGTTGGAATTTCGCTGCGGCTGGTGACGCTGGATGTGCCGGAGCCGAAAGAGCCGGGCATGCCGCTGTCGCCGGGCGAACGCGAACTGCTGCCGCAGATGCCGATGGTGCTGGTCAATCCGGAGATCGAATCGTTTTCGGCGGTGACCGAAGTCGGGGAAGAAGGCTGTCTGAGCGTGCCGAAACTGTATGCTCCGGTGGAGCGTCCGGTTTCGGTGGTGCTGAAGACGACCCTGCTGGACGGCCGGCAGATCCGGGTGGACTGCGGCGGTTTCCTGGCACGCGCGCTGCAGCACGAACTGGACCATCTCGACGGCGTCGTGTATGTGCAGCGGGTAAAGGATCCGGATTATGCGGAGATCCTGCCGCAGCTGCAGAAGATTTACAAAAAATATGGACCGAAAGGTTACAAGATCAACCGTCTGGTGTGAGTGGATCATGGGGTTCTGGAAAACGCTGTTTCAGGTTTGTACCGGCACGGATGTGTATGTCCGCCTGCTGGAGTGCCGGCTGCTCAAAGCGCTGCTGCATCTGATCGCGCTGACGCTGCTGCTGTCCCTGGTTCTGGCCTGGGGTCATTCCTGCCAGGAAGCAGCGGAGATCCGGGACCTGTCCGGCCGGCTGTTCAATGAAACCGGCCGGCTGCTCTTTTTCCCGGATACGGGTGTGCGGACCGAAAAGAATGCCGATAAACGGCAAAGTTACCGGCTGAACGATCAGCTGCGTTTTGACTATTATCCCGGACAGACCCTGACGGAAAGTGCGGTCAAAGACTGGAATACTCCGTATGGACTGATCGTGATGGACAACGGGTTCGTGTTCTGGGCGGAAAACTATGCGGAAGGCGGCAAGGGGAAGTATCTGGCGGCGCCGTTTCTGCTGGTGCAGAATCCGATGCAGGCGGAAACGGTCCGGACCGGACTCTCCGGAAAAATGCTTTACGACTTTTTGAAAAGCAATCTGGAACACCGGAAGGGGCAGCGGATCCATTTCCTGTTGCCGGAACTGGACGCGAAAGTGGTTGGCGATTATCTGGTGAGCTGTCTCGGAGTGATGATCTTTTTCGGTGCACTGGTCTCGATCCTGGTGATCTGCCTGTTCACCATCGTATTTTTTTCGCTCATGCAGCTGCTGCTGAATGCCGGGATGCCGAAACGGCTGTCTTATCCGCGGCTTCTGGTGCTGGTGATCTATACGACTTTTCCCGCTCTGGTGATCGCATCGCTGTATTCCTTTCTCATGATCCGGCAGATTTCCCCTCAGAGTGTGTTTTTTGCCATATTTTTTGTGTTTTATCTGATCGTGTTCCGGAAGATCCGGCTGTTTCTGAATCCGCCGGAGGACCGGGTGGATGATGATGAACTTTAACTGCAATTAAGAGAGGTACCGCAGATGAATATGAATGTGTTCCGGATGCCGGAATGGTATCCCAAGCTGGAAAAAGATTGTTTTCCGACTGTTTTTCTGGAACTGGACGCCGACGAACTGGAGGCGCTGAAAGAGGGGCGGACCGAGGGGGAAGACCTGAAGGAGCTGCTGCCGGAACTGAAACGGGTGATGGGTGAATTTTCCGGTGCGAAATTCGTTTCGGTGGATACCGTTGCGGCCACGGATACCGAACGGTTCCGCTTGAAACGCGGTTCTGTCCATTCCGCCGAATCGGCGTGGAAGATCCTGGCCAGAAGCGAAAAAGTGCGTGAAGCGGCGGCGGCCGGACTGGTTTCCAGCATCTGTATCCGTCCGTTCCGGCGGATGCAGCCCGCCCGGGAATTCCGGCTGTTCATCAAGGACCGGAAACTGGCCGGGATGAGTCAATACTGGCTGATCCGCCATTTCCGCCGTCTGCCGGGCCGTCTGGAAAAATATTGGAACAAAGCCGATGTGCTGGTGACCCGGATCGCACCTCAGCTGCCGGTGTCCGATCTGGCGCTGGATATCTATTTCAAGAAAGACAGCGAGATCCTGATCATCGACCTGAATCCGTGGGGAGCGCCGACCGATCCGCTGATGTACAACACCTGGGACCGGGACTGGAGCCAGCCCGGAAAATGTGAAATCGTGCCGCCGCCGCATATTGTCTCCGGCAATGTGGATGTGGCGTATTGACCTGATAAGGAGGGAGTCATCATGCTGTGTCAGAAGTGCCATAAGAATGAAGCGACGATCCACGTGCAGAAGATCGAGGACGGGAAAGTCAAATCCCTGCATCTGTGCGAATCCTGCGCCGCCAAGCACAGCGTGGATGCCGCCGATCTGCAGGGGTTCAACCTGGCGGAAGTGCTGTTCGATATAGCCGGAAAAGTGGCCAAGGAGATCAATTCCGGATCCGAATCCGAAGAAGACGCGGAACCCGTTTTCGAAGAGGTCTGTCCGCATTGCGGCTGGTCGCTGGAAAAATTCCGCAAGACCGGTTATCTGGGCTGCCCGGAATGTTATCAGGCCTTCGACACCCAGATCGACGGCATGCTCAAGAATATCCATCGCGGCGATCATCATATCGGAAAGATCCCGGTTTCCGCCGGCGCCGGCCAGAAACACAGTCACGAGGCAGTCCTGCTGAAACGCGAGATCGAACGGCTGCGGAAAGAGCAGGAGGAAAAGATCCGCCGCGAGGAATATGAAGATGCGGCCGTCCTCCGCGACCGGATCCAGGAACTCGAACAGAAAATCCGTCAGCTCGAGGTCCAGCCATGACTCCGTCCGAAGCCATCAATGATCTGTTCAAGCAGAAAGTCTGCTGGCTTTCGGATTCCGGGCCGGACGATGATATCGCCATCAGCAGCCGGATCCGTTTTGCCCGTAATCTTTCCGATTACGATTTTCCGATCCAGGCCGCCGATGCCGCTTTGTGCGAGATCCGTGATCAGGTCCTCGACTGTATGAGGCATATTTCCGTTTCGGAAAAAATCCCGGTGCGGGAATTCCCGATGGACGAGATTTCCGTGCTGGACCGGAAATTCCTGATGGAACGGCACCTGATCAGCCGGGAGTTCGTGAATCCCCGGAACGGTGCGGCGCTGGTGACCAGCCGGGAGCAGGGGACCTTTGTGATGATCAATGAAGAGGACCATCTGCGGATCCAGGTGCTGGCGCCCGGATTCCAGCTGAATTCCCTGTGGGACCGGATCGACCATCTGGACGATCTCCTGTCCGAAAGTCTGCAGTTCGCTTATGACAAGCGGCTCGGATATCTGACCGCGTGTCCGACCAATCTCGGCACCGCCATGCGGGCGTCGGTGATGCTGCATCTGCCGGGATTGGCGCTGACCAATCAGATCGAAACCTGCGTGCAGGCGATCGGCAAACTCGGGCTTACGGTCAGGGGGCTTTTCGGCGAGGGCAGCAAGAATCAGGGTAATTTCTACCAGATCTCCAATCAGAGTTCGCTGGGCGAAAGCGAGCAGGAGATCATCCGGCGGCTTTCCGCGATCATCGGACAGATCATCACCAACGAAAAGAAAGCCCGCTCCCTGCTGCTGGCTTCGAAACGGAGTTTTCTGCTGAATCATGTGAGCCGTGCCTACGGTCTGCTGCGGCACTCCTATTTGATTTCCGGCAGCGAGGCGCTGGAAGCGTTGTCCGCCCTGCGGCTCGGGGTGGATATGGGCATGTTCCAGGAACTGAAGATCCATACGGTGAACGAGCTTTTCCTGCTGGTTCAGCGTGCACATCTTCAGAAATATTCCGAACGGGAACTCGATCAGAACGAACGCGATGAGGTGCGGGCCTCGCTGCTGCGGGAAAAATTGAACAGTTGAACCCGGAAAAAGGATGGAACGGCATGGAACAGAAAATTAAACTGAGCTTGATCATCCCCTGCTACAATGAGGAGAAAACGCTCCGTGGGATCGTGGAACGCGTGCTGGAGCTGCGGAAGGACTGGCTGGAGCTGGAACTGGTGATCGTGGATGACTGCTCAAAAGACGCCAGCTGGAACGTGGCGCAGGAACTGAAAAAGCAATATCCGGAAATCAAACTGGCCAGGCATGAAGTCAATCAGGGCAAGGGCGCCGCGCTCCGCACCGGTTTTCTGGAAGCCACCGGCGATTTCGTCGGCGTTCAGGATGCCGATATGGAATATAACCCCGAAGATTTTCTGGTGATGCTGGAACCCCTGATGAGCGGCAAAGCCGATGTGGTCTACGGTTCGCGCTATCTGCGTCCCGAGGCCCGCCGCGTCCTCTATTTCTGGCATACCTGGATGAACAAGACCCTCACCACCTGTTCCAACATGTTCACCAACCTGGATATCACCGACATGGAGACCTGTTACAAGCTGTTCCGGCGCGAGATCATTCAGAAGATCGCTCCGCGGCTGAAGGAAAACCGGTTCGGATTCGAGCCTGAAGTAACTGCTTATGTGGCGGAAGAAAAATGCCGGGTCTATGAATGCGCGATCCATTACAATCCGCGCAGCTACGAGGAAGGCAAGAAGATCGGCTGGAAGGACGGCATGCGCGCCCTTTACTGTATTCTGCACTACGGAGCCTGCAATGCGCCGGTGCCGATGCAGCTGCTGCTTTATCTGTTCATCGGCGGCACGGCCGCGCTCGCCAACCTGATCAGTTTCGCGGTCTGTCTGCATTGTCAGATGCCGATGTTCTACGCTGTGATCGGTTCGTATGTGCTGTCCGCCGTGGTCAATTATCTGCTCTGCATCCTGATCCTGTTCCGGCACAACGCCTGCTGGAACACCTTCGGCGAACTGGCCGCCTATACCGTTACGCTGGTGGTCATGGGATTCCTGGATTACTTTATCACGGTCGGACTGATAGGGATCGGCACCTGGGTGCTGGCGTCCAAGGCGATCGCCTCCATCCTGGGCTTTTTCGGCAACTATCTGCTCCGCAAGTATTTTGTCTTTTTCCTGCGCAGAAAATCATAAGTTGGAGGGTGTTTCATGAGTTCAAAAACGATACTGGTGACCGGCGGCAGCGGTTTCCTCGGTTCTTTCCTGTGCGAAAAACTGCTCGAACTCGGCCATGAGGTCATCTGTCTGGACAATTTCTATACCGGCGCCAAACGGAATATCCTGCATCTGCTGGACAATCACCGTTTCGAACTGATCCGGCACGATGTGACTTTTCCCCTGTATGTGCAGGTGGACGAGATCTACAATCTGGCCTGTCCGGCCTCGCCGATCCACTATCAGCGCGATCCCGTGCAGACGGTGAAGACCTGTGTCCACGGTGCGATCAACATGCTGGGCCTGGCCAAACGGCTGCGGATCAGGATCCTGCAGGCGTCCACTTCGGAAGTCTACGGAGATCCCGCCGTGCATCCGCAGGTGGAATCCTACTGGGGCAACGTCAACCCGATCGGCATCCGTTCCTGTTACGACGAGGGCAAACGCTGTGCCGAGACGCTGTTCAACTGCTACCGCATGCAATGCGGTCTGCCGGTGAAGATCGTGCGTATTTTCAACACCTACGGCCCGCGGATGCATCCCAATGACGGCCGGGTGGTCAGCAATTTCATCCTGCAGGCGCTGCAGAACCGGGACATCACGATTTACGGGGACGGTTCGCAGACGCGGAGTTTCTGCTACCGGGACGACCTGATCGATGCGATGATCCGGATGATGAACACGCCCGACGATGTGACCGGACCGGTGAATATCGGCAATCCGGGCGAATTCACGATCCGTCAGCTGGCTGAACAGATCATCGAACTGACCGGATCGCGTTCGCGCATCATCTTCGAACCGCTGCCGGCGGATGATCCGAAACAGCGCCGTCCCGATATCGGCAAAGCCAGGGAACTGCTCCAGTGGGAACCGACAACTCCGCTGCGGGAAGGTTTGACCAGAACCATCGAATACTTCGACCGGCTGCTGAAAGAGGATCCGGATTTCTGCAGAAATGCATGAACCGGGCGGATATGCTGTAACAGGAAATTCAATAAGGCGGACTGAACCGTGAAAATCCAAAAAACCGAATATCTCCTCTCCACTTCCTCCGATGTCCGTCCGAAAAAGAAACGGCGTTATCAGGTCGTTGCCGATTCTTTTACCGGTCTGGTCCGGCATCGGAACGAAGACAGTTTTGTTTATGCCTGGGATGCGGACTGCAGATATCTGATGGCCGCGGTCGCCGACGGGATCGGCAGCACGGTCAACGGCGATATTGCCAGCAATTACCTGCTGCAGATGCTGGTCCAGGCCTGGCGCGAGTTCAAGGCACCGAAACGCGATGATGCCCGGTATGTCGGAGATTTTCTCTACAAAACGGTCTGCGATATCAACCTCCGGCTTTACCGGATCAATGCCATCGGAGCCAATGGACCCGACCGCGATTCGCTGGGAACGACCATTTCGGCCGCCGTTTTTATGAAAAACACCATGGTCGCAGTCAATGCCGGCGACAGTCCGATCTTCCGGATCCGCGGCAATCAGCTCGACCAGCTGACCTTCGATCACAATCTGGCCAATGAACTGGTGCGGATGAAGGAGATCAAACCTGAAGAAGCGGAAACTCTGGAGCGCGGACGCATGCTGACCCGTTTCATCGGTCCACGGCCGGATGCCGACCCGGAATGTTACCGGTTCGATGTCCGGACCGGCGATTGTTTTATCCTCTGTTCCGACGGACTGCCCCTGCATCTGCCCCCGGATGAGATCGGCCGGGTCATTTGCAGTTCGAACGGCGATCTGAACAAGGTGATGAAAATTCTGCTCGGCCGGACCTTTCAGCGCGGCGCCATGGATAACGTCACGATGGTTATGGTGAAGGCATTATGACCATGCCGGACAAAAAATCGCTTGGATGGTTTCTGGCGATCCTGCTGGCGGCCTCCCTCATGCGTTTTTTTTATCTTTTCGATTTTGCCTCGCTGCCGGTGTTCGGTCAGGTGACCGGTCCGGATGTGTCGGAATATTTTGCCGAGGCTCAGAAGATCCGCGCCGGTCAATGGCTGTCCGGTGAAGTCGCGATCCATGCGCCGCTTTATCCCTATGTCCTGGCGCTGATCCTGTCCGCTGCGGGCGGCGACCTGTTCTGGACCCGCCTGATCCATGTACTGCTGTTCGGACTGCTGACTCTGGCGCCGGTTTATTTCACGCTCTGGAAACGGACTCGCGGACTGACCGGAACGCTGCGTTTCCTGCCGGCTGCGGCCGCTCTGCTGCTGGGACTTTATCCGCCGCTGATCATTTGCCAGTGCGATTTTTTCAGCGAAAATCTGATGCTGGTCCTGCTGCTGTTCTCCCTGTCCTGTTTCTTCCTGCATTACAAATATGCGGACGGCTTTGCCGGGATTTTCTGCGGTCTGGCTCTGCTTGCTCATCCCGGGTGCATATTCTTCCTGCCGCTGGCAGTCCTTTATGCCGGGTGGCGGCTTTACCGCGCCCGACAGCCGGATGCCCGGAAAAAAGCTGTTCTGCGCGCCCTTGCGTTCCTGCTCGGGACCATGGTCGTCGTCGCTCCGGTCTGTGTCCGCAATTCCCTGCTGGCGAAACGGCCGGTCCTGATCCAGGACAACAGCATGTTCAACCTGGTGCTGGGGAACAGTCCGGAATCGACCGGCACCTGCCGGATCCCGCCGGGCAGCCGCTGGGATGAAACCTTCGAAACGGCGAACCGCCGGGCGGCGGAGCAGGGGATCAGCGTGGATTCCTATTTCCGCAGACAGTTCTTCAGCTATCTTTTCACCTGGCCGGGACATTATGCGAAGATGCTGCTGAAAAAAGCCGCCATGGCGCTCAGCTGCCGCGAATTCACCACCTGGTCGGATGTCACCGCCCTGCAGCTGATCTTCTGGCACCGCTGGCTCTATCAGAACTGGTTCCTGCTGCTCCTCCTGCTGGGCGGTCCGGCGCTGCTCATCGGTTTTTTCCGGAAATCCGTCCGCCGGCTGTTCGGACCGGAACTGCTGCTTTTCACGGCTGTGTGGGCCGGACAGATCTTTCTGTTGACCGCCGGCCGCTACCGGCTGCCGCTGGTCGTTCCCCTGGCAGTTTTCGGTGCGTTCTTTCTCTGCCGGATCCGGGATTTTCTCGGGAAGACGCGCCGGGTTGCCATCTTCCTGGCGCTGATGGTCGCCCTGTTCCTCGCCGGAAGTTATCCTCATGCGATCCCGCGTCAGCCGGAGATGGATTATGCGCGCAGTCTGCTTGCCTCGGCTTATATAATGGCCGGCAATCCCAAGGCCGCGGTTGAGATTTACGAACTGCCCGCCGCGGGCGAATGTTTCCCCGACCGCCGTCTGACCGTGCTGGGGCAGGCGTGGTATGCTTTGGGCGATCTGAAAAAATCGGCTGAGATCTATCGCGAGACGATCCGGCGTTTTCCGAAACAGCCGCAGGGTTACCTGAATTACGCGTCGGTCCTCTCCGATACCGGACAGTTCGCCGAGGCGGCAAAGTGGCTGGAAGCCGGACGTGCTCTGCATCCGAAAGGCGCCGTTCTGGCCGACTTGGAATACAATGCCGGCCATATCGCACAGCGGACTCGCCGGATGGAAAAAGCCGAAAAGCATTATCTTGCGGCGCTGGCTGTGCTGCCGTCTCACCGCAAGGCGCTGAATAACCTCGGCGCCGTTTATATCGGCATGCGGAAGCCGGAAAAGGCTTTGCCGCTGTTTGAAAAAGCGGTGTGTCTGGAACCGGATAACCTCGGACTTCAGGTGAACCTGGCTCTGAGTCTGGCCATGAGCGGACGCGAGCGGGAAGCCGCAGTTCTGGTATCGGAAATCTTGCGCCGTGATCCGAAATGTGTTCCGGCCAGGCGGCTGAAACAGGCGCTGGATCAGCGCTGAATCAATGCTGCCATTTCTTTTTGGCGGCGCGTTCGAGTTCGAGCGCCCGCGGATGCTGTTTGTAGAAGATGTTGTCGCCGCCGGTGCCGTCGTTGGCCGCCTGCTGCTGCGTTTCATACAGCATCTTGTAAGTTCCGTCCTGCGTCATAAGTTCATCGTGCGTGCCCAGCTGATCGATCTTGCCGTCTTTCAGCACCACGATCTTGTCGGCGTTTTTGATGGTCGAAAGACGGTGGGCGATGATCAGGGTGGTGCGCCCTTCCATCAGGCTGTCCAGAGCCTGCTGAACGAGTTTTTCGGACACGGTATCGAGTGCGCTGGTCGCTTCGTCCAGCAGCAGGATCGCGGGATTTTTCAGCACGGCGCGGGCAATGGCGATACGCTGTTTCTGTCCGCCGGAAAGGCTGGCGCCGTTTTCGCCGATCACGGTTTCATACTTATTCGGCATCTTTTCCACGAAATCTTCCACGTTGGCCATCTTGGCGGCTTCGCGGACCTCTTCCATGGCGGCGGTCGGCCTCGCATAGGCGATATTTTCATGAATGGTGCCGCTGAACAGGAACGGTTCCTGCAGCACCACGCCGATGTTGTTCCGGTAGGATTCCTGCGTGAACTTGCGGATGTCGAAACCGTCCACGCGGATCTCGCCGCTGTTCACGTCATAGAACCGGAGCAGCAGGTTGCCGATCGTGGATTTGCCGCATCCGGATGGCCCCACCAGCGCGACTTTTTCGCCGGGCTTGATCTTCAGCGAGAAATCCCGCAGCACGGGCGCGTCCGCATATTGGAACACCACATGGTCGAATTCGATTTCGCCCTGGAACCGTTCGGCGGTCAGCGCATTTTCCGAATCCTTGATCTCCGGGATCACACTCAGGATCTTCATGATGCGCTGCACGCCCGCCAGACCCTGCGACACCGCATTCATCTGCGAGGCCAGCGCCGAGATCGGGCCCACCTGGACGCCGATGTAAGTGTAGAACGCCACAAAATCGCCGACCGAAAAATCGTTCCCGACCAGAAGGATCGAGGTGCCGATCACCAGAATATAGGTCAGGATCAGCAGCGATTCATAGATCCCGCCGCAGGCATTGCCCTGCTGATTGATCTTGACCGCCAGATCGACTGTCGGACGCATGCTGCTGAAGAAATGACGGCATTCGGACCGTTCCTTCGCAAAGGATTTCACCACCCGGATACCGTTGATCGTTTCCGCCAGGTTCGCGGAGATCTCGGACATCTTTTCCTGCAGCTGGCGCGAATTCCGCCGGATCACCCGGTTGAACAGGAAGAAATTCAGAAAATGGATCGGCAGAGCGATCAGGGCGATCAGCGCCAGCTTCCAGCTGATGAAGAACAGCGCAAAGGTCACGATCGCCATGGTCACGATCTGCTGTCCCTGCGTGATCACGATCCCGATCAAGCCCGAAAGCAGCGCCACATCGCTGATCACGTTGGAGATCAGTTTGCCCGTCCGGTATTCTTCGTAAAAGCGCAGGGAAAGACTCTGCAGATGCTTGAAGATCTGCTGACGCACATCCAGCAGGATCCGCGTCACGGTATAGGTGCCGAGCCAGCCGGTCACCATCCGCACGCCGAACCGGAGCACGTAAATGATGATCAGGATCACTGCCAGCAGGAAGAACAGACCCCAGTCTTTGGCGGGCAGCACCCGGTCGATTACCACTTTCAGAACCAGCGGCATGGCCAGAGCCAGCACGGACAGCATGATCGAGGACACTGCCGAGAGAAATATCATCCCCCGATATTGCTTGATCAGTGACCCCAGGCTGAATTGAGTCATCTCAAATAACCTTTTTGTTGTTCAGAATCAGAGAAAAAACGTTCTCTCCTGTTATAACCTAGTAAGATGAGCCAAAATTCCAATATTTCAAGTGAAAAAATGAAAAAAAACCGTTTTTTTTCCCGGAAATCCGCATTCCTCCGCTTTTTTCTTGAAAAAACGGTTTGCCATGCTATTTTACCTGAATTGTTTCAGGGAAAGGATACCGATATGACTGACAAAACATTCGAACTGGCCGGACAGGAACTTCGCAAATATGGACTGCAGGCGGAACTGCTGATCGAAAAACAGCTGCCGTCCTTCGAGATCCGCCGGCGGGATGGAGTCACCCTGATCGCCGCACCGGATCCGCTCGAACTGCTTTACGGGGTTTACGACCTCGCCGAACGGGCCGGGGGCTACTGTTTCTTCGAACCCGGCCGGGACCGTTTCGATCCTGCCCGGATCCGCACGCTGACCGACGGGGTTCTCGTCCCCGCCCGCAAACCCCTGCTGAAACGCCGCGGCTTCATCCAGGAGTTCCCGTTCGATTCCGAAACTGCCGATCTTTTCGACTGGATGGCCAAGAACAAGCTCAATTATCTGCTCACCTGGATGAAATATTATGATGCCCTGTCTCCCGAGCTCAAGGAATATGCCGCCGTCCGGGGGATCGTCATCGAAAGCGGCCATCACAATTTCAATTACTGGATCCCCGGCCGGAAATACGGCAAGACCCATCCGGAATTTTTTGCCGAGATCAACGGCCGCCGCATCAAGTCGTCCGACGGCAAAAGCGAACTGCTGCTGAGCGAACAGCTCTGCACCACCAATCCCGAGCTCCGGGCGGAGATCACGAAAAATATTCTCGCTTATTGCGAGGCTCATCCCGAGCTCAAGGCCATCTCCCTGATCCCCAACGACGGCTTCGGCTGGTGCGAATGTGAAGAATGCTCCAAATTCTACGACAAATCCAAAAAGGGCGATTTCTACAGCCTGTCCGAACATGTTTACAAGGCCGACCGGATCTATCACGATCTGCTTCGGGACGTCGGCGCGAGGCTGCGCGCGAAACGGCCCGATCTGCTTCTGACTTTCTGCGCCTACATCAATTACTGTGCGCCGTCCCCCGGATTCACCCTCGAAAAAGGGATGGCGGTCCACATGGCTCCTTACTGGCGGTGCATCAACCATACGCTCGACGATCCGCATTGCGTGATCAATCCGCATTATGCGGAGGACATCCTGCGCTGGACCGCAGCCAAGCACGGCGGCGAGGTCAATATCTATGAATACTACATGGGCGTCAATTTCTACATGATGCTGCCGATGGTCCATTTCCGCGAGATGTTCCACGAGATGAAATGGTATTCCGAGAACGGCGTGGACGGCATCCTGACCCAATTCCATGTGTCGCACTGGAGCGTTTACGGCATGAATTACGTGCTGATGGGCCGCGCCGCCCGCGGCGAGGATCAGGACGCTTCCATCAACACCCTGTTCCAGGCTCTGTTCGGCCCCGATGCCGCCGAGGCGGAAAACTTCTATCACGAGGTCAAGAAACTGATTCTGAAAACCGGTCATTGCCATATTCCTTATCCGCGCTCGCTGCTGCGGCGGACCAGCCTGGAGGATTACCGGGATCTGCATGCACTGGCCTTGAAACTGGCGGACAAAGCGCCCGGCGACCGCCTGCGCGCCGATCTGGTCGTCTGGACCGATTATATGGTCCGCTTCAAACAGCTGTTCGACTCATATCAGGCGAAGAAACTGACCGAGGCCGACGTGCATGCGTTCCTCGAATGGGTGCACAGCCATCGCGAGGGCAGGGTGTTTGTGCAGAACAAATTCGATTCCTATTTCAAGGCTCTGCTCGATGACCTCGCCAACGGCCGGGAATGGATCCATTTCAATCTCGACTGGGAAGACGATTATATCCGGCGGCATGATCAGGTCCTGGGCTGATTCCCGGCAGTGCCATGCGGAAGATCATTCACGTCGATATGGATGCTTTTTTCGCCTCGGTGGAGATCCGGGACGATCCCTCGCTGCGGGGCAAACCGGTCATCGTGGGCGGACAGCCCAATTCCCGCGGCGTGGTGGCCACCTGTTCCTACGAGGCACGCAAGTTCGGCATCCATTCCGGCATGGCTTCTTCCGCCGCTTACCGGCTTTGCCCGCAGGCGGTCTTCCTGCATCCGAATTTCGAAAAATACGTTGCGGTTTCCCGTCAGATCCGGCAGATCTTCCTCGATTACACCGACCTGGTCGAGCCGGTCTCGATCGATGAAGCGTATCTGGATGTGACGTTCAACAAATGCGGCATCCCGTATGCAACGCGGACCGCGCGGGAGATCAAAAGACGGATCGTGCAGACCACCGGCCTGACCGCTTCGGCCGGCGTTTCCTACAATCTTTTTCTCGCCAAGATCGCCTCGGATTATCAGAAACCGGACGGTCTGACCGTGATCACGCCCGAGCGGGCCCCGGAAATCCTGCGTAAACTGCCGATCGGCAAATTCTACGGCATCGGAAAGGTGACGGAAAAATATCTGCTGGAACACGGCATCCGCACGGGCGCCGATCTGCTCAAACTGTCCAAGCTGGAACTGGTACAGACGTTCGGCAAGACGGGGGAATATTATTACAACGTGGTCCGCGGCATCGACGATCGGGAAGTGACCCCGGAACACGAGCCCAAATCCATGGGCACGGAGTCCACTTTTCAGCATGACACTTCCGATATGACCGAGCTGGTTCCGTTCCTGCGCAAGCAGTCCGACGAGGTCGCCGCCGAATTGAAAAAGTATGACTGCGCCGGCAAGACGGTCACCGTGAAAGTGAAATTCTTCGATTTCCGCACGATCACCCGGAGCCGTTCGCTCAAAGACTACACCCGCGATTCGGATGTCATCTTCAGTGTGGCGCGCGATCTGCTCGAACATACCGAAGCGGAAAAGATCCCGGTCCGTCTGCTCGGCTTGACGGTGTCCAATTTCCCGGTTTCGCAGAAAGACGAGTCCGATCCGGGGCAGATGATCCAGCCGGAATTCGACTTCGGTGAAGAAGAGCTCTGATATCCAGATTCGAGTCTGCGTCAGAACGAATCAGCATACCGGCATAACGACCGGATCCATTCGATCAGTTTCGTCCGGTATTCCGGGGAAAACGCCGGTTCGGTTTGTTCCGGATCGGTCGCATAGGTGAGCAGTTTTTCCAGGGCTGCCGCCCGCTGCGGATCGTCCTGCGGCGGATCGGGCACAAAGCCGGATTCCTGCAGGAAGACCAGTTTCGCGGCGGTCAGCTGGAATTCCCCGCCGCCGGGCCGCGTCAGCCGGGACAATGCCGTCCGCAGCGCGGAATAGGTGTCATGCAGTTCCAGCATCGGCCGGGTATGTTTCAACAGGAACTGCACCCAGTCGCACAGCTGCAGATAATTCTCCGGATAAGATGCGATGGCATCGAAATCGGCGAGCGGTTCATGCGTCTTCATGTAAAGCAGACCGCTGCCGGAGGGATTTTCCCGGAATTCCACCTGAAGCTCGCGGAACAATCCCGCATAGGGAAATTTTTTCCCGCCGGAAGAGCGGGCGCCCTTCAGCAGAAAATCCAGCCGTCCGAAATCGGGGCTGATCCCGCTGACTACCAGACTGCTTTCCTGGTAGGGGATCTTGCGCAGTATCATGTATCGGGTTTTGAGCAGCATAAAGCCGGGCAACTCCTGTTTTCCTGACAGAAATATACCCGGCTTTTCGGGAAAATCAATCCGCCGCGGGATTTTTTGCCGTTGATTTCCCGCAATATCTGCCGGAATGGCGCCGATACGATGTTCAGTCTTCCCGGATCAGATCGGCCATACGGTTGGCATGGAGCTGTCGGCGCTGGGCTCCGGTCAGGCCGGAGAACCGGATCGGGTCCCCGCCCGAATAACGCAGGATCATCTGCAATGCTTCAGGCGAAAACCGGCCGCGTCCTGTCACCGTCAAGCCTTGGGACGCCGCATCGGGAACCACCGTTGCGCCGTTCCGCCGCGGACGGGCGCAGATCGACCGGAGAGCCATGATGTTGAACAGGAACAAGCCGATGAAATAGCGTTTCCAAAGCCGTCCCGGTTCCTGGATGACGCGATAGATCCATTCCGTGCCGCTCTTGCGCATCCATTCCGGGGCGCGTTTGACCTTGCCTGCCAGGAAATTGAAGGTGCCGCCGACTCCGATCCCCACTCCGCAGGTCAGCTGACGGCGGTTCCGTTCCAGCCACAGTTCCTGTTTGGGGTTGCCGAATCCCACCAGCAGGATCTTTGCCCCGGAAGCATTGATCCGGCGGCAGATCTCCGCATCCTTTTCTGCGGCGTCCGGCGCATCCAGCCGGACAAACGGTGTGTCGATTTCGATTTCCAGTCCGGGATTTCGTTCTTTCAGCAGTTCCGCCGTGCGGGTCGCGGATTCCTCGCTGCCGCCGAGAAAATAAAGCTTGCACTTTTCTTTCG
This sequence comes from Lentisphaerota bacterium, assembly GCA_015061565.1. Classification (GTDB taxonomy): domain Bacteria; phylum Verrucomicrobiota; class Lentisphaeria; order Victivallales; family UBA1829; genus SIG94. The sequence continues at coordinate 25,147 of SUWI01000059.1, forward strand.
CCGCCCGTTCGGCAATCAGCGGCACCAG
>SUWI01000362.1 GCA_015061565.1 Lentisphaerota bacterium
GAGGAAACCGAAACCGTCGGGCAGGATCTCCAGGAAACCGCTGCCGTACATGATGCCGTTGCGTTCGGCATTGACCCGGAGGATCTCGAACACCAGTTTGGATTTTTCGAGAGCGCCGACGCCTTCGATGCCCATTTCGCGCGCCATGGTGCTGAGTTTTTCCATGGACATTTCCTGGAGCTCGGAAATATTGACGCTGGGGACGGGCGCCTGAGGCTGGGCTGCATTTCCGGGGGCAGGGAAGGCGGCATTGGGAGCGGCTTCCGGATCGACGGGCTGCGGAGCCTGATACTGTCCCTGCTGGGTGGCGGCATTCGGACGCGGCAGCTGGGAATAATTATTATTGGAATTGTATTCCTGCGCATAATCATTCTGGTAGTTGCCGCGGTTGTAATCGTTCTGATAATTGCCGTGGTTCTGATTCCGGTTGTTCTGATTGTTGTGGAAGAACCGCCGCTGGCTGTCCTGATAATCGTCGTCGTAGCGGTTGCCGCGCTGATTGTTGTAGTTGTTATTGTTGCGCCGCTGCTGGTTGTTATTGTTGCGGCGGTTGTTGTCGCGCTGATTCCGGCGCTGGTTATTGTTCCGCTGCTGGTTGTTGTTATTGTAATTGTTCTGATTGCGGCGCTGCTGATTGTTCCCCGCGGCGGGGTCCTGATATTCAAAATCATCGGTGTCCAGCGGTTCCATCGGCGCATCGGGATCCTGCGGGACCGCAGGCTGTTCCACATAGGTGGCGCTGATCGGTTCCGGGGCAGGGACATAGCCGTCATCGTCATCATCTTCCGGCGGGCCGAAAGAAACGGCGCCGATCGGTTCCTGGGGCACGACCAGACGGTCGGGCTGGATATCGGCGGGGACAGCTTCGGATTCTTCCTTCATTTTGGACGGGGCAGGGGATACATCTGCCGGTGCGGCCTGAGACTGGACCGGTTTGGCCGGTTCGGCGGCAGCGGCCGGGGCCGGAGCGGCGGGCGTTTCAATTGCTACGGGCGCTTTGTCCGGAGTTTTCTGGCGGGGCGGACGGCCTCTGCGTTTGGGTTTCTGCGGTTCCGCCGGAGCGTTTTCCGCGGTCGGAGCAGGCGCCGGGGTTTCCGGTGTCGGGGTTTCGGGTAAAGATGACGGATTCATGCTGTTGTCCTGATCCATGGTTTTTGTCAACTCCTGAATTTGGAATTTGTTTATTTAAAAATGCTTTTGATTTCATCCGCAATGTGCAGACACTGTTCGTGCAGACTTTCCAGACTGCCGCGGTTGATGATCCCGTAATCGGCCAGTTCCAGTTTTTTCGCGGCCGGCAGCTGCGAGGCGATCCTTTTCTCCGCATGTTCGCGCGTCCAGCCGCGGGCGAGCAGCCGTTCGAGCTGAACTTCCGGCGGAGACCAGATCGCGATGGTCTTGTCCATCCGCACATCGAATTTCGCTTCGAACAGCAGCGGCACCTCGATCAGGGCCCATTCCGTGCCCGAAGCCGATATTTTATTTCCCAGCCGGAAAAGAATCTCCGGATGGAGGATCGAATTCAGCCAGGCGCGTTCCGTTTCATTATTGAAAACTTTTTCCGCGATGACCTTCCGGTCCGGCTGTCCGGATGCCGAACGAACCTCGGAACCCCAGCGGTCTTCCATCAGCCGGACGAGCGGCGAATTGCTTTCCTCATATATTTCGTGGCAAATCTGATCCGTATCGTAACATTGCCAGCCGGGAATTTCGCTGAATGACTTGACCGCCTCGGATTTGCCGCAGCCCGGACCGCCCGTCAGCCCTATCCAAATGCACTTCAAAGAATATTTCTCCTGAATCTTTCAAATTGCTGCGATCCGGAATAAATCGGCTTGAAATAAAGGGATATTCAAGCTGGAATCAAAGGGGGAATTACCGTTTCGCATCAAAAAAAACATTTTTTTTCGGATATTTATCCGTTTCAATGCTATACTTTATCACTTTTTGCGCTATATTTCAAGTCCGAAACTGAATTTTTTTCAAAGAAAGGCTTTTTTTATCATGAAAAGACTGAACTGCAGTCAGATCGCCGCAGGGAACTGGCTCGCCCTCAACCGCATCTCCTATTGCGACAATAAGGGGGTCGAACGGATCTGGGAAGCGGTCACCCGCAAGAATTCCGCCGGAGCAGTGGCTATCATCTGCCGTCTGCTGCCTTCCGACCGGCTCATTCTGGTCCGCCAATACCGGCCGCCGGTGGACGGCATGGTCATAGAATTCCCGGCCGGACTGGTCAATCCCGGCGAAGACCCGAACGAGACCGCGGTCCGCGAACTCCGCGAGGAAACGGGTTATCACGGCAGACTAATCCGCATGATCCCCGATGCCTTCAGTTCACCCGGCATGAGTTCGGAGATCGTCCGGCTGGCCGTGATGGAAGCCGATGAAAACGCGCAGGGCGAACTCATCACCGATTTCGACGAGACCGAAGATATCGAAACCATCCTGGTTCCGTTCGCCGGACTGGAAAATTTTCTGCAGGAAGCCGTCCGCCGCGGCGACCAAGTGGACGGACGCGTGAGCGCCTTCGCCCTCGGACTCGAATTCATGCATTGAACGACAGGGCAGGGGGTCCCTGTACAAAGTTCCGGAGCTGCGGCATGATCCGGCAGCTCCGGTCTGAAACCGGCATCCCGGCTGAAAATGCCGGAATGCGGATGGAAAAAGCGATCAGTAGTTTTCCGGTTCGATCTGGAAATAGGCCTTGGGATGCGCGCAGACCGGGCAGACTTCCGGGGCTTTTTCGCCTTCGACGATCGCGCCGCAGTTGCGGCACTGCCAGCGGTTCTTGCCGACGCGGACCCAGACTTCGCCGCTTTCGATGTTGGCGATCAGTTTCCGATAGCGTTCTTCATGGTGCTTTTCGATCTTGGCGACGCCTTCGAATTTGGCCGCGATCTCATTGAATCCTTCGGCGCGGGCTTCTTCGGCGAATTTCTTGTACATCTCGGTCCATTCTTCATGTTCGCCGGCAGCCGCGGCGGCCAGGTTGGCCAGCGTATTGCCGATGCCGCCGAGTTCCTTGAACCACAGCTTGGCGTGTTCCTTTTCATTCAGCGCGGTTTCCTGGAAAATAGCTGCGATCTGTTCATAGCCTTCCTTTTTGGCTGCGGAGGCAAAATAATCATACTTGTTGCGGGCCTGAGATTCACCGGCGAAGGCAAATGCCAGATTCGCCGCGGTTTTGCTGCCTTTGAGTTCCATGTCTGAATTCCTTCCTGTTGTTTATTTCTTGTTGTGGTCCGGGACTGTCCCCTGATCATATACAATGTTTCCAGATCGGAA
>SUWI01000060.1 GCA_015061565.1 Lentisphaerota bacterium
GCTTTCGGGCAGATATGCCATGCAGCTCAATCATGAGACGCCGCCGCTGAAAGGAGTGATCCTGGCGCCGGGAACTTCCCGGGTTTTCACCTTCAATGCCGCCAAATATTATGATCTGCGCCGGCTCGGGAACTACAAGCTGAAAGCTGCCATCTCGCACCCGCAGCTGAAATCGTCATACGAATCGGGCACGGTCCAGTTCTCCGTGGTCAGAGGGACGGATGTCTGGAAAACCGTGGTGGGGATCCCGCAGTACCTGAGCGGCAAGACAGGCGCTGACAAGATCGCGACCCGGCAGTACCGGATCGTCACCTACAACACGGGGACCCGTTTTCTTTACATGCTGCTGATCGAGGACAAGGACCGGATCTACCTGATCCGGAGGCTGGGGCTGGATCTGGGTTCGAATCTGCGTCCGCAATGTGCGGTGGACGACCTGAGCCGGCTGAATCTGCTGATCGCGGCCAGTCCCAAGGTTTTTGCGTTCTATCAGTATGACGTTGTCGGAAACCTGGAGAAAAAAGAAGTCCGGATCAAATCCAACACCACGCCGCATCTGGTGGTGAACAAGGATGTCGGCACGGTAATGCTGAGCGGAGGCCGGCCGGCCAGACGCGATCTGGATTACGAAGAGATCAAGGATCTGCCGTTTGTTTCACGGGCGATGAATGATCCCAGCCGCGATATCACGGGGGGAAAGAGCATCATCGATGAAAAAGACGACGATTGAATAAAAATAAACAAATCACACAATGAAGGATGTTTAGATTATGATGATGAGAAAACTGGTTCTGGGATTGACCGCTGCGGCGGCCGGTCTCTGTCTGTATGCGCAGCAAGGTGCCGCCCGTCCCCGTTCGAATGTCCGGTTCAACACTCCGCAGGAAGCGGCAAGTTATTACGAAAATCTGGTGGGACGGCTCGCCAGTCAGGTCCAAAGCATGCAGGATGAGAACGCGATGCTGGCAGCCTCCAATGCCGAACTGAAACAGCGGGTCGCGCGGCTGGAACAGGACGTCCGTTCGCTCTCCGGTGATGTCGCCTCGCTGCGCAAGCAGATCGCCGCCGATGCCGAAGTCCGCAAAAACCAGCTGAACAATCTGGCCAACAAGATCACGGAGTCCGCCAGGCAGGAAAAGAAGCCGCCCGTGAAGCCGCAGATGGTCCCGCAGCAGAAAGACGATACCGAATATGTGGAACACGTGGTGGAAAAAGGGACCACGCTCAACGCCCTGGCCAAAGCCTACCATGTTTCGGTCAATGACATCAAGAAAGCCAACAAATTGAAAAACAACAATATTTATCAGGGGCAGAAACTGCTGATCCCCGTTTCTTCCAAACGTTGAACCATAGGAATTTGCGGAAAACGGGGGTACCGCAGCAAATACAGGTGATATCATGATCAAAGAAAGTTACGTCCGGCGGGTCACACCGCTTGTGCTGTCGCAATTTTTCGGGGTATTCAACGACAATGCCTTCAAAATGTTCGTCGTGCTGGCGGCCTTCAACGGGATGCCTGGTTATTTTGAGGGCGCTGCCTTCATGTTCATGCTGACCGCCGCGTATGTCCTGCCGTTCATCCTGCTGTGCGGCATGGCCGGTCTGATGGCGGACACCATGCCAAAACGCAGTACCCTGATCCTGGCCAAGGCGGCCGAATTCGCCGTCATGGCGCTGGGCACCTTCTGCTTCATCAAATTCCCCGCGTGGGGCATCTGGCCGCTGCTGGGAGTCATGTTCCTGATGACCGCGCAATCGGCGTTTTTCAGTCCGGCCTACAACGGATCGCTGCCGGAAACCTTTCCCGAAATGGAAATCTCCCGCGCCAACGGACTCAGCGGCATGCTGACATTCGTCGCCGCGATCCTCGGCGCCGGAGCCGCGCCGGTCGTCTGGGCCTGGAGCGGACACAATTTCACCCGCTGCGGACAGCTGCTCTGCCTTTTTTCACTTTTCGGCTTCATTGCCGCTTTTGCGGTGGTGCCTTCCGGCGGACGTCCGCGCCGGAACCGCGGGATCCTCCACAGTCTGCGCGAAGGCTGGCGCGGTCTGACGGAAAAACGGGCGCTGTGGGTCACCGTCCTCGGCGATGCGTTTTTCTGCGCGATCGGCGTAGTGATCCAGACCTTGACCATCCTGTATGCCAAATTCGTGCTGAATGCGGGTGAATGGGAACTGGCCGTGCTGCTGTGTGTCCCCGCGGTCGGCATGGGCCTCGGCTGTTTCCTCTGCGGTCTGATGTCCGGCAAACGGGTCGAGCTCGGATTCGTGCTGCCGGCCGGAGCCGGCCTGGCCCTGTTCCTGTATCTGACCGGCGGACACCCGGGACCGCTCCTGCAGCCGATCCCGGATTATCCGAAACTGGTTTTCCACCTCTACCTCGTGCTGGAACTGTTCCTGGCGGGGATCTGCGGCGGCTTCTTCATCGTTCCGCTCCGGGCCTATTTCCAGCAATGGGTGCGGCCGGAAAAACGCGGCGCCGCGCTGGCGGTGGACAACCTGCTCTGTTTCGGGGCAATCCTGGTCTTTTCCTTCCTGCTGCTCCTGCTGACCGCGGGCGCGGCGCCGGAACAGTATCAGATCCTGCCTGAAGCGTTCAAGGCCGTCCAACTTCCGGCCTTCGACCCGGTCAAACTGTTCAAAGTCTCGGGGATCATCACGCTGGCAGCGACCATCCTCGGCGTGATCCTGCTGCCGGAACTGCTCTTCCGGACCTTCATCCTGATCCTGACCCATATCCTGATCAAGCTCAAGATCACGGGCATGGAAAAGATCCCGGACCACGGTCCGGTGCTGATGGTGTCCAACCATTCCTCGTTTGTGGACAATCTGCTGATCAGCGCGTGCACCTCGCGCCGGGTCCATTTCCTCATGCACGAGGATTATTACCGGATCCCGTTCCTGTATCCGCTCGCCCGGTTCCTCGGCTTCATCGAGGTCCCGCGCGGCATCAAACGGCTCAAGACCATGATGGATACTGTCCGTCAGACCTTGCGTGAAGGCGAAGTCGTCTGCATCTTCCCGGAAGGCAAGATCACCCGGAACGGCCTCATGGATGAATTTTCCGCCGGTTACAGCGTGATGCTGCCGGAGGACATCAAGGTGCCGGTCATCCCGGTACGCATCGGCATGATGTGGGGAAGTATTTTCAGCTACTATTACGGCAAGCTGAAATTCCGCATTCCGCGCGAGGTCCCCTACCCCGCCTCGGTCACGTTCGGCGATGCCATTCCGGACGGGACCACGCCCTTCGAACTGCGGCAGACCATCTCCGAGCTCGGCGCCGATACGGAAATGACCCCGCGCAGCAATGAACGCACGCTCCATTACCAGCTGGCCAAGAACGCGAAACGCTTTCCGTTCCGCACGCTCATGTATGATTACGGGGGCAAATCCCTCACTTGTTTCCAGGTCTATGTCGGTTCGGCTGTGCTCAGCCGGAAATTCCGCGATATGGTCGCGCCCGAATGCAAGTATGTCGGCATCATGATGCCGAACTGCTGTGCGGCCGCGGTCGCCAGCGTCGGCATCCTCATGGCGGACAAAGTCCCCGCCGTGCTGAACTTCACCTCCGGCAGGGATGCGCTCCGCCATGCGATCAACAAAGCGGGCATGACCCACGTCATCACCAGCCGGAAATTCCTGGAAAAAATCAAATTCGAACCGATGCCGGAAATGGTTTTCCTGGAAGACATCGCCAAGACGGTCACCAAGTTCGACAAGATCAAGATGTTCCTGCTGGCCCTGCTGCTGCCGCATCAGGAATTCATGAACCTGATCTCCCCGGAAACCCACCGCGACGTGATGAATACCGCGTTCGTCCTCTTCTCCAGCGGATCGACCGGCATTCCGAAGGGCGTCATGCTCTCCCACCACAATTTCAACAGCGACATCAATTCGTTCATCAACGTGATGTACTGGACCCATAAGGACGTGATTCTCGGCACACTGCCGATCTTCCACGCCTTCGGGCTGAACACCGCACTCTGGATGCCGCTGATGATCGGCAGCAAAGTCGTTTATGTGACCAGTCCGCTCGACTGCACGGCGGTCTCGAAGGCCTGCCTGAATTTCGGCGTCACCGTCCTGCTGGGGACCCCGACGTTCATCCAGTCGTATCTGCGCCGCTGCGATCCGGAGATCTTCGCGAAAGTCCGTCTGACCATCGCCGGCGCGGAACGTCTGCGCATGGATATCACCGAACGGTTCGACCAGGCCGCCAAAGGCGAACGCGCGCTGATCGAAGGTTACGGCTGCACCGAACTTTCGCCGATCGTGGCGATCAATATCGGCAACTCCGTGCTCGACCTGGGCAAGACGGTCGGCAAACAGGGCAGTATCGGACCGGCCATGCCGGGCATCTGCGCCCGGATCGTCGATCCCGTGACCCGCAAGCCGCTGCCGCCTGATACCGAAGGTCTGCTGGTCATCAAGGGCCCGACCGTCATGCAGGGGTATCTCGGCGAACCCGAACTCACGCGCCAGGCCGTCCAGAACGGCTGGTACAACACCGGCGATATCGGACGCATGGATTCCGACGGTTACATCACGCTCTGCGGACGGCTCTCCCGGTTCAGCAAGATCGGCGGCGAAATGGTCCCGCACGAACTGGTCGAATGCGCCATCAACGAGATCCTGCATCAGGAAGAAAAGACAGCCGCGGTCTCCAGCATACCCGATCCGGCCAAAGGCGAAGCCCTGGTGGTGTTCTACACCAACCTTGCCAAGACGCCGGAACAGATCATCGAGGAAATGCGCGCGTCCAACATCACCAACCTGTGGATCCCGAAAGCGTCCAATTTCTACCATGTGGATGCCCTGCCCATGCTCGGCAGCGGCAAGCTGGATCTGGTCGCGCTCAAGAAGATGGCCGACAAACTGGCGGAAAGCAAAAAGTCCTGAGACGCGTGAGAAATGGTTCTGGCGCTGAAAATCCTGTTCGGGATCGGGAAGACTTTCGTATTCTTCGGTCTCGGCGCAGCCGCGTTGAAATGGAAAATCTTCACCAAGGAGGAAGCGGTCCATTTCAGCCGGTTCGCGATTGACGTCCTGACCCCGTTCCTGACCTTTTACAGCATCGTCAGGAACTTCTCGCGTCAGGACGGAGCCGCATTCTGGCAGCTGCCGCTGATCGGCTTCGGGATCGTGTTTTTCAATCTCCTCTGCGGCTATGCGCTCCAATACGGATTGAAACAGAAAACGCCGCGGCGGATGGCGACCTTCGTCCACCTCGCTTCGGTCAATAATTATCTGTATCTGCCGCTGATTCTGGTAGAGAGTCTCTACGGGATGAAGGCGGTGGCGTATCTGTTCCTGATGAGCGTGGGAACGACGGTCGGATTCTGGACCTGCGGCATGGCGGCGCTGGCGGGCTCCGACTGGAAGAAAGCGGTCCGCAACATTCTCAATCCGAACATCGCCGCGGTGGCGCTGGCCATTCCGTGCGTGCTGCTGGAGATCCCGCTGCCCCCTGCCCTGCTGGAACTCTTTTTCGATATCGGCAAAGGTTCGATCGCGCTCTGTCTGATGCTGACCGGCTGTGCGGTTTTCTCCGCCGGAGTCCGGCTGATGGCTTTCCGCTTCGATGCAATTTACACGGTGATTGTCCGGCTGGTCATCCTGCCGGTCCTCACGGTCCTGCTGCTGAAGCTGATCCCGCTGAAGAAAGAGCTCATGGACGTGGCGCTGGTGGTGGCGCTGATGCCGGCCTCCTGTGCCTCGGCGCTGGTCGTGAAACAATACGGCGGCAGTTCGGATTTCGCGGGACAGTCGATCATGTTCAGCACGATCTGTTCGGCGGTCACGATCCCGCTGTTCCTCTATCTGATTTCATTGTGGGGCTGAGCTTCTGACCATCACTGACAGCATCAATGATCCCGCGTCATATCCCGTCATCCGCGATTGTCGGACCCGTCCGACCTGTCCGACCCGTCCGACAAAATCCGCGGACGAAAAATGTGTCTTTTTTCATTTCAACACTTGTCAAACAGATATTTATGATTATAATTATATATTGGTTTCGAAAAAAGGCGTTCTCATGAAAAATATCCTGAAGAAAATGTTTTTCGTCGATGCTCCGGCACAGGGTGCGTTTGCCGGGACAACGATGCTGCTGGTCTCACTCTGGCTCGCACCGGCACTTTATCTGCTCTGTGACGGACTGGCCCGGCCGTGGGTGTTCCGGGGCAATCCGCAGGCGCTCATTCTGCTGCTGCCGGTGCCGGCGTTCCTTTACTGGCTGATCCTGTTCATCCGTTTTCACCGTTCCGAGATCCTGTGCAAAAAACCGAAATGGAATTCGCCGGGGATGCTGGTCAGCCTTGCATTCCTGCTTGCGGCTATGGCGACCGCGCCGTGGATACCATCCAGTTACGGTATCGGATATGGATTCTGTTTTCTGCTGGTCCTGCCGGTCTGGGTGATGCCTCCGGCATCCATGCCCCGATACTGGAAATACTGGCTGCCGCGCGCGTTCTGCTGGACCGGGGCGTTCTGGTGCGCAGATCATTTTCTGAAATGTCTTCGGCTGACCTGCAGCGAAGTGTGGGTTTTCTACATGAGAACGAGTATGACAACGATCTGGGACGGCAATTATACGCCGGGCAAGGACCTGATGATCGTCTATTTGGGCGTGATCCTGTTCATTGCTGGGTATCTGCTGAGCGCGAAAATGTATGCCGCAGCAGGGATCCCGTTCAAAAAAATCTTCGGCCTTCCGGTGAAGATCATGCTCGGGATTTGGGCGACGGTCTATCTGATTTCCGGCGGGATGGCAGTCGTTCAGCACCGTGCCGCGGAACGGACGGCCGCCGAACTGGGTGAATTTTTCGGTTATCCGCTGAATGCCGACGGTCTGAACGCACTGCTGCGCAAAAACGGCTGGGGGATAACCGCAAAACCGTTCATTCCGCACCACTATCTGTTCCATCCGTATCTGACCAAGAACAACGTGGTCCTTCCGAAAAAGCTCCGGCAGCAATGGCAGGCGGAGATCGAAGGGCTCACTCCCCTGAAAGAATGGGAACGGGATCTGGATAAACCGTTCCGTTCCGGTTTTTTCCCGATGAAAAACGACCGGTTGGACTGCGCGTTTTCCTACCATTCGGATTACCGCAGTTTCTTCTGGCTGGAATGGTGGAAAATCGTTTTCCTGTTGGAGAAAAACGATCCGGCGGAAGCTCTCAAAGTTCTGCATCGAATGGAAAATGCGCTGGAATTTTATCGCCGCAATCCAATCAATATGCACGAACTGCTCTGGAATGACGCACACTGCCGGCTGAATGTGATGGAACTGCTGCTGGCGGACGGACGCGTGCCGGATCCCGAACTGAAACGCTGGTCCGCCGACCTCGAACAGAGGGAAAAAGAAATCCCCGAAAGGGAACGGCTTTCCATCTATATGCACACAGTCAGGATCAACTGTCTTTTTTACCGGCTTGCGCATGGGGATCATTCGCTGCCGCTGTATCCGCTGCGCTGGCTCTATCCTCCGGCCTGGTATTATGCGGAACTTGATCGTAAGATGAGCTTGAGCCGGTTCCGTCACAACCGCTACAGCAAACTTCCATATAGCGATTATAATTTCGGTATCGGCCGCTTCTACAGCAATCTTCCCGTCCAGATCATGACCAGAAATTCCCGGACGCTGACCGCCAAATATCGCGCCATGCGCGCGCTGATCGGCGTTGAACTCGAAAAACGCCGCACAGGGAAATATCCGGACCAACTTGAAAATCCGCCGGTCGATCCGTTCACCGGCAAGCCGATGTTCTACAAAAAAGGTAAAATGCCGCTGCTCGTCAAAGTCTGGAATCCGGCATTGGGCAAACTGATTCCGGAAAGACGCGAAGCAGACGGCATAGCGGTCTGGAGTCTCGGCTGGAACCGCAAAAGCGAACAAGGCCAGGATCAGGCGGCCGTGCGGGAATACGCGGACGATGTCCGGGCGAAAATGATTTTCAAGAAGGAAGACGCGAACTGAAACGGAGAAAACGGAGAAAACGGAATGATACGGAGAAGCGCGAAAACCGATGGCATGAGGCGAGATCACCGGAAATTCAACTCTGAAATCTCGTGCCGCAGCCTGTCTTCCGCGGATTCCGTATTCTCCGTATTCTCCGTATTCTCCGTAAAAAGTTCGCGAAAAAACCACAGCAATATAGGAGCATGGCAAACATGAAAAATTTTCTGAAAAAACTGTTTTTCACTGACCATCCGGCACAGGGAGTGTTCACCGGATTCACTCTCCTGCTGGCCGCTTTGTGGATCGTTCCCGCGCTGATACTCCTTCAAGGTGATTTTCCGCTGAATCTGATGCCGTTCCGGGCAACCTTTTTCACCGTCAGTTGGCTGGACGGAATCCTGCTTGCTGTGCTGTATGCGCTGACGGTCTGGATCCAGTTCTATTGCCAACGCCGCGCGGCGGAGAAAATCCCATGGAATGCGCCGGGCAGGCTGGCGCTTTATGCTGTCGCTCTGCTCTCTGTGCTGGTGTCCGGATGGATCTTTCTCTATTATCTGCGCAGCGGGTATTCAGAAGAACGCTCTCTGGCCGGGGCTGCGGTATTGGTGTTTCTGATTTTGGTCTTATGGTGTCCGCTGTTCCTGTTTCCCGGAAACTGGAAGATCATTCTGGCACGCGGAGTGTGTCTGTCGGCAGCCGTCTGCGGCTGTTTCGCAGCTGTGTATGCTTCGCAGAATTTTTCTGTTTTGGGGCTGCACAGCCATCTCTGTTGCTTCGACGATTATTTCACCGGTCCCGCCTGGTGGCTGTATCCGGCTGCATTCGCCGGGGTTTTCCTGTGGATCCTCGCATACGTCCTGACCGCGCGGATGTATGCGCAGATGGCACAGCTCCCGGTCCGGAAAATCTTCAGCCGGGCGACAGTGATCATCCTCGGACTCTGGGCGGGAGTTTACCTGATCTCGCTGGGAATGGCGTATGCCGAACACTGCCGGTCCGAGCGGACCATGGCCGAACTGGAAAAGCATTTCGGGCGACCGGTCTCCCTCGAAGCGCTGAACGCGGCATATTGCCAAAACCGTCCCGTGGACGAGGCATTCTGGCAGCAGGTGAGATCCTGCATCGAACAAGCCTATCCGTCCGATCGGAAATCCGGTATGGATGTGATGATTTCCGGCACCCCGGACGGGATTTATCCGGAATCGGTGTTCCGGCGGTTCAAATCGGTCTTCGGACAGTCGGAGCCGCGGAAGAAAATCGAGCGGATGCTGAACCGCCGCCGTCTGCCGGCCCGGAAACTCCGGATCCTGTCGGGCGACATCACCTGTCTGGATCTCTCCGAGCTGAACTGGTGCCGCGACATCTGCCGCTGGGAACTCTGGCAGGTCCGTTTCGCTTTGGCGGACGGCAAACTGGCGGACGCCTGTGCCGCGATGGAACGGATGAAACGGGTCGCGGACTATCTGGGCAACCGGACGAACAGTCTGATCATGACGATAGTCCTGATCGCGTGTGAAAGATACCGGATGCTCGGCTTTGAACGGCTGCTCGCTTCCGGACAGGTGCCGGATGAATTGCTGAAACAGTGGGCTGCCGAACTCGAACGGGATGAAAAAGCCGTTCCGGGAATTCATTTCGACACGGTGTATTCGGAGGCGGTGTTCGCCGATTCCGTGATCCGTTCCGCGGCGCACGGCGGAACCGATTCCAATGGGAGATCTTACCCCGGGCGGTATGGACTGCGTTATCTCTATCCGCCGATGTGGTATTTCTGCACGCTCGACCGGAACCGTTATATGAAATGTTTTAAGATCCGGAGTTTCGGTGAGATGGGCTGGCCGGGAAAAAGACCAGGGATCCTTCAGGAGATGATGCTCCCGGCCAGTCAAAGTGCCGACAAGAAGATCATGGTCCTGACCGCCTGTTACCGCGCGATGCGTGCCCTGATCGGGATCGAGCTCGAAAAACGCCGCACGGGGAAATATCCGGACACGCTCGACAATCCGCCCGTCGACCCGTTCACCGGCAAGCCGATGATTTACCGGAAAGGCCGGATCACGGTCAACGATCCGGTCTGGATCGGCGGCCGGGAAAAGTTCGACAACAAAGCTGTCCGCCAGGCCGAAGGCGTGGAGATCGTCAGTGCCGGACCGAACAGGAAAAATGATGTCGGGGCGAGGCTGATTTTCAACCGGGAAACCGCGAACTGAAACGGAGAATACGGAGAATACGGAATGATACGGAGAAGCGCGGGAACCGATGGTATGACGCGAGATCACCGGGATTCCAACTCCGAAATCTCGTGTCATGACCAGTCATCCGCGATTGTCGGACAGGTCCGACAGGTCCGACCAGTCGGACAATGTTCGCGCAAAAAGGGAGGAATGAGCATGGACAAAAAAGAGCAATATCTTGTTTTTCTGATGATCCTGCTGACAACCGTGAGCACGATCCAAGTATTCAAGAGAGGCGAATACCAGTGCTGTTACCTGATTCTGCAAATCCTGGTCGCAGTCGTGTTCGGATGGTTTTTTGGTCGGCGCAGAGAAAAAAGGAACTGGGCTTTCTTCCTGGCCGGAGGAGCTTTGCTCGGGATCTGGAGTTATGCGGTGGCCGGACTCAATCCGCCGCTGCACGATTTACAGCTCGCCGAATCTTCCCTGCATCGGCTGGATCTTCTCAATACAGCGGAAATCTACGCCGTTCTTCCCTACGCTCATCTGCACCGGGAAGCCATACCGGCGGCCGTCACCGTTCTGCTGCTGACCATTTATCTGGCGGTTTGGTCCGCCCGCTTCAGCGCGGCAGGGAATCTCGGTACCCTGCTGCGTCTGGTTCTGTTTGCGTCCCTGCCGGTCGTTCTGCTGCCGATGAGTCTGGTGCTGAGCTGTCCGTTCCTGTCGGATAGCAGCCTTCAATATGCCTGCTTTCTGCCTCCGGCCCTGCTGACTGCGGCGGGGCTCTCGCTGGTGCTGATCCTGATCTTGCCGCTCCTGACGGTGCTGAAAAAACGTCCCGGCTGGAAACGAGTGCTGGCCGCTTACGGCATTCTGATCCTGATTTCCATGTCCATCTGGGGAATTTTCTACGGGATCCAGGCGGTCCGGCGGATCAGGACGCTGGCTCGGCTCACCGCGGAAGGACGTCCGATGACACTGGAGGCGTTTTACGCCCGGAGGAAGAATGCCAAAGACGGCACGAAAAAGCTCTCGGAACTTTTCGCTATGATGGAAAAGCCGAATTTCGATACGGGTGATTTTCCGTTCAATTCTTCCTTTGACTGGATCGCGCGGAATGCGTCCGGAAACATTCTGAAGCCGGCACGCAAGGATGAGATGATCCGCGTATCGGAAGGCCCGTCCGGGGAAAAATTGACCGCCGGGATCGCCGAACTGGCAAAATACGATCAGATCAGGTTCAACGGTTCCTATACGGATTTCAACAGCTTCGGACCGGTGCTCAACAATATCCGCAGAATGGTCCGGACCGGAGCAGCCCGGGCCGCCATTGCCCATTATACCGGAAAGACCGAACTCATTCTTCCCCGGCTGAAAGCAGTGACTCCGGCCAGCCGGCTGCTGGAGCGTCAGCCGCTGCTGATCTGCGGACTGGTGTATGCCAATCTTGATCTGATCCTGGGCAGTCAGGTCGTCGCTCTCGGTCCGGACGGACCGCAATACGCTGACGACTACCGCTTTTTCCTGAACTGGATCCGCAGTCGGGATTACAGCTCTCATGCCTGGCGCGAAACGGAAATCTGCGCTGAATTGTTGAAAGATTATGATCATGATCGGAAACTGATCGGAAGAATGAATCCAGTGATCTTTTTCCTGATCCGTCCGCTGCTGATCGAAACGGCATTCTGTTATCTCCGGATGGCACTCCGTCGCGAAAAATATCTTGAGGAAAATCACGATCTGCCTCCGGAAGATTTAAGCCGTCCGAGTTTCCTCAGGGTCATGGGGATCAAAGGCGTTCTGGAAACTGCGTTTGCTTTGAAATTATACCGTTCGCTCCACGGGAAATATCCTGCGTCGACTACGGTGCTGGTGCCTGAAATTCTGAGCACGCTGCCGCTGGATCCGGTCACGGGGAAACCGTTCCGGTATGTGGTGAAAAAAGATCATTTCGAACTGTTTTCCGAAGCATACAACCGGGGAACTCCGCTGCTGATTTCCGAACCGCGTTATTGAAGCAGGAATCCCGTGCCGGAGCCTGTCAGCGGCGAAGTCCGTTTTCTCGGTTAAAGTCCGCGCACCCTGCCGGGTAACAGCCGGCAATATGATTTTATGGTGAACCGGACTTGAAAAAAAACGGTTGCAATGCTATAATAGCTTTCAATCCCAAATTACAGGAGGTATTCATGAAAAAAGTGACCATTGCAGCGATCGCTGCCGTCAGTGCCGTCGTGGCGCTGGGCGCTCCGCCGCCATCGCACGGCCCGGCCCAGAAGCCGAATCCGCAGTATGGCCCGGGACCGAAGGCCGCACCGGCCAGACCGGCTCCGCCGCCGAAAGCAGTTCCCGCCAGACCGGCTCCGCCGCCGAAAGCTGCGCCGAGACCGGCCCCCGCAAAACCGCTTCCGCCACCGCCGCCGAAAACGGTGCACAAGCATCATAAACCGGCTCCGCCGCCACCGCCTCCGCCGCCGAAACCGGTGCACAGGCATCATAAACCGGCTCCGCCGCCTCCGCCGCCGCGCCCCTGGTGGAGATTCTGGTAATCTGAATTTCCGGTCTGTTTTCAAAAAGGACCGATCCTTTCGGATCCCGCTGAAAACAGACCTTTTTTATTGCAGTCGAATGCAGGAACATGATGCTTTCCAACGGAGAAAACCACAGCCGGCATGTTCCGCCGGAAAACCACGGAAAATGATAAACTCGCATTTCCGCCGTGATCCGTGATTTCACAGAAAAAAAACTCCCGCGTCATAAGCCAGGATTTCATGTCTTTGTCCGACCTATCCGACTTGTCCGACAGGCAACTTAGTCCGCCGAAGCAGGCCTTACGGTTTTCCGGCGGAGCAGGATGTACCACGTGCCGGCCATGGCGCACAGGAACGGCAGGGCGGGGATCTGATACCGCGGCATCACCACCGGTCCGCCCGCGAACAGGTAGAAAAAGGCGAAAATACCGAAGAGGATCAGCATCCGCCATCTCTTTTTCCAATGATACAGCCAGATGATCAGCAGCATGCCCGCCCCCAGATAGAGCAGCCCCGTGATCAGCACAAACGGCAGGACCGGTATCGCCAGCCCCAACCGCCCGTCCAGATAATGTTTCAGCGCGGCGTAAACTCCATCCTTGCGCATGACGTCCAGCGTGCCGCGGCCGGTCACGGTCAGACGGTTGTTTTCCAGAAACGTCGGCAGGTCGGGCAGCAGCATGGTCCACTGCGGCAGATGGGTCCGGAAAAATGCCCCCGGATACTGCCGGATCAGTTCCAGATATTTTTTCTGACAATAAGCATTCCGGGACCGGGTGTTCGGATATTGTTCCGGATGGGCGTCCAGATAGGCGCAGGTTTCCCGCGCCATGCGTTCGCGGATCACGCCGGTGTCGCCGCCGGTGACGGCTCCGAGGATCGCCGAGCCGCTGTGATACAGCATTTCACCGCGGTTGCTGTCCATATCGAATTCCGCCCCGCAGCGGTAATTGCGCAGCATCCACGGAAACATCAGCAGCAGAAAAGTCAGGATCACGGTCCCGAGCACATACAGCGTTTTTTTCCGGAATCCGAAAAACAGCAGGGCCAGCAGCGGCATGGCGCCGATCAGGATCGGCGTGTTGACCGGCTTGATCCACGCGCCGACTGCCAGCAGGAGCGAGGCTGCGCCGAAGGCTCCGACGCTGTGTTCACGCAGACTTTTCAGCACATAATAGACGGCCCAGGCGCAGCATAAGCCCAGCACCGTATCCGCCAGCAGGAGCGGCGCATGGGCCAGCGAAGTCAGATTCAATGCCAGCAGACCCGCCGCCAGATATCCCGCCCGCCGTCCGCCGAGCAGACGTCCGCACAGTCCGGCCGGATAACAGGTCAGCGCCGATGCCAGCGTATTCAGCAGCGCCGCCAGCGTCAGATTTTTTCCGAAAACGGCGAATACCGCGGCCAGAAGCAGCGCACAGCCCGGCGGCCTTTTGGTCATCGGTATTCCGGAACCCGGAGCGGTCCAGTAGGCATGGTCTTTCAGCAGCGCGTCCGCCGGAGTCAGATAACTGAGGGAGTCGGTTCTCAGCAGACAGTCATGGCCTTCCTTCAGTGCGGGCAGAGCGCAGAGGATACGCACCAGCAGCGCCGCCAGCACGATGCCCCACAGGATCAGTTTGAAACGTTTTTCCGACCGTTCTTTTTCCATTCCGGTTCCTCCAAAGTAACACTATAATCCCGTTTTCGTCTAAAAACAAGTGAAAAACGGACTTGATTTTTCATTTTTCCGTATTACATTGTTCGAAAAATGACATCAAAACGGAGCCGGAATGAAAAAAAACGACCTTTCTTCCTTTGCGGAGTTGGATTTCGAACGCGACCGCCGGTGCGGATTTGCGGAATTTGTTTACGGTGCGGGCAAGACCCCGGAACAAATCGCCGCGATCATGGCGGAACTGGCCGCGCACGGCAAACCCGTGCTGGCCACGCGGGTCGCTCCCGAGGCGGCGGAATTCGTGCTGAAAAAACTGCCCGAAGCCGTGCACGATGAACTGGCCCGTTCGATCATGATCCCGGCCCGGAAAAAAGTCAGACGTCCCGGAAAAGTCGCGGTAATCTGCGCCGGGACTTCCGATCTGCCGGTCGCACGGGAAGCGGTCAATACCCTGACGGTCTGCGGTGCGGAGAATTTCCTGATCCCGGATTGCGGCGTGGCCGGTCTGCACCGGCTGCTTTCCAAACTCGAACGGCTCCGGAAGGCGGACATCATCATTGCCGTTGCGGGCATGGAAGGCGCGCTGCCGAGCGTGACCGCCGGTCTGGTGGAATGTCCGGTGATCGCGGTCCCGACCAGTGTCGGCTACGGTGCCTCGCTGAACGGCATCACCGCTCTGCTGGCGATGCTCAACAGCTGCGCCTCCGGGGTGACGGTGGTGAATATCGACAACGGTTTCGGCGCGGCCTGTGCCGCCGTCCGGATGCTCTCGCTCCGTTCCGGAAAATCCGTCCGCTGAAAAAGCCCGATCCCCGTTCCCGTATTTCCCGGTCACAAAGGATTTTACGGATTTTACGGTTTTTTTTGCTTTTTTTTCGGTAAGGTCGCTAAGAATTCCCACCTTGGGAACGTCTTATAGTTATAACCCGGCTGCAAAGGGATGTCCCCGGCGCGGCGTTGTGCTGAACAGCTTCGGATGCTTGATGAAGGAAAAACGGAAAAAGAGAGGACAGAGAAAACGATGGATGATTTGGTAATGCGATTCCAGCGGCTGTGCCGCGAAGAACTGAATTATTTGCGCGGGGGGGTCTACCGCATTGTCGGCAATGCCGCCGACACCGATGATGTGATCCAGGATGCGCTGCTGCGGGCCTGGAGCAAAGCAGAATCCTTCCGCGGCGAAGCGGATCTGCGCAGCTGGGTCTACCGCATTGCGGTGAACTGCGCCTTCGACCTGGTCCGCGAACGGGAACGCCGCAGCGAAGCCGGGCAGCAATACGTCGCCGACGCCAAGACGTCAAAGAACGGCAACACCGAAAAACGGCTCGTGGAACTCGAACAGGCCGTCTCGAAACTGCCGGAACTTTACCGGGAAGCAATCGTCTGGGGCTGTCTCAGCGACCTTTCCGGCAGCGAAGCCGCGACCCGGCTGGGATGTAACGAAAACACGCTTTATCAAAGAATTTTCAAAGCCAAAAAAATGCTGAAAAAGATGATGGCTCAGGAGGTGGCAAGATGATGGATGATAAGATATTGGATGAACTGCTGACCCAGTGGAAGACAGAACGGACGCCGCGTCCGGACGAATTCACTTCGGATTCGGATTTCGAAGCCGCGTTCCTGACCAAAGCCGCGGCCGTAAAGCGGCCGACGCCCCGGAAAAAAACGTCGATCCTGGATGTTTTGGTCAACACGATTCCTACTTTAACAGCGAACAGAAAAATATCCGTCGGGCGCTCACAGCGGCGGCCGGCTCCGCTGTTCGCTATGCCAAAAATGGCAATGTCCGCATTGATCGCTCCCCATGCCTGTATGGAGTGCTGTGCGCCGTCCGGGCTGGCCTTCTCCCGCAGTGAAGTGGACCTCGGCGGCAGTACGCCCGTATTCGATACGGAGGAATACAAAACCGTTGGCGAACGGCCCTTCGTTCCCGTTTCGACGAATCCACTGTCGACCTTCGGCGCCGATGTCGACACCGCCATGTATGCCAATCTGCGCCGCATGATCCTGCAGGAAGACCGCCTGCCCCCGGCGGAAGCGGTCCGGCTGGAAGAGCTGATCAATTATTTCAGTTACGATTACCCGATGCCGCAGAAGGATCAGGTCATGCGTCCCCATTTCGAACAGGGAGACGCGCCATGGGATCCGGCCCACCGGCTGCTGCTGATCGGAGTGCAGGCAAAGACGCCGGTCCGCGAACAGCTGCCGCCCTCCCACTATGTGTTCCTGATCGACAATTCCGGCTCCATGGAAGATGTTTTCCCCATGGTCCGGGAGGCGATGACGACGCTGGCGAAACAGCTGCGTCCGGGAGACAAGGTCAGCATGGTCACCTACGGCGGCGGTGTGCAAGTCCTGCTGGAGGGAAGCTCCGACATCGAAGCGGTCTGCCGCAAGATCGAAAAGCTCGAAACCGCGGGTTATACTCCGGGCGGAGAAGGCATTCAGAAAGCCTACAGCCTCGCCGAAAAGCATTTTATCGAAGGCGGCAACAACCGGATCGTGCTGGTGACCGACGGCGACTTCAATGTCGGCGCTTCCAGCGAGGCCGAACTGGTTGAAATGGTCAAGGCAAAACGCGAATCCGGCATTTACCTCAGCATCGCCGGCTGCGGCATGGGCAACTACAAGGACAACAAGTTGAAAATGCTCGCCAACAAAGGCAACGGCAATGTCTTCTACCTGGACAGCATACGCGAGGCCAAACGCGTATTCGTCCACGGATTGACCGGCAATATGTATGCCCTGGCGCGGGATGTGAAATTCCAGATCGAATTCAATCCCGGTCAGGTTTTCGCCTGCCGCTTGCTGGGATACGAGTTGCGCGACATGACCGACCGGGATTTCCGGGACGACAACAAGGAGTCCGGCACCGTCGGCCTGGGCCAGCAGGTGACCGCACTATACGAGATCATCCCGGCAAACGCCCCTGATGCAGTCAAAAACACGGCCGTCCCGGAAATGCCGCAGCTCAAGTATCAGGGCACCGCGGCGAAAGGCAGTAAGGAACTGCTGACTTTCCGGTTGCGTTACCGTGATCCCGAGGGCAAAAAAGCGGCCCATGAAAACACCGTTGCAGTCAAATCCGCTCCGGCTACCGGTCCCAACTGGAAATGGGCGTCGGCGGTGGCCGAATTCGGTCTGGCACTGCGCAATTCCAAATTTGCGCCGGACGCCTCTATCGACCACGCCGCGGCGGAAGCGCAGAAAAACCTCGGCGACGACGTCAACGGCGACCGGGCAGAGTTCCTGCTCCTGCTCCGCCGGGCCGCGGAATTACGCCGGAAGCAATAATATTGGATAAATAAAGTCGAATAACCGGGCGGAGAGAACGGGCCTTTTGAAAAAGGGTCCTTCTCTCCGCCGTTTCTGTACATCAAAAAGTTATTGAACCGGACTGAACGTCAGGCCGCTCACGGTCATTTTGCTTCCCGGAGCGGCTTCCAGCTGGATCTCATAGAAGGGAGAAATTTTCCCGGTCACGGAGAATTCCAATTCATATTCCTTGTTTTCAGGAGAGAGCTTGATTTCCTTCTGCCAGGGGGATTTTGTCAGTCTGACTGTTCCGGAACCATTTCCCGAAGCCGTGACCCGGAGCCGGTATTTCATTCCGGACTTGAGGGGGAACCGGGGCGAGACGACTGCAGCCGGGTTCTTTTCTCCCTGCAGGAAAAGCTTTCCGCTGCCGGCTTCAACCAGCTGGGCCGGGGTGCTGCGCTTTCTGTTCCACGAACTTCTCTGTCCGCCGATCAGATTGCGGAATTCCCGGTTCAACAGGTCAACGGCATCGGGCCGGGGATCCGGATACGGCAGGAATTTGAAATACCAGGGATCCGAGAGGAAGGTCGTTTGGTTGCTGGTGATCAGTTCGGCGGCGAGTGCTTCGGGATAAGCGCCTTTGACCAGTTCCGCCTTGCCGTCCGGCCACACTTTCAATTCCGCCATGCCGCAATTCCAGGGACTGAACGATTTGCCGGTCATTTCCCGGATGGTGGTAGTCATGAAATTCCCATGGGTGACCAGCAGGACCGGTCCTTTAGTCGAAGATTTGAACAGACTCATGATCAAATCCCGTCCACGTTCGCCCTGCTGCTGATTGCTTTCGCGGAAACCTTTCCGCTGTTGATCGGTCAGATCCAATACGGCATCGGGAGCCAGATTCCCGAACCGTTTCCGCAAGCTCGACAAGGGTTCCCGGATCGGGTTGCCGATTTCCCGCAGCCGGGGTTCGAGGGTAAAGGTCTTGCCGAGAATGCCGCAGATGATATCCGCTGTTTCGGACGCCCGTTCCTGCGGCGAGGCAATGATTTTTTCCCATTGGATCCCTTCTTTTTTCAGGAATCGACCGGTGACTTCAGCCTGTCTGCGCCCAAGCGGCGTCAATCCCAGACCGATCCACTTCTGCTTGTCCGCAGGGGTGAAATCGGTGCCCTGGATTCCGGGCTGTCCATGCCTGACCATCCGGACGATGATCGTCTGTTCCTGTGCGGCCAGCAGCATGGCGGTCAGCAGGGAAAGGACAATGGTAATCTTCTTCATAAAAAGTGGATCTCCTTACAAAGTGAGTTATTTCAAATCCAAAATCATGAAATCGCCGGGACCGATCTCCAATTCCAGCAGATTATTCCGGACTGCCAGTTCCCGGCCGGAACGCAGTTCCTTCGCAGTCCGGACTTGGAGCTTGTGGAAATCGATTTTGACCTTGGCGGTTCGGGCGGGATCCAGTTTTTCGGGTTCGCCGTCCATTTTCATGACGCCTTTGTTGTTGAAGAGATAAAGCCACCAGCCGGAAGCGGTTTTGTTCAGACCGAACTTGATGTCGCCGTCCACTTTCACCGGTGAGACTTCCTCGCACAAGGTTTTCAGCAGCTGTTCGATATACGGGAACTGCAAGGCTCCGGAGCTGGCTTTTACCGCCTGCATCCGCCAGTTTTTCGTTTCCGGGATCAGAAATTGCGGCGTGGTGACGATGACCGAACCTTTGCCGTATTGATTTCGGGTAAACAGCGGAGTCCCGTCCGGCAGCTTGCGGATGACCTGTGCGCCTGCGGGCTGGATCAGGTCGATCCGGTAACCTTTTTTCAGCTGGTTTTTGCCGGTCAGACGGATTCCGGTGAACGATTCCGGAAAACCGGGCGTGAGCTGACGGGTGTTGAGGACCAGAATGCCGCCGTTCTTCACGTAATCGACCAGGATCTTTTCCATTTCGGGCTGGTTGGGATATTCGCCCAGCAGGATGGCAGCCTTATAATCGGGAATGATCCTGCGGAAGGAACTCTGATCGGGAAAATCCGGGGTCAGGGCATCGAAGATATCCCCGTAAGGCGCGGTATTGGTCAGTCCCATCTCAAATCCGGCCTTGTTGAACATGGTATCATTCTCATGGGCCGGCTCATACCGGAAACCGGGAATCTTCGAACGGATATATTCATCCGGATATTGGCGGTAGATCGCGGTCTTGAAAGCGTTGACCATGCCGGTTCCTGGCGTGTTTTCGGAGATTACGGATTCTCTCCGGTCGATGTTGAATGCGGGTTTGAGCAGAGCGATCGGCGTGTAAGGTGTGCCGCGGCCGGGATGGGCTTTGGTAAAGTTGAAGAACCGCACATAATTTTCCCCCTCGGGAGAAAAATCTCTGTTCGCCGAGGTAAACAGCTTATTGGCGAAAGCTTCTCTCTGGATGAAATTGGCGCCGGAGAGCCAGGCATAATAAAAAGTCCGGTCAATCAAATTGTGGCTCATTCCCTGAAGCGGACGTCTGATGCCGTCGTAATCGGCAGTGACTTTTTTGCCGTCCGGAGTAAACCTGGTTGCAAAACTGGCGATGAACCATTGCCAGGCCCGTCCGAATTGCCGGGCGGCGCCGCGTTCGCAGATCATCTGGTTTTCCCAGTAACGCCAGATCCGGCTGGTTTCGCAGCCGATGACACCGGCGCCGTAGTAGGCGGCCAGATGTCCGACGCAGTTGGCCCCGTCGAATATGTTGATCAGAGAGGCGTCCCCGACGATTTCCGCACCGCGGTCGAAGAGTTTTTTGGCGCGGTATCTCTGGACGTCGGCCGACCGGTCATCGACCCGGTATTCCCTGCGGACCTGTTCCGCCTGTTCCGGAGTAAGCATCTTCCATTTTACCGCACCATCGAATCTGCTATTGAATAAAGCGGATGCCTCATTATACCACTCCGTGCAGCCGATCACCCCGATGAAATTGGGATGTTCCCGGCGGAAATCCTGCAGATTTTTCAAATCGAATTTGCCGAAATAAAACCGTTGGACCTGTTCCTTGACCGGTTCGAAACGTCTCCACATTTTCGCCTGGTCGGGACGGTAATTGCGGCCGATCATAGTGGTCCGCAGGACAAAGGTTTCATAGAGGAAAAACGGATAGTCGGTGATCAGTTTATGGTCCGGAATCTTCGGCAGAAGAAAACTGTAGGTCCCATCCGGTTTTTTTCTGGTGCAGTCATAAAAGCAGCCCAGGATTTTTGCCGTATCGTAAAATGCAGGTATCGATGCCAGTTTCCGGATCCCCGGAGACGCTTTTTCCAATGGATAAAAGGCATCTCCCGCCGTCATGCAGCTATTCTCGCTGGGGACCATTTTATCGCCCCGGAATATGATCGGAGATCCGATCATCCAGAAATCCCGGCCGAGGATCACTTTGGGCTTCCAGCTGTCGGGAACGTTAAAATCGGATGGTTTTCCTGCGGAAACCAGAATTGCCGCAGCCGCCAACGCCGCTGAAATCATTTTTTTCATCATATTCATCTCCTTTGCGATTGAAACTTTTCAGAATGCGATTTCTATTGAACCCTCTTTTTCCTGCGGGCGGAAGAAGAGTTTGCCATTCTTTTCTTCTGCGGCAGGGAACGATTCTCTGACTTTTGCCCCGTCTTTCAAACGGCAGATCAGAATGGGCTTTTCTCCGGTCACCGCATAGCGGATGATGACTTTTCCCTGTTTCGTATGACAGGCTTTCATGATCTGCATGTCTTCCCAGTGTTCCAGCTGGAGCGGCTGGGTTCTGGCTTCGAAATTCGCCAGGATCATTGCCTGATACAATCTCTCCGGCTGGATCGTGGAAAAGGTATCCATATCCCGCCGGAAACCGATAAGATAATCCATCCTGACCGTCTGTTCATACGCCTGCAGAAATTTATCAGCCGGATAATCGGGATCGTCCGCCAGCTCCAGCAGGATCATGGTGGGAGTCACTTTTTTGAACCAGAAAAATTTGATCTTGCTCCATTCCGGACCAAGCGTTTGGGCCAGATACCGCCTGATGATATCGCGGTGTTCATCCGGCAGAAGCTGCCGGAAATGACGCAGCAGTTCGGGGAAGGTTCCTTCCGTAATGAAAGTATGCAGCTGGCCCGGCCTCAAACGATCCTGATCCAGATCCTGGGGAATACCCTGGAACTGGAAGCAGGGACTTTCTTCTTCCCGGAAAGCTTTGGAGATGCCGTACGGCGGAACTTTGTAGCATTTGCAAAAATAGTGTTGGGAGGAACGGTAGATTGCCATGCGCAAGGCGAGTTCCTTGGCGGCAAGATAGCGACCGTATTCATACGCTTCGGTGTCCCCGACGGCTTTTGCCAGACGGGGGAATGCAGTATAGGCTCCGTAATTCGCCCCTTCGCACCAGGTCGTTCCCCGTTCCGAATATCCGGCGCTCAAACACGCCCAGTCATGATAGTGATCCAGATACACATACATTTTTTTCAAGACCTCCCAATGCTTCCGGATCTGGCTGAAATCGCCGGAGGCAAGAGCGCAGGTATAGAGCGTGTAGAAGGAAATCCCCAGCCCCCAGTCGTTTTCGATATAAGCCTGCGGAAAAAGAGCGATTTCCCGGTCGGTCAAATTGCCGTGTCTGCGAAGCCACCACACGTTCAAGTAGCAAATCAGATATTCCACGCCGGTGAAAGGTTCTTTCCGGTGATAATAATTTTTCATCTTTTTCCGCTGCATGCCGGGATCGTCATAGTATTCGATGGTTGCTTTTTTCGAATGTTCTTCCTCTCTGCCGAAATGACCGTGTTCGGTCACCAGGTAGGTATAGGTGCCTTCGGGATCACAAACGGAAACCAGGCTGTTTCCGGCTTTATCCGCCAGCATTTTCCGGTATTCTTCGGGCATGAAATGGGCAAGCATCGCCGCAAACCCCCATCTTTCCAAGGTGGAACCGATATACGCGTAAGGCCGGACATCATCCGGAAAATGATTCTGAAAATCAAAATAATCTTTCAGACCGCTGTTGAGCAGTTCCGCGGCTCCGCCGCCTTCTTCTTCCAATGGGAAACGGATATCGTCGGGCATCAGGGGGATCGTGTAGGAGGAACATTCCCCTTCCACGGCAAGGAGATCGCCGTATTTGGTGGGGAATTTCAAATCGGCCGCATTCGGGTCGAATTCACACCTTCCACTTAGAACTGCCGCGGGCGGATAGGGGGCCAGTTTCAGAGGAACGGTGTTCCACTGGTCACGGTATATTTTATGGGTGAATTTCTGGGTAATACGGCAAAGCTGATGATTCTCATCTATCTTGAAATAATCCACGCATTCGGAAGGACAGGCAAGAAGAGCCCGGCTCCAGAATTTCGCCCGCATCAGCGCTTCTTTCAGGAATTCCGTATCCGAAGGCGCTGCCGGATCAAGGACTTCCAGCCCGAATGGCGTGGCGGTGATCATTCTCCGGCATCCCCTGAAGGTAATGGCGCTGACCCGGTTCCCTTTGCGGGTAATTTCCATCCGGTCCGGCTTCCGGTCCAGAAGAACGAGGATCGGCACTTCCACATATTCCCGCGATCCGAAGAGCAGAAGGAAATTTTCCTTCATGGACGACGGATCGAAACTGTCCAGATCGGTAACGGAATCCGAGGTCATGACATATTGGGGACTCCCCGCAAATTCCAATTGGGAAAGCCGCATGTCTTTGGACGGACTGCTCACATACAATCCGGGTGAACCCAGGGAATACTCCAGCAGGACATTCTGGGATTTCCACGACGCGGCCAGCTGATTGATCCTGATCTCATCGCCGTGTTTCCGGATGTCTGCCGTGGAAAAGTGGGCATCTTCATCTCCGGGCAGGACGCAATATCCCCAGCGGAAAGGCGCGGGATGTTTGGGGTGTCCGCACAAATACATTTTGTCCACCAGACCGAATTTGCTTATCGCGTAATCCAGCAGACCGTCGCCTTTGGCAAAACCGAACCGTCCCGGTGTCATGGTCCTGCCGGCTCCCGGCGTGCCGGTCAAATCAGCTTTCCACTCGCTTTGCCTGACGGATATCGGTTCCGCAAACGGGGCGGGCGCCTGATACGGAGCCGTTTTGACCCCTTCCTCAAAGTCGGGAACGAACCCCATTGCAAAAGTAAATTTCCCGGACAGCACCGCTTCCCGGTCGTCCGGGAGCTTCATGACCGCCTCGATCCGGTTTTCCCCGCCGGAGAGAAGAACGGGAAAAGCACTTCGCCCGCAGCGGATTCCGATATAAAGGGAACGGGACAGATTTCCGGTTTTTCTGCCGTTGATCTCTTCAATGGTCAGGTAATCCGGCCAAAGCGCCAGATAAGGGAAGGGACCTGCTTTGTCCTGCGGAAGAACGAGGCTGCCGGTCCAGCGCATCCGGTCGCCGGGAAGTATATTTTTATCCCATTCCTTTATGGTCAGCTCTTTGGTGAAATCATAATAATAACTGAAATCCATAGCCATCGTTCATTCTCCGTTTTTTTTGCTTTTATGCGGATCGGCGGCAGTCATTTTTTCTCGGGCTGCTGCTCCATTTTTTCAAAGGATTTTTTGTCGGCCAGCGAAACATTGCCGTCCACCATGCCGTTGTCCAGGTCATTGAGCTGGGTGCGCGCGGCAAGGTCGCGGAACATCTGCCGCATGTCGATGATGCCGCCGATCATGAACCAGACCATCGAGATCAGCGCCTTGCCGCACGCCACGACCACGGAGATGATGAACAGACGCCATCCCCACCATTCGATCGTCCATGGACTGAAAAGATTCCAGACGATGGTGCCGACGAACAGCAGCAGGAACGTGATAACGAAAGACCAGAGGAAGGTGGCCCAGGCAATGATTTTATCTCCCAGCGTATAGTCCGGGGTGATCCCGATCAGTTTCCTGTAAAGATTCCGGACAGTCAGTTTCTCGAAGTGCTTGACTTCGCCGTCCACCGCATATTTGCCGCGGTGGAGCATCCGTTCCAGATTGAACGGCCGGCGGCAGGTCAGATATGAAACCAGACAATACATGGTTACGCTCAGGATCATGGAAATGAACATGATCTCATTGGAGTTGACGGGAAACTTGATGGCGCTCATCCGCCAGACGATCCAGGGTTCGAACGGTCCGCTCATGGTTTCCAGCGCGCGGGACAGAGCGGGAATGGCGCCCCACTGGTCGAGAATGGGATAAATGTAATCGGGCCAGTTGCGCTGGATCAGCAGTCCGCCGCCGGAAATCGTGGCGCCGGTCAGAATGGACGCATAGGCGCCCGCGGTCGTTCCGAACCGGGTGTAAAGGCCGCCCAGCACCACCGCACCCGCACCGCCGGTCCATACCGCGCTTACTATCTTGGTATAGAGATTGATGTAATCCAGCTGGGTCATGAACAGCGCGCCGAAGAAAAAGAACACGCAGACAAACACGGTCATCAGTTTGATCAGAATGACATGGGTCTGC
>SUWI01000061.1 GCA_015061565.1 Lentisphaerota bacterium
TCGGAATCCAGATACAATGCGCTGATCAGAAGCGCATCCAGGTCCTGAAGAGCGCCGCCCGCCATCAGTTCGGAGTAAAGGATGATCCGCACCTGACAGTCATGGCTTCGGAAATATTCCGCGGCACAGTCGAAATGATAATTCAGGATCCGGTTGATGTCCGGGGAAAGATATTCCGGACTGACGGTCTGGTCGGCGATCCCGATCCGCAGTGTTTTTTTCCGGCTGCCGCTGAAAAAGGTGCCGCTGCCCCGGACCCGGTAAAGAAAACCTTCCTTCGCGAGGATATTGAGCACATTGTGCGCGGTCGGGACCGAGACCCCGTATTCCCGCGCCAATTCGGATGCCGAGGCTGCAGGCATGCCCGGAAAAGTCCGGATCGAACTCAGTTCCTTCCGGATCACTTCCGCCAGCTTGCGGCTTTTTGCCGATCGGATGCGCCTGATCACCTTTTCTTCTCCTGGTTTATGCCTAATATATCGGTTTTCAACCGTTTATCAAGAAAATATCGGTTTTTTTGCCGACTTTCATTACTTTGAGCTTGATTTCCCTTGGAATTTCTTTACGGAATAGCCCGAAGTGTTTACGAAGTTATAAAAATAAGAGGCTGAAAAACGTCTCTCCATGACATCTGCGCCAAGCGGATCATTCCAGATCGTAAAGGGCGAGTTTGCGGTGCAGGGTGCGGCGGCTGATGCCGAGTTTTTCCGCTGCCTTGGTGCGGTTCCCCCCGCATTCCTCCAGTGCCCGGCTGATCAGCAGTTTTTCATTGCGCTCCAGGTCGCAGGTCGAGGCGCCGAGGATCGCTTTGGAAATTCCGGGCGTGATCTTTTCGCGGATGTTGACCGGCACGTTGTCCAGGTCGATCAGGCTGCCGCGCGTGAGCACGACCATGCGCTCGACGCAGTTTTTGAGTTCGCGGATATTGCCCGGCCACGGATAGGAACACAGCGCCGACATGGCGCTTTCCGAAATGGAAAGCTCGCCCCGGCCGTTCTCCTTCGCGAAATACGCCAGATAATGGTTCACCAGCGGCGGGATGTCCTCGACCCTCTCGCGCAGCGGCGGCAGATGGACCGTCACCACATCCAGCCGGTAGAACAGGTCTTCCCGGAATTTGCCTTCGGCGACCATGGCGGTGAGGTCGCGGTTGGTGGCGGTGACCACGCGGGTATCGACTTCGATGGTCTCCACGCCGCCGATGCGTTCGAACTGCCGCGTTTCCAGCACGCGGAGCAGTTTCACCTGGGTGGACAGCGGGATCTCGCCGATCTCATCGAGGAAGAGCGTGCCGCCGTCGGCGAGTTCGAAACGGCCCTTGCGCTGTTCGGTCGCGCCGGTGAACGCGCCTTTTTCGTGTCCGAACAGTTCGCTTTCGAGCAGGGTCTCGGGGAGGGCGGCGCAATGCACGGCCACGAACCTTCCGGTCCGGCCGCTGAGCTGATGCAGGGCCTGGGCGATCAGTTCCTTGCCGGTCCCGCTTTCGCCGGTGATGCTGACCGTGGTGCGGGTCGGCGCCACCTGCCGCACATTTTCGATGATCTTCTGCAGCGCGGCGGAATTGCCGATGATGTTCTCCACCCCGAATTTCGAATCCAGCCGTTTCTTGAGCTCGGAATTTTCCGCTTTGATCCGGCCGGACTCCAGCGCCCGGCTGATCAGGATCTCCAGCTGGTCCAGATTGACCGGCTTGGTGACGAAATCGAAAGCCCCGCGTTTCATGGCGTCTACTGCGGCCTCGATCGAACCGTAGGCGGTGAACAGGATCACCGGCGGCGCCGGATTTTTCTTCAGTGCGCAGTCCAGAATGGTCAGGCCGTCCGCGCCCGGCATCCGGATGTCCGACAGCACCAGATCGTAATTGTTCCGTGCCAGCAGGTTCATGCCGATCTGTCCGTCCTCGGCCACCGTGACGTCGTAATTCGGCCGCAGGAAACGCGCCAGCGCTTCACGGGTGCCGCGTTCGTCGTCGGCGATCAGGATCGAGGGACGTCCCTCTTTTTTATGCAGCAAAGTCATCTCAGTTGTTCTCCTTGTTGGTTTCAGCATTGTCGTCATCGGGAGCGGGCGGAGGAGGCAGCACACGGATGCGCGAGCCCATCACGGGAAACGCCAGCCGGAACCGCGTCCCTTCCCCGACCTGGCTTTCGAAGGAAAGCCGTCCGCCATGGTCGCGCACGATCCGTTCCACCACCATGAGTCCCAGGCCGTTGCCGTTGGCTTTGGTCGTGAAGAACGGCGTGAAGAGGTGCTGCGCATCCTCCTGTCTGATCCCCGATCCCTGGTCCATTACATCCACATAGACCGAATGTTCATCCGAGGAACAGGAGATCGAGAGCGTGCCGCCCTGGGGCATCGCCTGGACCGCGTTCTTGATGAGGTTGTAGAAGGCCTGTTTCAGCAGATCGGCGTCGCCGCGGATCTTCGGCAGGTTTTCACTCCACAGACAGTTCACGGTGACGTTTTTCCCTTCGATCTCGTGGCGCATGAAATTCAGTGAATCCAGCACCGCGCGCTTGATGTCCATCGGATGCAGCTGCGGCTTGGTCGGCCTCAGCGCATGCAGGAACTGGTGGATGATATTGTCCAGCCGCTCCACCTCGCTTTTGGCTTCCGCGACCATCTCTTTGCCGTCGTTCAGGTCGAATTCGCCGCGGTCGAGACTCTTCTGCAGCAGCTGCAGGTTGAGGTACAGGCTGTTCAGCGGATTGCCGATCTCGTGCGCGACTTCCGCCGCCAGCGTGGTGATGAGCTGCGCCCGTTCGTTTTCCGCTTCCGAACTCAGCCGGTCGTAGGTGGTGGTGATGTCGTTGAAGATCAGCGTGGCGAACGAATGCTCCTCCTCCGCTTTCCGCGGCACCGCGTAAAAATTCAGCACCCGCCGTTTCGGATACAGGATCTCGATCTCATGATACGTGGTCCGCGCACTGATGCCGTCCGGTCCGAAAAAATGGTTCCAGTCCAGTTCCCGGATCAGGGTGGGGATCCGGATCCGCGAATAATCGTCCGGGATCCCGAACATCTCTTTCGCCACCGCATTGTGATAGACCAGATGGTACGAATCATCGATGATGATGATCCCTTCCCGGATGGAATTGAACACCGATTCCATGAACCCGTGTTCCCGCGCCAGCAGATGCACATACGAATTGATCGAGCCCGAATCCAGCGAATCCAGTTTCGACACCAGCTTGGTAAAAACTTCATTTCTGGGCATAAATGTCACACCTTCACTTTCCCGAACCAGCTGAATCATTTTGTCCCACTATAACATAAATGAGGGAAAAGTCAAGCGGGAAAGTTAAAAAATGCGGTCAGATTTTCAGCAGATAACAGGCACGGTGCCTGCCGTCGTGGATGGAATCGACGGTGATGTAATGTCCGTCCGGGCTCCAGCGCGGATGCAGATCGCAGCGGGTATCGCCGATATTGGGTTTTTCCGGCCGGTGGTTGAACCGTCCCAGAATGTCCATGGCGCCCGTGGCGGAATCGATCAGG
The DNA here is from genome assembly GCA_015061565.1 of Lentisphaerota bacterium. Lineage (GTDB taxonomy): Bacteria > Verrucomicrobiota > Lentisphaeria > Victivallales > UBA1829 > SIG94. The sequence goes on from SUWI01000061.1 coordinate 3,499, forward strand.
GCCAGGGTCTGGACCCCGTCCGCGTCCGGATAGCTGTCCGCCAGCAGTCTGGTGCCGTCCGGAGAGAAGATCATGTGGGACATGATGCCGTGGCTTTCGGCGAGTTTGACCGCACGGAACGGATGTTCGCTTTCGTCCAGCACGACCGCATGATGGCCCGTGCCGTCCCAGTTGGCGTCCACCAGGATCTCATTCGGCGTGCGGCCCCAGATCTGATGCGAGATCGCCCGCGTCCAGTAGGCTTCCGGCAGCACGCAGCAAAGGTCCTTGCCGTCCAGTCCGCAGGTATACATGAAGGTCTGCCAGCCGCGGACCTGATGCTGGTCGGGCGTCTGGCGGAACAGCCACAGGATCCGGCTGGAATCGCAGTTGACGATGGCGTGGTTCAGCCAGATGTAGCGTCCTTCCGCGCTGTAGCGGTAAGGATGCTTTTCCAGCATGGCGCGGTAACTGGCCAGCAGTTTTTCTTCGCCGGTTTTCAGATCGATCAGGAAAATGCCGTCATGGTCAGGATCGGCAGGATACAGGCTGTCACCGACCGGACAATCCGCATAGCTGTAGCCGCGGCGCGGGATCCGTCCGATATCCAGCGAGACCGCATACCGGCCGTTGGGCGCCAGGGCGTAGATCGGACGGCGGTAACGGCCGACTTCACCCTTGCCGAGCTGGAAGATCCGGGCTTCGAGACGGCGCGTTTCGGGATCGAAATCGTTATAGATGATGCAGTCCGGCCGCTGCGGATGGAAGAGTTCCATGCAGCCCTGCTGATGGCACCAGGCGCGGGTCTCGGTGATTTTGCGCCAGCCGCCGTTCGGGGTTACGACGCCGATTTCGGCTTTTTCGCCCGGCAGCGGCAGCCGTTCGCATTGATCGATCCGGAGCATCAGATGCAGGGTCTGGTCCGCATTCCACGGATTCCGGTCGTAATAGCCGAAATAATAATGTGCGTCTTCGGGGGTGAGTCTCTGCCAGTTGTAAACATTGCTGATCGGATTCATTTTTCCTGTCCTCCAAATTCGATATAGACCAGGGTATTTGCCTTCATCCGGATCCGGATAATGCTGCTGTCCTTTGCCTCGGGCGGGACTTCAGTCAGGTCATGGGTCTCGTCCAGCAGGAGGACTTTGGCATTGTCCGGACTGGTTCCATTCAAATGAACGGAAATTTCCAGATCGCCGGGCAGCTGATCGGGTTCGAAATAACGGCAGATCAGGATTCCGGCATGTCCTTTCCCGTCCGTCGCACCGGCCGCATAGATCCCGTTTTTGTTTTTGGTGTCCAGCTCGAACTGGGAACCGAGGTCCGCCAGTTTGGACCAGGCCAGGAACGTGTAATAGCCTTTCAGGGGTTCCAGCGTGTAAAAATCGAAAATCCCGTTGAAGGCGCATGGCCGGGCGTCATAATACATCAGCATGTCCACGGGGGTTTTCTGACCGACGCACATGGCCGCTGCGGTGAAAACCGCGCCCTTAAGCCCGATGATGGATTTGATGGTCCGGGCGAAACCTTCCTTCCAGTTTCGGACATAATTCCATTCGTCGAGGATGCTTTCCGCATCAGTATAGCCGTTTTCATCCAGACATTTGCGGACCTCGCGGGCCGCCGCTCCCAAAGCCAGCGGACTGGTGCCGTAAATATGCCAGGAGAAGAAATCCAGCGGCACCCGTTCCCCTTCGCCCATCGCTTTCAGGAATCGTTTCATCCAGGGGAATTTCCCGGACAGTGCCGGTCCGCCGATCTTGAGATTCGGGAAACATTTCTTCAGGTGGCAGGCGGCGGTGCGGTACAGTTCGAAGAACTCTTTTTCCGTCCCCTGCCAGTTTCGTTTATTGGGGGAATCATCCGGGTCCAGGTCGGGTTCGTTCCAGATTTCCCAATATTGGATGTTCATGTGGAATCCATCTGCCCAGCCTTCGTTGAAATGCCGGATGATATGTTCGCAGATCACCGCCCATTTTTTGAAATCCGGCGGGACTTTGGTACCGTATTTCTTTTTCTGGTGTTCGATCTTGCTGCCCAGACGGTAGAAGATCCGGGTTCCGGCATCCAGCGTGGTCTGCAGATATTCGTCGGTCAAAGTGAAATCGTAGGAAGCCGGATCGTCCGGATCGGCGGAAAAATCCGGAAATACGGCATGGATGTCCACCGTATGCTCGCCGCCGTAACTGGCACAGAATGCCGCGTCATGGTTTCGCGCAAACGGGATTTTCGCAGCCTGCCAGAGTTTGAAATTGCTGCGGGTCTGGCTGGAGCGGCCTTTGATCGGTCCGTTGTTGACTGCATTCATCGGCTTGACCGGACCGAGGATATGATTCAGATCGCCGTCGATGGTGACCGGGATGCAGGGATCCATCGCCAGAGGATCTTTTTCCGAGAAAGCAAAGGCCCAGCTCCAGTTGCCGCGGCGGACATGGACCGAAAGCAGATTTTCCCCTTTTTTCCCCTTGGCAGCGAAGGTATGGATATCGGAATTGAAGCTGCTGGAGGCGTTCCCGAGAGGGAATGTGCTGTAAAGAAGTTTTCCGTTCAGACGGACTTCCGCCCACCAGTCGCATCCCATGCCGAAAGCCAGCATGGTGTCTTCCGGCAGTTCGAAACGGTTGTAGACCATACCGTCCTGCTCGCTTTTTCCGGGCTCCGGCAGCAGACGGTCCAGATTGAATGTATCTTCCCCGTCCCGGAACTGGAACGGCCGGACGTCCGATGGACAGCCCGTGAAATCATCCGGGGAAAATCCCGTTTTGAAATACCATGTGTCTGACAAATGATTCTTCATCAGTAGCAATTCCTTATACATCGTTATGATCATCGGTCAAAATGACAATTTGCCGCGTCCGGACATCCAGGTGCTGCGTTCGTTAAGATATTTGAGATCGGGCTCAAAGGTCAGCATTTGGAAATTATGTCCTTTCTGGCGGCGGAAAGAAATATTGAAAGGCATTGTCTCGCCCGGAGCGGGCATCTTTTTGCCCGGCAGGTATTTCCAGGGAAGAAAGACCGAATAATTGTCGGATCCGAGCCGCTTGACCGAAATGGAACTGTCCGCTTCGGCAGCGACGTATTTGTCTCCTTCCGCGGGTTTGCCGCCGGGGACCTGACGGTACAGCATTACTTTGCGTGACGAACCGGCTTTCCCGCCGCAGCGGAAAATGATCCGGCAGTCCGCGACATTGATGTAGAAGAAATCCGAGCAGTCCTTCCGGGCGGGAGGCCCTTTCAGCGTAAGGATGATGCCCTGGCCGTTTTTACTGACATTGAAACCGGCATCCAGTTCCCATTTTTCCATCAGGGCGGGCAGCAGAGCATGATCTTTGCCGTCCGCAGCTGCAATCCGCGCCCCCGGAACGATTTTATGCTCACGGAGTTTTTCGAACGGCCAGGCGGTCGGATAGACAAACCGTCCGCCCCCGCTCCCGCCGATCAGCACTTCGTCGCGGGATTCCTGATTGAAAAGGGGAAGCCCCGCGACCGAGGCAAACCGTTTTTTATCCCGGTAAAACGGCAGGGAATACAAATAGGCTTTGCGCGCGGCGACGGCTTTCTCCACGTCTTCCAGGGCGGCTTCATCCGGTGCTTTCAGATATTTCATGAAAGCGGCCGACATTACGGCGGTATGGCGGATGAAATCCAATTCCCGTCTGACCAGCTGGGGGAAACTGTTGGCCGGAGCGGACGCTTCGCACTTTTTCAGGAGCTGATCAAGTTCTTCAAGATTTTTTTCGTCATACCGGCCGGAATAGAGCAGATGGTTCCGGTATCCGGACGGCATCCGTTTGGAAAAGATCCGGTGCCAGGCGGATTCGGAATCAGCCGGCAGCGGATCGACCTGAATGACCTGGAAGAGTTTCAGGTAGAAACTTTTGAGGGCCGCGTGATCCTGAGGGAATACCAGGCGGCAGAACTCGTCGAGCGCCTGAGCGGCAGTCGTCTTCGGATCGACCAGTCCCTGCCCGTAGGCATAATAAACCGGACCTTCGAGACCGAAAAGGTTGCCGAATCCGCAGCGGTAGATGCCCCGCACATGGTTTTTCCGGAAAAGCTCCAGCTGGGCGAGGGCCTTTTCGGGCGTGATCTTGGGGGAATAGCCTTCGGCCTGATAGGCGCCCCAGTTATAGATGTAAACCACGAATCCGCCGGGGACTTTGACGTTTTTCCAGTTCCGGAACGATTCTTCCGAATATTTGCACAATTCGATGATCACATTGGGGGGAAATTCATTGAACGTCTTAGGCGGATTCCGGTTGGGATGATAGCAGAGGATGACCACTTTCCGGCCGGGCCGCTCCTTGTGGAACCGTTCGGCCAGCGCCCGGTGGAGGATCCAGATCTTTTCCCCGGCATCATCCGTGCCGCCGTATTCCCGGCAGTTCTGGCAGCGGCAGAGTCCGAAACCGTCCGTCTGGGCCAGCTGCACCCATTCATAACCTTGATCGACCTTACGGCACATTTCCTGATAAACCATTTCCTGGAATCCGGGATTGGAAATGCAGTACTGCTTGCCCCGCCACCGTTTGTTCTTGTCGGTGAGGAAAAAATATTCCGGATGCTTGTCATAGACGGTCAGAGGCACCGCCACCGGATGGCTGTGGCCGCCGTAGGTGAAATACCAGACGCCGGGCAGGTAGCCGTTGACCAGGTCGTAGACCGGGTCGCCGGTATTTCTGCCGTTGCAGTAGGAAATCTCCGGCGTATCGTAGTCGATCCTGAAATTGGCGGGAAAATCGACTTTTTTTCCGGCGGTGAAAAAATGATACCTGACATTGGGGAGCGGAACGCGCAGTCCGGCATATTCCCGCAGGAACAAAGCGGCGCAGCGGATCACGCCCGCCTCATGGAACCGGTGATTGAGGTGCTGCTGCATGTGGAAAATCGCCCGGTAGGAACCGGCAAAATACCAGTTGCCGTCGGCATCCGTGCGGAACCTGCCCTGCCAATGGCGGTTTTCAAATTCCAGCGGGTCGGCATGCCGTCCCACAAAGACCGCCTTCCCGGCCGGTTTTCTCCCCGTGACGATTTTGAGCTCGGCGCCGGTCAGATGCTTCAGACCTTTTTTCAACAGTCCCGCGGCCAGTTTGTCAAAATACTGTTCCGCTGCAGTGCCTTTGCCGGAAACCACGATGCACCAGCCGGCATCGGGCGCTGCGGCAGCCAGGGTGAGCACCGCAGACAGGCAGAGCAGGATCAGAGCTTTTTTCATTCGAACACCATTTCGCCGAATTTATCCCGGTCGTGGAAGTTGCGCGCTTCCGGATTGGGTGACCAGAGGAGCAGTTCCGGATTTTTGATCCCGTCATGGAATTCCTCGCGACCGAAATTGCCGGTCCAGATAGTTCCTTTGGCCGGAGGCGGCACCTGCATGGAACTGATTTCCAGGCGGACCACGGCCTGAACGCGTCTGTCGGTCAGACGCACCTTATAATCCCATTTGCCGTTCCAGGTCGGATCGGACTTGTTGAAATTCGGATCCAGCCAGTTCTCGACAAACCCCATCCGGGCGTCGTAGCGGGAGTCCGGCAGGAAATTGAAGAGCAGATGATAGTGACGGACCCGGTCGCCGAAAGGATCGATCATGACCTCGAAACCATCCTGGCCCCAGCAATTGCCGTCCTGGCCCATAGGCTGATATTTGCGGACATTTTTCACCTCGCCGTCAAACGCCACGTAGAAATATTTGGAATCGTAAAGCGTTTTGAAACGGGTGGGAACGGACGGGAGGGCCAGCTGGATGCCGGTCACCTCGTTCCATTCGGCTTTGGCCCAGTCGCCTTTTTCGAAGTCGAAATTGAAGACGTCTCCGGATGCCCTTTTGACCGTCAGCCGCTGCATGGTTTTGAACGGCAGGATCTTTTTCTCCCGCAGCAGACGGAAGTTCCAGTCGAAGGGAGCACCCATGACGGCGCCGCTCGAACCGTTGGCCCGGACCATCCGCCGGGTCGCGCCGGGACCGAAAACCGGAACTTTTTCCCAGCCCGGGAGACGTTTGACTCTGGCCTGGTCGGTTTTTTGCGGGAAAAACCGGTTCAGCAGCTGTTCGCGGCGGCTGACTTCTTTTTCCAGCTGGTCGAACATGGCCTGGGTCGGAGCCAGACGGTAGGCGTTGTAAATGGTGACGCTGCGCACGGTGGCTTTGAAGAAATCGAACTCGGCGCGCACCAGGCGGAGACGCGCCTTGACTTTCGGTTCCGCGGCTATGGCTTCCGCGGCCTTGAGCTGGCGTTCCAGCAATTCGATCACATCGGGAGTGAAGGTTCCCGGGATGACGCCGCCCGGTTTCAGGATCCTGAGCCGCGCGGAACGCAGATTTTTCTGATACGCGCCGAGGGCATCGTCGATCGCGGCATAAAACTTTTCCATCGGAGCCGCGGCTTTGCCAAACGCGGCCCGGCAATATTCTTTCATTGCCGCGGCGCCGTCGATCTTGTCCGCCGCCATCATGGCGTTGTAGATGTAATACTGCGGACCTTCCAGTCCGTACAGCTCGCCGATGCCGCAGAAATACAGCGCGCGGATATCATATTTGCGGAACAGTTTCAGCTGGTCTTCCAGATAGGCGACGGTCCGTTTGGGGCCAAATCCGATCGTATGGTAGCAGCCCCAGTTATAGAGGTAGACCGTGAATCCGTGCGGGACCTCGTACTGGGTCCACTTTTCCAGGGTCTCCTCGTCATAACGGCACAGTTCGATTCGGACGTTGGAGGGGAATTTCCGGAAAGTCTTCGGCGGCTGGGACGTGGGTCCATACGCAATGATCATCACCTTTTTCCCGGGACGGATTTTGGCGAAACGTTCAGCCAGGCTGCGATGGAAGAGCCAGAGTTTTTCACTTTCGTCCTTGGTATTGAACAGCTTCCGGCAGTTTTCGCACACGCAGGGCACATAGGCATCCGTCTGGGAAAGTTCCACACAGTCATAACCCATATCGCACTGCTTCGCCATCTCCTTCAGCATGAGCTCCTGCACCTCCGGATTGGAAATGCAGAGATGTCCGCCATGTGCGGAACGGGAGCCGCCGACCACATGGAAATATTCCGGATGGGACGCGAAATACTGCTTCGCGGGAACCGCGGTGTAATAGCTGTGTCCGCCGTAAAGCTTGGTGTCGATGGCATTGAAATAACCGTTGGCGATCTCATGCAGGAGATCCAGGGGCCGCCGCCGACCGTAGATGTAGCGCGGGAGCAGATGCAGATCGGTGCCGCCGGCCACGGCCAGACGCTTGAACGCCGGGACATGGATGCCGTTTTTGCCCGGGATCAGGAACCGGACACCGGCATATTTCTGCAGGAATTCCGTGATGGCCCGCACGGAGCCGAGCTGATGCCGCCAGGTGATACCGCCGGCATCCTGGTTGTGCGGACCGTCAATACCCGCCAGGATCAGCCGGTTTCCCGATACCTTGATGACCGCTTCCCACAGCCGGAGTTTCGCAAAGTCGATCCCGTTATCCACGGCAAAGCGGGTTTTTCCGACCATGATCGCCGGCTGGCCCGCGGCAAGACGGCTTTCCCGGACAACGGGCAGTTTGACGCCGGATCCCTCGGCCAGGATTTTGGAGAATTCCCGGGCATAATCCAGCAGCAGTTTTTCGGTGGTCTTGTTCTCGATGACATCAGGCACCGCAATGACCATATTGGATTTCCCCTGGTCGATCAGGACCAATTCAGCCGACTTGGGGGCTTCGGACACTGTGCTGCAGCCGGTCAATACAGCCAGACAGGCCAGAACCAAAAATTTTCTGATCATGATTTCCTCCTTTTGTTTTTAATATCCAAGATTGTTTCTCACATCGGAATAATTCCAGAAAGCCGAGTAATATGCGTCTGTCCCGTGGACATCTTTCGAGGGGATCTGGCTGGGAAGTCTCGATTCGACGTGGCTGTCCGAGAAGAGAACATTGATCGCTCCGTTGTGCCGGAAGGCAAACTTCGATGCATGGTTGTTTCCATTGTTGACATATACATAGGCATAATGGGCTCTGAGATATCCGCTGCACCCTTCGGTTATATGCATGAAACGGGTGGGAAATTTGATGGAGGCCAGTTTCCGCACCTTGTTGCGATCCAGGTAAGTACTGCTCCCTTCCCCGTTCATTTTGGCATCCAGAAAAAAATTCATGATGTAACCATAGGTATCACTGTCCAAAAACACCAGCGACGGGCACAGCAAATTGGTGCGATACTGTTTTTTCGTCGTGCTGTGGACAGCGATTCCCCCGTAATAGCCGTTCGAAAATACTCGCAGATACGGCGTCAGGAAACGGTCGCCGGCTCCGGCATAGAGACCGAAATGGGTTGAACTCGTGCCCTGGTTGGTGTTGGAGAATGTCAGCCGCGTCGGCAGCAGATAATCGTTGTTGTCATTGGAATAACACTGTGCTGCCTGACCGATGGTCTTGAAGGTCCCGACACAGCTGATCTTTTTCCCCTGTTCCCTGGCCTTGTTCAGTGCCGGCAGGAGCAAACCCGCCAGGATCGCTATGATGGCAACCACGACCAGAAGCTCTATAAGCGTGAACCTCATAACTGAATGCCGGATTTTCTGCAGTTTCTTTTTCATACTTGGTCCTCCTTGTTTTGATTATTTTTAAGCAGATCTGAAATTCTCCGCCAGGAAATTTTCGGGTTCCGGTAACGGTCCAGCAAGCCTTTGAAATTGAAGCCGCCGGCCCGGACCTGCGACGCATTGGAGATATAAGTCCGCGTATCGCAGAATTGCCATAGAAAGGTGCCGGAATAACGATCCGACTCCAGAACATGACGCACCACCGTTTCCAGTAATTCGGCCTGATATTCTTCACTCCAGCGCTGCCCGCCGTAGATGCCGGGAATGGCTTCGGCGCCGATCTCACTGATCAGCAAGGGTTTTTCCCGGAATTCCGGCCTGGATGCGAATTCGGCCAGTTCCGCAAGGTGTTTCCGGATGTTTTCTTGATCGCAGAACTGATCCTGCTCCAGGCCGTACCAGCCGGGATAAGTATTGAATGAAATCACATCGGCCAGATCCAGACAGATATCTTTGGTCAGACGGTTGGAACCGAAAGTTACCGGCCGGGTCGGATCGACTTCGTGCAGGGTTTCCGCCAGCGATTTCACCAGCGGACGGGCGAATTCCTGCGCCGTATCGGCTTCGTTCAGGAATCCCCAGATGATCACGCTGGGATGATTGACGCTTTTCACGGCCATATTCCGGGTTTCGCGGATCTGCCGGGCCTGGAATTCCGGATCGGTCAGTGCGGCTTCATTATTGCCCCAGCCGAGCGATTCCTCCCACACCAGGATGCCGAGACGGTCGCACAGACTCAGCAGTTCTTCGCTCTGCGGATAATGACAGCCCCGGATGCAGTTCATACCGGCTTTTTTGAGGCGGTTCAGATCCCGCAGCCGGATATCCAGCGGCACGGCGTATCCGAATTCCGGATGCGCGTCATGCCGGTTGCAGCCGATCAGCTTCAGCGGCGCCCCGTTCAGATACAGTTTGCCGTTCCGGCATTCGACTTTGCGGAGCCCGAATTCAATGGAAAAGGTTTCTCCGCCCGCCTGGATTTCGGCGGTATGCAGGAACGGGTCATCGGGCGACCACGGATGCGGCGAAGGCACCTGAAAAACCTGATCTCCGATCCCGTCCTTCAGCGGCAGGATCGCCGACTCGCCTTGACCGTCGAACCGGATCTCGGCCTGCGTCAGACCGGAGACCGCTCCGGAAAATTTCACCGCGATCCGAACCGTGCCTTTTTCAGGGTCCACCGGAATGATCTTCAGCTCGTCGGCATGGACCGCCGCTGCCGGAGCCATGGTGATTTTCCGGTAGATCCCCCCGTGCGCGTAAAAATCGTAATCGCGCCGGAACAGCGAGGACGGGGAGTCGTCGAATTCATTGTTCACCGCAACCAGCAGCTCATGCACGCCCGGTTTGCCGGCATCGAACCGGATCACCCGGCGGGAAAACGGGGCGTCGACTGTCGCGATCTGCTTCCCGTCCCAGTAAAATTCGCCGCGGAGACCCAGCCCTTCGGAAATCAATTCCATTTCGCCGCCCGCCTCGACCTGACAACGGTAAATTCCCGTGCCCCGCCGGAGATAATATTCCGGCGTCAGGTCAAAACACCCTGGAACGGAAACCTGCAGATCGAACCGGAGCTTTGCCGGATCGAACGTTCGAGGTGTCCCTTCCGGAAGGAAAGCAAATTCCCACAAGCCGGAAAGATCCAAGCTTCCCGAACGAGGAAAAAACATTCCCGCAGAATTTTTCGAAAACTGTGTTTTTGCAATCATAAAAATTAACCTGAAAAATTGTTTCCAATGGATTTCCGTAACAAATTATTGAAATTTCTCAGATTTGGGCTTGACAAACCCAAGTCCTGCGTGATATATGTAATATACAAGTTCAAAGGAGAAAGTCAACAGTAAAACGGTAACAACTCTGTGTAATTCTGTAATTATGAAAAAAAACGGATTTCGGGATTTTGAATTTTCGATGTTCACACGGTCGGATTTTCCTGCCTATATCAGGTCGGCCGGGCATTTCAAACTGTATGAAATCGATTCGCCCAGCTGCAAAAAAGCGGATTTCTGCGAACTGTTCTGGTGCCTGGAGGGAAAAGGCTGTTTTGAATTGGACGGACAGCATTTTCTGGTGCATCCCGGTGATGTGTGGTATTACCCGAAAGGATCGCTGCATTCATTCCATCCGGCAGGAAATTTTTTTCATTACCGCTGGTTCACGATCGCAGGACGTCAGGCGTCGGTTTTGTTCGAGATCACGGGAATTCCGCCAGGTCTGAGTTTCGGTGGAAACTGTCCCGAGGAACTGTTCGGCAAACTGGAACTGCTCATCCGGCAAAGCACTAGGGCAAAACGTCTGGAGCAGATGTCCGTCGGTTTTGAGATCCTCTGCCGCGCAGCCTCCGGAATCCGGCAGAAACGGCCGGTCAACGATTATCTTCTCGAAGCCAGAAATATAATCGATCATGACTTTGCCAATCCGGAACTGAACATTCAGCGGCTGGCCGATATTCTGCATGTCAACCGGGTGCAGCTCAGCCGCGGTTTTCCCCGCCAGTTCGGCGTCTCGATCTCCACCTATCTGCGGAATCTTCGCCTGAAGAAAGGCATGGAACTCCTGCGCAGGACCAATCTGTCCATCGAGGATATCGCCAAGGCCGCCGGCTACGGTTCCGCCAATTATTTCGGCAAAGTCATCATCGCGGCGACCGGGCAGAACCCCTCCTGCCACAGAAACGAACTGCCCGGACTGCGGAAATCCCAGGGGAAAGATCCGGCCGCATGAAGGAAAAAACTTCCGGTTCCGCAAATCGAATTCTATTTGCGGAACCATTTCGGGATGCCCTGTTTCCGCCGCTCGGAAACCGCTTGGACATGACGTATAAGGATCTGTTCCCGCGTGCTGTCCAGGCCGGGATCGGAGTAGGGCGTTCCGGCCGTCGATTTCGTGGTGATCAGACGGTCTTTTTCCGATTTTGGAAAAACCAAAAAAGTTTTTTTCGCAAAAGAGCTTGACATTCACTGTGATGCAGTTATATTACCTGTAACTCATAAAAAAAGTTACATTTGAAAAAACAAGGAAAATTGTTCATGATACGGGTATTCAGACATGATCAGGGCAGGAAGACGGAGAATTTGAAACGCCTGCTGCTGCAGTATATCCAGAACCATGAACTGAAAACCGGCGACAGGCTGCCTTCCCAGGCGGTGCTTCGGGAACAGCTGGGCTTGTCCGGAACCACGATCAACCGCGCGATCAAAGCACTGGAAGAAGAACAAATCTTATCCGTTCGGGACAAGGTCGGTACGTTTGTCGCCTCGGAGAGTCCAAAGATTCAGCCCGGCTGTGTGGTCGGGCTGCTTTCCATTCCCGAATTATTCCGGATTCTGCCGCAGTATCCTGTGATGGCCATGGCCCTGCAGAATAAGTTGTTCAGCAGGGGCTGCCAGCCGATCGTTTTTCCGACGACGGCCGACCGGGACAATGTTCAATCCCGATTGCGGAACTATCCGAAACTGGAGACGGCGGTCAACCGGTGCGGCATTGACGCGGTCGTGGATTTTTCCAGCATTACCGAAACGGACTGCCGCTGTTTTCTGGAACGCGGGATCCCCTATTTCCGCCTGAGCGCAGTTCATTCCGCACATCCGGGAATTTATCTGGATACGGAGAAGTTTTTTCGTGATACGCTGGATGAACTATGCGGTGCCGGACGTCATCGGCCCATGCTGATCACGACAGCAAACCCGCCGCTGGAGAAGATGTGGAGACAAATTCTGCGGGAAAAACTGCCGGATTACCGGGACACGGCAAAATCCGTGTTCGCGGCGGTCGAAAGCCGGAATGCCATTCAGCTGGCGCTCCGGATCCAAAAGAGTTCCGACCGGCCCGATTCGTTTGTTTTTCTGGATGACAGCCTCGGCCTGTATTTCCTGACAGCGCTGGACCGGATCGGGCTGACGCAGGCAAAATACGATCCGCTGATCCTCAGCACGACTACTGCGGAACTGCCATTGCTGATGCCGCGGGACAATATCATCTATTATGAGATCAACCTGAATGAGATGATGGAACAGATGGCCGATATCGTCGGAGAAGTCATGGATTTCCGCAGCAGAAGGAAAACCGGGAGAGTTTTGTCTTATCCTTTCAGACGGATCGGCCTTCGTCCATTGCTGAGTTCAACTGAATTAAAATCATAACCATAAAGAAAGGATTCAGAACATGAATGAGAACAGAAAATCGGTATCTTGGAATCATCCTTGGAGTTTTACGCTGATAGAACTTCTGATCGTAATTGCGATCATTGCGATTCTGGCGGGGATGCTCCTGCCGGCGCTGAATGCGGCGAAGGAAAAGGCGCGGGCGGTTCAATGCACCGGCAATCTCCGGAATATAGCACTGCAGGTGGAAAATTACGAAAGCAGTTACGGCGATTATTACATTCCCTGCTGCCGCGGCACCTCCTGCTGGGGAAAGATCCTGTATGACAACGGGATCGTCAAGAGCCTCATCAAAACCAACGTGATCCCCAAAGAATACAAATGTCCATCGGAAACCCGGGTTCGGAAATCCGGCGGCATCGAATATCCGACTCCCGCGTTGGAAATCACCGCGACTTATGATTACGGCCTCAATATTTCATTTCACAGTTATTGTGCAAACTGGTCCGGCAGGACCCCGAAAAAACACCGGCTCAGACAGCCGGCATCCGTCATGAACATTGCCGAGACCAGTTCATTCCTCCTGCCGGGAATCAAGCACAGCGGAACCATCAACTATTATTATGTCGGCTTCGATTATCCCGGACTGTCCTACCGGCACTCCAAAAAGATGAACTGCGTCTTTATGGACGGTCATGTCAGCGGATTTGATTATGCCGGATCAGGCAAACCGGCGAGAGCCGATGTTTTCTGGGGCAGTGACAGCAAGTGGAAATTCTGATCTCAAGAAGGAGACGGCAATCAATGAAAAAAGGACCGCTTATCGTGTTTTTTCTGTCGTCAAGTCTGCTTGCTTCCGCCGCTTCCGAAAATCTGCTTCCCGGGTTCGAACGGTGGTATAAAAGCAAAACCTGCCGTCTGGCAGAGGGCCTCATGGAGGATTCCCGGCCGGTGGTGACCATTCAGGTTCCCGCCAAAGGGTTCGGTGTCTGCCAGTCTCCGTCCATTCCGGTCAAACCGAATACCCGCTACCGAATCACTTACCAGGTCAAGACGGAGAATTTCACTGACAGCAAAGCCTATATTTTTTTGCAAATAGGGAAACGGCAGCAGATTTTTCCGACCAGCTATAAAAGCGGCAATCAGCCGTGGACCCGGGTGGAAGTCTTTTACATTACACGTGCCAATGAAAGATCACTCATGGCGCTGCTGACCGTTTACGGCAAAGGGGGACAGGCTTCTTTCACGCTGCCGGATTTCTGCGAAGCCGACCGCACCCATACCGAACTCCAGCTTCCTTTCCGGAGAACCGGCGGATTGCGGAAAAACAAAAATGTTCTGATCCCGAATGATAAAATCATTACCGCCCGCGGCGGTCAGCTGTATTTTTCCGCCGGGGAAGGCGATATCCATTATTTGAACGGCGGCGGTTTCCATCGCGACGCTCAAGGCATCTCTTACATCAATCATGTAGACAATGCGCGTTATTCGTTTTATCTGCCGCAGGGCGGACGTTACCGGCGGTGGTTCCGGACCTGGCGTCCGATCGGAGCTCGCTACTGCCATGCCGAGTCGCTGGACGGCAGAACCGACGGCATTCTGCATGATGATTTTATCAAGGCTGTCAAACAGTGGGAATGGGTGCCGGGTCCGGTATATACTCTGAAAGCAGGATATCATGAATTGTTGCTGCACAGTTTCAGCGGCGGAATCAGGCTCGCTTCCATACTTTTTGCTCCGGAAGATTTTTCACCGGAAAAACTGACAGAGAAAGAACTCCTCAAAGCCTCATACGGGCCTTTCCTGGAACTGGAAAGCGCGCCCGTCAGATTTCCTGCGCAAAAATGGCTTGCTGCCGCGGTCCGCTGTGATCCTGCCGATCTGAATTGCCGGATTGAGCTGTCCGAAGACGGCGGCAAGACTTTCCGGATAATCAACCACCGGCAGGGTTACATGACTTTGCCTGAACTCAAAAACTGTCCGGTTTTCCGGATCCGGATCGCTGGTGATAAAACGGAATTCAAATCAATCCGTTTTGAAGACCGGATCCGCTGCCGATGCGTAATGACTCCCGGTTCCGGGCTGGCTTACCGCTGCGGCGACGGAGAATATACGTTCAACCGCGAGGATGGTTCCCTGCTTTCGATTCGGAATCGGAACACCGGCGATTATATTGTGCGGCCGGGATCCGGCGGCGATATTTTCGCGCTGACTTTGCGCGCGCCCGATTCGAAACGGGAGATTCGTTTGACCCCAGCGGATTTTGTGCTGAAAAAAGTCCAATCCGGCAAGGAATCAGTATCATTCCATTATCGGAACGAGACGGAAAAAATCACGGTCGCGGTAATCTGCGATTTCACCGGAAAACAGGCACAATGGCGGATTCGGGTGGAAAACGGCAATAACCGGCTGTATGTGCTCAGAACTTTGTTCCCGTATTTTGCGGAACTTTCAATCGGGAAAACTCCGGCTGATGATACGGTGATTTTCCCGCAGTCGTATGTCAAACGGATTTATCCTGCTCAGGGCGGACGTTCGCTTTCCCGGGAAGCCATGTTTCCGGCATCCATGAGTATGGGCTGGACCGATCTTTACGATCCTGCCGGCGGCGGGTTCTTTCTGATGATCGACGATCCCGATTTTCTGCTGACCCGCATGGCCTGCGGCCCTTCGGCAAACAACAACGGAGCGGAAATGATCTTTGAAAAAAGGCATTCCGTTCCTCCGGGCAGAACTGCGGAATTCTGTTACCGGACTGCAGTTCACCCTGGGGACTGGCATCAAGCTGCCGATCTTTACCGGGCCTGGGCGGAAAAACATATCGGAAAACCGGATCTGCCGCAATGGCTGCGGGAATCCAACGGGCTGTATGCAAATTCCGTCCAATGGCGCGGGAAATCCGCATTCAGTCTCCTGCCCGGATTGTACCTGGATGCCGCTGCCGGCGGCCTGGACGGCATCGTTTCCTGGGGTCAGCAATCCTACCCGAAAGGACCTTGCGGAGACGGTTTTTATTATCCGAGTCCCTGTTTCGGTTCCGCGGAAGAACTCCGCGCGGCAAACCTTGCGATCCGGAAAGCCGGCGGACATTCCGGTTTCTACCAGTGGATGAACTGGAATGAAAAATATGAAAGTTCCAGTTCTGTGGCTTTCGGGAAAATCCGGAAAAAAGAACTGCCTGCCGACCTGCTTTATCAGCCGCCCGGATTCACGCAGCGCAATCAGGTGATTCAGGAAAATGGAAAACCTCATTTCTTTACCTTGAAATCCATGCTGGGTCATAAAAATTATCTGATTTGTCCCCAGTCTGCGGAACATCGGAATTATCTGGAATATTACTCGCAGCTTTATGCCCGTGATTTCCTGAGTTCGGGATTCTACATGGATGAAGGACTCTCCCAGGCCAGACCGTGCTTCAATCTGAGGCACGGCCATTTCGGCAATGGGTCCTGCGGCCGTGAAATGGCGGAAAACCTGCGCCGCATTACTCTGTCCGGCAGAAAATACGATCCGGATTTCTTCGTCACACCAGAAGTTGTGAATTGTCTTTCCGGTCAGTATGGTGCTCATTTCGTCGGTGTTTTCGAACCCGATCTGGAAATTATCAAATATACTTTCCCCAGTCAGGTTTATCTGGATGGAAATCTGCCGGTCATGCGGCAGAAACAACCGAAAAAAACCCTGGAAACCATTTTCCTGCTGGGCAATCATCTGTTTCTCTGGCCTTACGGCAATATTCTGAGCAATCCCCAATGCCGGAAAATCATTCTGCTTCGCCGCTCGCTCCGGATGTTTTTTGCTTACGGAACATTCCGGGACATCATTGGTTTTTCGCTGGTTCCGGCGGCTGCAAAAGCGCAAGTGAAACGGTTTGAAATCCAGTGTGAAGGCATCAACGGCGACCTGTTCACTGTGTTGAATCCGAAACAGGAGAAAATCCGGCTTGAAATCCCTGGTAAAGCGGCTTTTGCCTGGGTGTTCAACCAGGATGGCGGATTGTCCGGAATTCCCGTTCGAAATGGCAGTTTTGCTTTGCCGCAGGAAGACATTTCCGCAGTTCTTGTACCTTATCGGACGGAACGGGATGTCTTCCTGCATCAGGTTCGGATCACGCGGAAAAATCTGACGCTCCGGATTGCCAATCCCGGAACCGAAGATATTTCAGTACGGTTCGAACTCCGGATCGATGGAAAAGTGGTTCATTGCCGGATTTTCAAGCTTCCTCCGGGAAAAATCGGAAGTTGGAATCAACCGTTGAATTTTGCAGAAGACCGTAAATATCTCCCGGCAGCCTGGACAATCATTTCAGGATCGCGGTCCGCCGGTGACAGACTGGTCCTGAAATAACCAGTCGGACAGTGATTCAGCGGCGGAACCATTTCGGGATGCCCTGTTTCCGTCGCTCGGAAACCGCCTGGACATGACGTATAAGGATCTGTTCCCGCGTGCTGTCCAGGCCGGGATCGGAGTAGGGCGTTCCGGCCGTCGATTTCGTGGTGATCAGACGGTCTTTTTCCGATAAAGGCGCCAGATGGCTCTGCGGGGTCAAGGCCGCCAGCAGACCGCCGCGTTTGCGTCCGAACGGCGCCGAATTGTAGAGCTGGAAACCGTGCTGCAGCAGGGCGCCGCAAACCGGATAGGCGGTGGAATAAGTCGCCAGCAGACCGTCCGGTTTCAGACGTTTTTTCAATTCGCCGATGAATTCGGCAGTCCAGAGTTCCGGATTGGCGTCGGGCGAAAAGCCGTCCAGAAAAACCGCATCGAACCGGATTCCGTCCGGCAGACCGGTCCGCGCGTCTCCGTAGATCAGTTTCAGCTGAAATCCAGCGTCCGCATAAAGGTTTTGATCCTGCAGAGCGGCGATCATGGCCGGATCGGGATGTTCCGGGAGCAGGGCGGCGGCGCGGAGGACGGCCGGATCGGATTCCAGGGAAACCAGCTGCACCGAACCATTTCCCGTTTCTCTGACGGCACGGTGCAGGGCGGCGGCATTGAACCCCATGCCGAAACCGATTTCCAGGATCTTCAGGGATCCGCCCTGCTGCAGCCGTTCCCGGATGCGGCAGGGCTCAAGATATTTTTTGTCGGATTCCATGGCCGCGCCCGCCATGGAATGGAAATGCTGGCGGAAAACCGGATGATAGAACGTATAGCTGCCGTCGTCGGTCCGGCAGGCGAACCGGAACGGGGCAGGACCGTCCTCCTGCCGGTTGAAAAAATCCAGGAACATTTCGCGGAACTGACCTTTTTTCAACCACCAGCGGGGAGCGAGCACCTGTTCTTCCGGCGCATCGGCGCTGAGACGCATCACGCACATGGAATCGGGCAGACGGCGCAGGAATCCGGCGAGCGCGGCGGCATATTCGTATTCGTTGAGGGGATGGACCCGGTTTTCATGGAGCATTTTTGCCATCGGCGTGCCGCGCAGAATAAGCAGATGATGCATCTTGACAGCTTCGAAAGGCAGGGCGGCGATCCGGTCGGCGGTGGCGAGGAAATCGCTCTCCGTCTCGCCGGGCAGACCGAGGATCAGGTGGGCGGCACAATGGATACCGCGTGAATGAGCCCGTCGGACGGCATCTTCCACGCAGGTGAAATCATGTCCGCGATTGATGGCGGCCAGCGTCCGGTCGTTGGCGGTCTGGACGCCGATCTCCAGCCAGAGTTCATACCGTTCTTTCAGTTCGCAGAGATAATCCAGACACTCTTCGGAGAGGCAATCGGGCCGGGTGGCGATGACCAGCGCCCGGAAATCGGCCGCGGCAAGCGCCTCGGAGTAAAGACGGCGCAGCACTTCGACCGGGGCGAAAGTATTGGTGAATGCCTGGAAATAAGCCAGATACGGCCCTTCGGACCGATAGCGTTCGCGGACATACGCCTTTCCCGCTTCGGCCTGTGCCCGGAGTTCCATTCCGGAAACCAGATGCCGGGCGCGGGCGCCGTCCGCGGCGCAGAAAGCACACGGTCCCGGACCGTTGACCCGGTTCGGACAGGAGAGTCCCAGATCGAACGGGATCCGGTGCAGGACCGAGCCGAATTTTTCCGTCAGCAGATCGTTGAAAAAACGGATCCGCTTCATTGCCGGGGTTGTTCGGGGAGGAGCTTCTGCGTGTCATGCAGACGCTGGACTGCGGCGGGCGCGCCGTCTTCCGCGCGGAACACCGAGGTGCCGGCGACCAGCATATTGGCGCCCTGTTCGACCACGAGCGGAGCGGTTTTGCCGCCGATGCCGCCGTCGATCTCGATATGGATGCGGGGATTGACCTTGTTGGCCATGGCGCGCAGTTCGCCGACCTTGGGCACGACTTCAGACATGAAAGACTGTCCGCCGAAGCCCGGCTCGACCGACATCACGAGGATAAGGTCGACTTTGTCAAGCAGTTTTTCGACCGCGGACGCGGGAGTCTTGGGCTTGACCGAAACGCCCACCGAGGCGCCCTGTTCGCGGATGGCGGCAATGACTGCCAGCGGATCGTTGTCGCATTCGATATGGAACGTGATATGGTCGGATCCGGCATCCACGAACGGCTTGACATACTTGAGCGGGTCGGAAAGCATCAGATGCGTGTCGAACGGCAGCGAGGAATGTTTGCGCAGGGCGGAGATCAATGCGGGACCGATCGTCAGATTCGGCACAAAATGTCCGTCCATCACATCCAGATGGAGGAGATCGGCCCCGGCTTCTTCGATGCGCTTGACCTCATCGGCGAGGAAAGCGAAATCGGCGGCCAGCAGGGACGGCGCCACCAGAATACGGCGGGAATCAAATTCGGAAAGTACTTTTTTCATAATCTGTCCTTTCAAGTGATGTTTAATTTGGAAATATAAACCTTCCGGCCCATTTTTCCAGTGCGAAAAGCCAAACTTCCGCAATTTTAATGATTTTTTTGCGATGCGGGCTTGATGTTCGGGGAAAAGATCCTATATTTCATCATGAAATGATGATTTGGCAGGAGGAACGACGATGAGATATATCATTCTGGGCGCCGGACAGGCAGGATTCATGACCGCAAAAACCATTCGGGACAATGATCCCGAGGCCGGGATCCAAATCTTTGACCTCGATAAAACGGGGTTGTATGCGAAAATGCGGCTGCCTGAATTCGTGGCGGGCCAGCTGGCGGAAGAAAAGCTGATCCTGTCCGATGCGGAGAAATTGCGCGGCATGAAGATCGAACCGTTCCTCGGCGTCAAAGTGACCGCGGTCGACCGGGCCGGCCATAAGATCCGCCTGGAGGACGACCGGGAATTCGGATATGACAAGCTGGTCTTTGCGACCGGAGCGAATGCATTTGTGCCGCCGGTGAAAGGTCTCGACCAAGTGGCTTCCTATACCTTGCGGACGCTCGACGACGCACGGAAAATCGTGGCGAAAGCCGGAGAAGCGAGTCCTTCGGCGCTGGTGATCGGCGGCGGTCTGCTGGGACTGGAGATCGCGTGGGCCTTGCGTCAGCGCGGTTTTGCCGTGACCGTGGCGGAATTCATGAACCGTCTGCTGCCGCGCCAGCTGAACGAGGCGCAGTCGGCGGTCCTGCTGAAGAAACTCGCGGGTCTGGAGCTGGATATCCGGCTGAATGCGTCGCTGCAGTCGGTCGAACCCGGCGCGGCAGGACAGGTCAAAGCGCAATTTTCCGACGGTTCGGAGTGCAGCTGTTCGCTGCTGCTGTTTTCGGCGGGGATCCGGTCCCAGATCACTCTGGCGCAGGAAGCGGGGCTGGAAATCGGACGCGCGATCAAGGTGGATCATCAGCTGCGGACGTCCGATCCGGATATTTACGCGGCGGGAGATTGCGCGGAGCTCGACGGCGTGACGCCGGGACTGTGGATGGCCGCGCGCGACCAGGGCATGGCGCTGGGCAGGATCCTGACCGGGAAACAGGAACGTTTCGATTCGCCGGTCTATTCCCCGATCCTGAAGATCGGCGGGATCCAGCTCAAGGATATCTGCCGGGAAGCGGCGGGAGAATAAAAGATGGCGCTGCTGGAAGTCAAAGATCTGAGTGTTTCATTTTTATCCGACGGCAAACTGCTGCCCGCGGTTTCGAATGTGTCGTTTTCCGTGGAGGAAGGGGAGATCCTGGCGCTGGTCGGGGAAAGCGGATGCGGAAAAAGTATCACCTGCATGTCGCTGGCCAGACTGCTGCCTGGGGCGGCCCGCATCCTGAGCGGGGAAGTGAAGCTGAAAACCGGACCCGGCGAGACGACCGATGTGATGAAGCTCGAAGGCCGCGAACTGCGGAAGATCCGCGGCGGCAAAATCGCCTATATCTTCCAGGAACCGTCCGTGTCGCTCAATCCGGTGTTCCGGGTGGGCGAACAGATCGCCGAAGCGCTGGAACTGCATCGTCCCGAGGTATCCGATCCGTGGAAGGAAGCCGAGGAACTGCTGAAAAAAGTCGGGATCCCCGATCCGGCGAGCCGGGTGCGGCTGTATCCGCACGAGATGTCCGGCGGCATGCAGCAGCGGGTGATGATCGCGATGGCTATCGCCAGCCATCCGGCGCTGCTGATCGCGG
>SUWI01000363.1 GCA_015061565.1 Lentisphaerota bacterium
GATCGCCGCCATGCTCCATTTCTGCGACGACAACCATTTCTCCAGCGCCTTCAAAAAACACCACGGCATGACGCCCCGCGAATACCGGAAAAAGGTCTCGTCATAACCGGTCTGCGGAATCCGGGGGCCGGTCAGCTGCGGTTCCGCACTGCCGAGGCATTCCGCTGCCAGCGCCGGCTGAAATAATAAGTCCAGGCGATCGAACCGCCCAGACAATAGCCGAAAAGACTGTTCCACCAGATGATCCGGTATCCCAGGAACGGACTGTCCTTCAGCAGATAAGTCACGATCACCCGGGCGGACAGCGCCGTCAGCGCCACGAAGGTCGGAACCGAGGTGTGTTTCGTGCCCTGGAACACCCCGAACAGCGGGATGTAGGAAGCCAGCAGGATATTGGTCAGCGCGACCGCGCGGAGATGCGCATGGCAGTAAGCGGCCGCCTGACTGCTCAAAGCGAACAGCCGGATGATTTCGGGGGCGAAGAGCCAGACCGTCCCGGAAATGAGCAAAGTCAGGCCGATCGAAATGATCTCTCCCTGCCGCACGCCCAGCCGGACCCGGTTCATTTTGCCCGCGCCGATATTCTGTCCGGTATACGTTGCCAGCGTGGCCTGCAGGGCATTGCAGGGCAGCCGCAGATACATTTCGATCCGCTGTCCGACCGTGAACGAGGCGGTCATGACCGCGCCGAAACCGTTCACCGCCCGCATGATCAGAGTCAGGCCCAGCGAAACCACCACCATCTGGACCGTGATCGGAAAACCGACCCGCAAAGTCTCGGCGGCAATCCGGTTCTCCCAGGTGAAATCATGCAGACGGAAACGCAGGAACGGATATTTCCGGTCCATGTAATACCAGGCCGCCGCCATGGAAACCGCCTGAGAAATGACCGTTGCGGCGGCAGCGCCGGCCACGCCCTGGCGGAACACCGCCACCAGCAGCAGGTCGAGCAGAATGTTCAGGACGGACGAGATCAGCAGGAAATACAGCGTTGCCGCGCTGTCCCCGATCGACCGCAGGATCGAGGCGAGGATATTGTATCCGAACAGGAACACCAGTCCGAGCGCGTAGATCCGGAAATAGAGCACGGAGAGGTCGAGGATCTTTTCCGGCACGGCGATGAGATATCGGCAGGCGGGATACGCCAGCAGGATGCCGAGGAAACTCAGCAGCAGCCCCAGACCGAGCAGGAGCAGGATGCCCGTGGACGCATTTTTCCGGACCTGAAGTTCATTCTCCGCGCCGAAAAACTGCGCCACCAGCACGCCGTTGCCGGCAGAAAAACCGATCGCAGCCGCCAGGGAAAGAAAAACGAAGGTTCCCGTGGTCCCGACCGCCGCCAGCGCATTTTCGCCGGAAAAATTGCCGACGATCACCGTGTCCGCCGTATTGTAGAGCTGCTGCAGCAATGCCCCCGCCAGGATGGGGAAAGCAAAATTCAGGATCTGTTTCCAGGGCGTTCCCCTGGTCATCGCCTTGCCTTTCATCTCGGAATTGCCTCACCCCAGCGTTTTGAATTCCGCGGCGATCTCTTTCATGTGCTGCGGGATATTGATCTTCTGGGGACATTTTTTCAGGCAGACGCCGCAATTCACGCACGCGGACGCCCTGCCCTTCGCGGATATCGCCTGATAACTGCTGATGAATTTGGCCTTGTCGCCGTCTTCCTTGTAGCGGTTGTAACTGCGGAACACGTCGGGGATCTGAACTCCGACCGGGCACGGCATGCAGTAACGGCAGGTCGTGCAGAGCGAGGAACCGGTCCGCCGCCAGCGGGAAACTTCCGCGGCCTGCCGGAGCACCGTCCGCTCGTCATCGGTCAGCGCTTTGAACGGCGCAAAGGTTCTGATATTGTCTTCCAGCTGATCCATGGTGCTCATGCCGGAAAGCACGATCTGGACATTCGGCAGCGAGCCGATGAAGCGCAGCATCCACGAGGCGGGCGAGGCATCCGGCGCGGCCTTGCGCAGCACGGCCTCGGCCCTGGACGAAAGACTGGCCAGCGAGCCGCCGCCGAGCGGGCCCATCACCGAGATCGGGATCCGATAACGCGTCAGCACTTCATACAGGCTCCGCGCGTTGGTGTCCCAGTCGCGGAAATTCATCTGCACCTGCGCCAGTTCCCACTGATGCGCCTTCGCGATCGTCTCCAGTCCGCGCGGCCCGCCGTGATAGGAAAAACCGACATGTCTGATCAATCCCGCCTGCTGTTTCTTTTTCAGAAAGTCGTATGCCTTGACCTCTTCCGCATGGTCCCAGTTGCCTTCGTTGAGCCAGTGCAGGAAATAGAAATCGAAATAACCCGCTTTCGTGCGCTTGAGCTGTTCGGCGAAAGTTTTTTCCATCTCAGGCTCGCCGGAAAGCTGCCAGATCGGCAGTTTACTGGTCAGGATATACGATTCGCGCGGATAACGGGACAAGGACCGGCCGAGGAATTTTTCGCTGTCGCCGCCATGATACATGTAGGCGGTATCGAAATAGTTGAGCCCGGCCTCCATGGCGCGGTCGACCATGGCTTCCGCACGCTTGTCATCCACGCCCCGGAATCCCCGGGTCGGAAGACGCATCATGCCGAACCCCAGCAAAGGAATGGTGAAGTCAGTATTCTTATACGGTCTTCGTGTCACCTGCGGTCCGTTTTTACGGACTTTTTTCGGGGCGGCCGCCATCAGTTCATTCACCCCGAATCCGCCCAATGCGCCCAGTGCTGCCGCTGCCGCCGCACTTTTCAGAAAATCACGTCTGTTCATATTTTCCTCCTTCACGGATGATGGAGACAATATAAACCTTAGAGTCGCTCTAAGTCAATGGAATGAATGCGCGGCAGATCGACAAAACGGTTTTTTTTGAAAAAAACTTGAAAAAAATTTGAAAAAACATGAAAACGTGCTAAATTTGCTAAAACGATAAAGCAAAAAAAGGACATTGTCTGATGCCGGTGCAGAAATCACAGAGCGATACCTTTTACGACCTGCCGTTCATGGTCTCCATTGTTTCCCTGGAAAGACGCACTCCGGAACAGACTGTGACAGAGATCGGAGAGCAGCACGAAAAATGCGGACTCAAGTATTTTGCCGTTTCCCTGCCGATCCAGCCGCAGGGCGCCGATCCCATGGTGAAGATCGCGAATCAGGTGAAACAGTTTCGCGCGCTGGTGTCATGCCGGAAAGACCCGGAAATCAAAATCGGGATCCTGTTTCAGCAGACGCTGG
>SUWI01000364.1 GCA_015061565.1 Lentisphaerota bacterium
CTTGCTTCCTCGGTCGTGAAAAACACATTTTCCAACGGGTTTTCGAGCGTGAACACCGCGCGGTATTCGCCCGTTTCCGGCACGGGATTCAATCCCGTATCCTGCTTGGCGATCAGATCGAAAGCATCCTGCGACGAGGATTCCCAGCGGGCAAGCGGCACACTGTTCGGTCCGAACGTGAGTTTCCACTCGGGAACCGTCAAGGCCGGCGCTTTATCCCGTGCTTTCAGTTCATCGGCAAAACCCGCTTCGCCGGGAGCGATCTCCAGGGCTTCGCCGTCCAGCTTGCCAGTGAAAACCACATGGCCGCGGTTGAACAGGAACGTCCGGACCTTCCCGTCTTTCCGGATACGCCGGATCAGCACATTTTCCGCATGTTCTCCAGTCAGCTCCGGGGCGGCGATTTTCCGGATGTAATCATCATCGCGGTGGGCATCGGCAAAGGTCCATTTTTCCGCTTTCACACCATCAGGTTCCGGCAGGATCACGGGCGTGTCGCCAACCACGAAGAGCTTGCCGCCGGCCGCGGCATAACGTTCCAGCCATTGCGCGGCCTTCCGTTCGATCCGCACGGCATGCGCCACCACGAAATACGGACGCAAAGCGGCAAATTCCGCCGGGTCCTGTTCGCACAGCGTCACCTCGTCGATGAGCTCGAAATCGCGCTGATGCGACACCAGAGTCTCCGCCGTCTGATGCAATGCTTCATCCAGCGCCGGATCGCCGGGCAGACGCGTCTGCAAAGCAACAGAAGGATACAGCATTTCCAGCTCGCAGACATGCTCGCCGCTCAGCTCGTCACAACGTTTTTTCAAGTAATCAAGAAAAGTTTTCATGTGCGGCCACTGCGAATGCTGATAGAAGAGCGAGGGCGGCGCTTCGTCCCGGCGCTCGCCGTCGAGCGTGTAATACAGCCCGTGCACATTGAACCAGGTCAGGCCCATCACTAGATGATAATTCAGCATGAATTTCAGGTCGCAAAGGGAAACGGTGTCGCCGCCCACGGCGAACGCATCCGCGCCGGCCGCTTTTTTTCCGAAGAGACGCGCCGCCGATGAAACGGCCTTGATCCCGATATGATGTGCCGCCGCGCCAGGCTGTCCGATCCCCGCCCCCAGCGGGTCGCAGCACGGAATGTCGAACGATTTGAAACAGCGCAGTTCGTTCGGCCAGTGCAGACCCGAATATGCCAGATATTCCGAGCGCGAAAGATGGCCCGAGCTCGCGATACCGCGTTCGTTCAGCCAGCTCCGGATCGGATCCAGATAATTCTGACAGAGCAGACGGTGGAGCGTCTTGCGGTAATCGTTCCGGATCCGTGCCGAATGTCCGTCAATATCCAGCGCAAGATGCGGCAGATTAGGCATCAGATCGTAACCGTGGTCCTTCTTGAATTCTTCCGGGAAACGGCGTGTCCACGGATAATCTCCGGCGGGGCTGGGTTCGTCCATGAACGAGGCGGCGCAATGTTTCAGCTGGTCCGGGAAACGCCGTTCGTATTCCGAATGGATCAGGTCGATCAGGACCCGCGCCGTTTCCGGATTCAGCAGGTCGCTGGAATGCCGTCCGGGTCCGTTGCGGAGCCATTCGGCGCAGACGATCCGGCAGTCGCAGTCAGGAGTCCAGGACAAGGCGAAACGAGGCGTATTCATGGACCGCCGCCGGTGCGGATACGGCAGCTGTGCCGCCGGGGAATATGCGGAGGACTGCACCCATGCTTTGCGGTCCCATTTCTCCCGCAATGTTCCGCAATGGGCTGAAATATCCCGGATCGAACCGTCCGCCGTAACTGCGAAACAGCCGATGAATGCGCCGTTGACGGAATAGAATTCCAGCACGGGGACATTCTTTTTCGCCTCAATGACATGGAAATTCAGGTAAGAGGAAGCGAGTTCGGGATACGAATTGCAGATCCGGTTTCCGGCGTCGCCCGAGGGATAATTGTCCTCATCCCAGATGGCGAACTTGACGCCGTGCCGGACCATTTCGTCGATGGCGACCTGAAGCGCGTCGAACCATTCCTGCGAAAAATAAGGGGTTTTCATACCGGCGCGGGCGTGGAGGAAAATCGCCTCATAACCCGCGCGGCAAAGTTCGGCGACCTGTTCGCGGATCTCCTCCGGACGCAGATCGGAGTTCAAAAAATATTGTCCGGTCAAATGTTCCATTTCCATATCCTTTCAATTTTTCATTTGTGCATCATCCCGTTAATCTAACTGGTGTTCGACGTTTTTTCAATCGTTTTTTCCATTCAAATGATGCATTATCTTCTCAAATCGGCTAAGAGATTCAAAGAGACGGAAACTCATAAGTGACGTATCATACCTCTTTTTCTGTTTATGACACTGAAGCAGGGGCTGCTGTGATGCTTGGGATTTCAGCTGTTCAGTTCTTCGATTCTACACGCTGTTGTCCCCGTATCAGACCACAGGTTTGCCGACTTCCTGCGTAATGATTTAGTCATAATACACGATTTTCATGACAATTCCCACCTGCTTTTGAGTGAAAAAAAATCGTATTCCCCTTTCAAAAAAACATTCATCGTCCATGTTGCCTTCATTCTTCGTAGGAACTGCGCAGATTCCGAATCACAAGCCGATTTTCCAATTCCTTGACCGGGAACTTCCCACCAACGGTTATGGTCAGGTCGCGAGGTTGACCCGGCAGAAGTGTGAAACTGTTGTCCGAGAAAACCGCAGACACACCGCGGAATTCAGCGAAAACATAAAACGCGGGGACCTTACTGGCAATTTCAAGGTGGATCTGCCCTTGGGCATCTTCATAAAGCCGATGCTGGATCTCCGATTGCGGCAGTTGATATTCCTTATATTTCGCGAAAAAGCATTCGTTCGTAAACCGTATTTTTTCGCCACCACATACGCCTTGTAGTTCCATATAAAGGAAATCTTCCGTCAGTGTCCGGGAAAGTTCCGCAATGGGGATCGCTGCAAGGACTCCTGCCGTGTATGCCCCCTGATCCACAGCAAACGTCTGCTGCAGTCTCTTCTCACCGTTGACATTGAAAACCGTGAGCAGGAGACTTCCCCGGACTGGTTCTCCTCGATCGTTGACTATGCGGAGTTCCACCAATTCAGGCGTTTTGCGGATCGCCGTCGCGATAACCGGTGCGTAAAAGCGTTTTGCATGGTAATGGAGTTGCTTCCAGTTGCCGAAATAATCCAAACTGGACCACGAGGCCACCGGCCAGT
>SUWI01000062.1 GCA_015061565.1 Lentisphaerota bacterium
CAAAGACGCATCGAAGCCCGAAGCGGCTAAACTCAACGGGTTCAAAGACGTGTCTTCGTCCGAGGCGTTTTCATTGCTGTCTCAATGCCAGACGATCGGGATCAATGCTTACGGGGGGATCAATGACACCCGTGCTTTTGCCTATACCTATTACAAAATGTCCCGCATCAAATATGCTTCGAGCCTGATCTACGCAGGGGACGCCACCGGACATCTAGCCGAATTTTACGGGAGCAAGGCAAATCCCAACATGGGGATGTTCGTGCTGCCGTATGTCTATCCGGATGCGGCAACGTCATATTATCCGCATCACAAAGGCGTGATCAATACCCTGTTCCTCGGGGGAAATGTGGATGCGGTATCGGTGGTCTCCTACAAGACCTGGGGATATTATACCAATAACGGCGTCAAGAATAACCACAGCCGGCATTTCCGTTCCGACATGTGATACAGGAGGATATCTGTCATGAAATTTTTATTGGTTTTATCGGCAGCCGCGGGGATGCTCTCCGCCGGCGATATCGTCCTGCAGTCCGGACCCTACAAGGTCCATTACGATGAATCCGCGTTTTACTGCAGCGCGCAGTATTTTTACGACGGGACGGAGATCGGCGGACGCAAAGGTTTTTACGGATCCATCCTGTCCACGACCGGGCCGAATAAATTCATCGGCGCCGGACACAAGGAAGGCGGATGCGAAAAACTCCTGTCGGTGACGATCCGGGCCGACGGGATCGACCAGAAGGTCGGCAACCGGCTTTATACCGGAAAAGAACTTCAGCTGGAAAAGGTCTCCATGCTCGGCAACCTGAAAATGACTGTGAATTATACCGTCACACCGGAACAGATCGTGATCCGCAAGCATTACGAGGCTTTGGCCGATCAGCCGATCTATTCATTCTACATCTACCAGTTCTGCTGGTCGAACCAGAACGATCTCTGGATGGCCGGACGCCCGGACGGCTCGACCCTGGACGGCAGATTCAACAGCGATGAAGGCTGGTTCCTCTGCCGCAAACATCATGAACCGGAACTCCTCTGGTTTGCGCAGTACAATTCCAATGCGGGCAAGGGGATCATAGGATTCTTCGGCAAATATTTCAAAACCCAGGGCTCCTACATGTTCTGGGACCGCAAAATCTATCATAAATTCTATTTCAGCGCCCGGACGCCGAAACCGGCAAAAAAAGGATACAAGTCGCCGGAATATGTGATGATCCTCAAAGGTTTTTCCGCCGCGAAAACGGATTGGCAGAAAAAAGTTAAAACGGAAACCGCCGCTTTGCTGGAAAAATATCCGCTCCCGCTTCCGCCCGCGGTCCAGACGCCCGAACTCGGCAGGGACCTTACCGTTCAGGGAAAAGGTAAGGGAAAATTCTGCTGTGTGAAAATCCCCCTGGACCTGATGCCGAACAAAAACTGCACACTGTCTTTCCGCATTGCCAAAGGAGTCAACACCAGCACCAAGGCGACGGATACACAAGTCCTGATCGGGCAATATGACCGAGGCCGCAAAAAATTCCAGCTGATCCGCAGTTTCGCGACCCGGATCCCCCGCGACGGCCAGTTTCATGAGGTCGCGGACAATTTCCGGACGCCCGGTGAGATCATCGAACCGTTCATTTATGTTTACAACATCAATTCCGATGATATCGTCCGGGTCCAGAACGTGAAGATCATCAGAAAGGATTAAGATGAAACGGACTTTTTTGATTATGACCATGTTAGCTTTATCAACGATGTTGTCCGCAGCGGAACGGTCCTATCTGTTCGAAACGGATATCCTGAACGGCTGCTATGTTGACCGGGGCACGGTGCGGCTCCATAAGGAACTGCCTTCGCAGACGGGATCGGAAAACCTGGTGATTGCCTGCGCGAAACCGCTCCGTATTTTCTTTCAGGAGGATGTCTTTGCCCGGAAAGCCGGGGCAAGAACCGAGGCTCTGGTGCAGATCAAAAAAGACGCCTCCGAATACACTCCGCAGCATGATGATCCCGAGGCGAAATGCGGCTATATCGATTTCACCAAACTGGCGGCCTACCAGTATCAGATCCGGACTCCCGGCGAATATACGGTGTGGTTCCGGGTATGGGTGCCGTCCGTGGCGAACTGGCAGTTTTCCGTTTTCGATGACCAGGGCGGCAAGCATGAGGTCGGTCTGAAAGGCTTCATTCCCGCCGCCAGAAAATGGTTCTGGAAAAAAGGCTTCTCCACGAAGCTCGACAAGGGCAATCACCAGGTCCAGATCGTTCAGGCGCTGAATGGGAAACGGATCTCCAGCATCCTGCTGACGCGCGATCCCGCCTTCGTTCCGCAGGGAGACCTTCCGGTATCCACCTATAAGAAAATTTCGACGGGGACCGTTCAGTTCAAAACCGCCGCGCCGTTCGGGCTGCTCCAGTGGGAAAAACTGACGGCTCAAACCAAGGGTTCTGCCGATTTCCAGATCTCGACGGACGGCGGAAAAACTTTTTCCAGTCTCGAAGGAAAAGATTTGAGGGCATACGGCAAGGAGCCGGTCACGCTGAAACTGATCCTGACACGCAAAAGCGGGGCTGAACCCGAAGCCGGAAACATCCAGGCATCTTACCGTTACGATGAAAAACAATTCTGCCAGCTGACTGCCGGTCATGCCTGTTATACCTTCTCCCGTGCCAACGGAGCTCTGTCGGGGATCACCAACACCGCCACGGGGACTGCCGTTCAGCCTGCCGGTTTCAACGGTTCCATGTTCAGCCTTCTGCTCAAGACCCGCGGCAAAAATGATAAAAGGTATCTGGACATGAAAGATGCGCAGCTGACCAGCCTGAAACAGATTTCTCCGGAAAAACTGAAGATCGTTTGGAATTTCCCCAATGACAAAATAGAAGTCTCTTTCACGGTCACGGCGGAAAAGGATCAGCTGGTCTGGCAGGTCAAGGTCGACAACCGGCATCCTGTGACCGACGTGATCGAGGTGGAAGGTCCGGTCCTTTCGGAACTGCGAATTTCCGAAAATCCGGCTTCAGATACTCTGGTCTGGCCGTTCTCCGCTGGAGAATTCATCCCTTATCCCGCT
Source organism: Lentisphaerota bacterium (assembly GCA_015061565.1). Lineage (GTDB taxonomy): Bacteria > Verrucomicrobiota > Lentisphaeria > Victivallales > UBA1829 > SIG94. Next base: position 3,060 of record SUWI01000062.1, read on the forward strand.
GAAAAAGGCGAATTTTCGGTCGTTTATCCCGACCATGCCGGACTGCCGTTCGCGATCCTCACCAACGGGATAGAAAGTTTCTATTACGGATGCCACGACCGGAAACTGCTGATCACCGCTTTTACTTCCGCGGCCAATGCATCATCCAATGCGGTCAGCCTCAAAATCTGCCGCCGTCACCGCATTCCCGCCGGAACCGCCAAAACCGATACTTTCGTCACGGCCGTCCTGAACGGTACCTGGCACCGGGGCGCGGACCTCTACCGCGAATATTTCTATTCGGTCTACCCGAAAAATCAATATCGTCCGTGGCTGCGCAGCAGCGATGCCTGGCTTCAGGGGAATGCCTGCGGACACACCGGACTGATGAAGCAGTACAAGGATTACACGGCTTTCCAGCTCAGTTTCAAAGCGGCGGCCTTCCTTTCGCTGGACTACATCCAGATGTGGGGCAGCACTTTCAACGGAGCCTGTCCGGCCTACTATCTGCCGCGTCTTGACAAAGGCGGCGAAAAGATGTTCGCCGAACAGATGAAATTCTGGCGGGACCGCGGCGGCAATACCGGGCATTATTTTTTCGGCAACGGGATCGCCCCGTATTATCTGCTGACTGACCTTTATTTCGGCATTCCGTGGGAGAAATATCCTGCAGAATACCGCCCGCCCGCTTTTGACTGGTATTTGAAAAACCGCGAATACATTTCCGATTCATCCGCGGTCGATGAAGCCGATCTTCGCAGAAAAACGGCACAGATCAATGAGGTCCACCGCAAGAAACAGATCGTCGGCGGCAATTACGAGGAAAGTACCGGCTATATGCCGATGAACTGGCGGAACGGAGAGTTTGCCAAATTCCTCAGCAAGTGGATCAATATTTACGTTTCCCGTTATCACTGTAACACGGCGTATCTGGACACCTTTGCGTTCCGGAACGCACTGCCCGATTTCAATCCGCATTTCAAGAATAACGGCGAAGGCGACAAGCCGGTGTTCAAGATGAAATTCCTCGATGGAATGATGTCCGGCATGCGGAAGATAGAACCGGATTTCTGTGCCCTGACCGAGGGCATTGCCGACGTGTTCGGAACGCATCTTTATTTTCTGCTTTCCGGATTCGCACGTGATCCGAACATCTACCGTTACACTCTGCCGGATCAGATCATTTTCGAAGGCAGCTGCAACGGCTTGTGGTCCAAACCGCTGACGCACAAAAGCATCCTTCAGGCATTCCTCTGCGGCAACCGTTACGATCTGGTCCTGATCTATCCGGAAACCTATTATCTGCTGAAACTGCGTCAACAGATCTCTCCGTTCCTGAATCTGGCAGTGTTTGATGATGTCCGTGGGATCACCGTGCCCGATCCTTCGGTCAAAGCCTTCGCTCACCGCATTCTGCCGGAAACGGCATCCATCATCGACGGCGGCGGCACTAAAGCCGTTACACTCACCATCGCGAACGAAGAGAAAAAATCCGGCAGGATCACTTACGAACTTCCGCGTGGTTTTCATTTGAAAAAAGCCATGCTCTGTGAAATATATAAAGATCCCGTCACGCTCGATCATACCTTGAAAGACGGCAAAGTTTCTTTCGATGTCCCTGCCGGAACGGCTTCGGCCGTGATCCTGATCGACACGCTCAAAGGTGCGCATCAGTTCACCGCTGTCGCGGAACAGCCGGCCCGGGATATGGTTTCCGTCAAAGTGAACAATTTCACCGGCCGGAAAACCGAATTCACCGTTTCCGTTGGAACGCAGTGCAAAAAACTGACCGTTCCGGGACATGATTCCGAAGTGATATATTTCACTTTCCGAGTCCCCGCGAATGAATACAAAATACTGCCGGTCACGGTCACCGCTCCTGGAATGGAAAAGGTCAAACACCTGATCTCCGTCGGTGATTCCGGACAGAAGATCCCCATGCCGGAACTTTCCGCGCAGAAATCCGGGAAGAATCTGATCCTGGATTTTGAGGAGACAGCCTATTCGACCAAGGCTGCCGCCTCGGGGAAAAGAGGTTTTCTGCTCGAAGGAAACGGCAAGTTCTGCATGCGTTCGTTCCCCCTGGCTCTGGCGCCGAATGCCCATTATGAAATGACCGCGCAGATCCGCAAATCCGCAGAGGTTTCGCCGCGGTCTTCCGACTGTTTCACCATGATCGGATTCTATACGCAGAAAGACCGAAAACTGGTGCGTCTTGTGTTTATGGGCGGCAGTGTGGTCAATGACGGCAAGTTCCATTCCGTGAAAGTCGAGTTCGATACACCGGAGAATCTCTATAAACCGTCTTTATTCGTCTATAACAGCAATTCCCGGGGTGAACTTTCCCTGGACGACGTGAAGATCGTGGAGATCAGCCGGGCCATGCCGGCCCCGGCCGTGCCCAAAAACTCCGCGGGCAGGAAAACGGAACGGATCATTCCGCTGGTGCTCGGCGAAACGGAACTGGATGATTCTGTTCCCCTGAATGACAAGCACGTCATCAAACTCAAAGGCAACGGGAAATATCTGCAGCGCCGGATCCCGCTGAACGTGCAGCCGGGCAAGACTTACCGGATCTCCTTCATGATCCGGAAAGGTTTTGAGGTCAGCAAGGTCGGATACGAAAATATGGCCGGAGTCTTCAATTACACGAAGGAACGCAAGCTGGAACGTTATCTGATTTTGGCCGGTTCCATACCCGGCGATCAGAAATTCCACCGCTGCCAGGGATCGTTCACGGTTCCGGACTCGGTTCACAGCTGTGGGTTCTATATTTACAACCGCAACACGACCGATACCGTTACGGTCGGAGATATCCAGCTGACAGAGATCGTCAAGTAGAAAGCGGATGACGTTCATGCCGCGCAAAGATCGGTTTCCCGAAACGGACTCAGTTCCGGAGATGGCTGCGCAGCTGTGTCGGGGTCAGTCCGCAGCGTTTCCGGATGAATTCGTGCAGATGCGTCACGTGATTCATTCCGGCCAGTTCCGCGATTTCCTTGAGCGTTTTTTTCGGATCGCTCAGCAGCTCCTGGATCCGTCGGAACCGAAGCCGCGCGCGGTATTCGGCCGGATGGGTCTGATAACTGCGCAGGAAAAGTCGCCGCAGATGCACTTCCGTATAGGGAAAATCCTTCATGATTTCCTTGAGGCTGTGCTGAAAATGAATATCCTCGTCAATGGCTTTTTTCAGCTGTTCCGCTGCAGGAGGGATGGTCTTTTCAGCCACCTGTTTCGATCGTTCCGCGAATTCGGCCAGGACCGCACCCAGCAGCAGTTCGCCGATCCGGGCATCGGTTTCCAGTGCGGAACTGCTCAAGATGCAGATTTGCTGAAACACTTCACTCAATCTCATGGCGCGTTCGAACGGCACTTGGATCACCGGAGAAATATTGATTTTCCTGCCTTCCAGATCCAGTTCGATCCCCCTCGTTTCCGGATTCCAGCTCAACGCGTCGATTTGGCAGAGAGCCCCATAATTGTCACGCCGGGCATTGAATGAAAAATCCAGCCGGAATCCCTGCGGTGCCAGGAACAGGGACAGGTTCGAAGCCGAACCCGCCACAGTGCCGTCCGGCGCATAAATAGCCATGTGGTCCAGTCCGGAAATGATCAGTCCGACCAAGCCCGGATCGGTTTCCTGCACATAGGTCTGACGATGGGTGTAACGCAGACAGCTGGTGATCCTGATCTTCATGAGCCCCAAAATGTTTCTTTTTTATAGTGAAGGTTTTCGTTTTATAAATTTTAGATGCAATTTCCATACTATAATCCGTTTTTTCATATTTGCAAATTATAATTCCGGCATTATTGTATCCTCTATTGCTGAATAACCGGAGGTTCGGAATGCAGAAATGTTTTGACACGGAAAAACGGATCCGTCTGGGGATCTGGGGACTGGGACGCGGTTCCAGTTTCATCAAAGCGGCCAATGCGGTCAATATCGACATCGTGGCGGGCTGCGATTACAGCGAAGATCTGCGGGAAAAGTTCCGCCAGGCGTGTCCGGATGCCTTCATCACCGCCGACCAGAAGGAATTCCTTTCTTTCAAAAATATGGATGCGGTGCTGATCGCCACTTATTTTGAAGATCACGCCGGACATACGATCCTGGCGCTGGAAGCCGGATTCCATGTGATGTGCGAAGTCACCTCGTTTTTCACTCCGGCCGAGGGTGTCCGCGTGGTCGAAGCCGTGGAGCGGTCCGGAAAGGTTTACAACCTGCTGGAGAATTATCCCTTCACCAAGGAAAACCTGTATCTGGCCAAGCTCTGGAAAGATGGTTTTTTCGGCGAATTCCAATACGGCGAGTTCGAATATCTGCATGAATGCCGCACGCTCTGCTACAGTTACAATGCACCGGGCGGTCCGCCGGTCGAGCCCGGATATGCCGCGCATTCCTGGCGTTCCTGGCTGGATTTCCATTACTACAACACCCATTCGCTCGGCCCGCTGATGAAGATCACGTCCCTGCGTCCGGTCGAGGTCACGGCCTTTCCGGAAGCAATTCCCCTGCCGGGATATCTGCCGGGCAGCGGCATGAGCAAGCCCTGTCCTTCCCTGATCCGGATGAGCAACGGCGGGGTCATGCGGAACCTCTGCGGCGCCACGACGGGCGATTATCATGCCTGCAAACGGATCTGGGGGACGCGGGCCGCAGCGGAATCGCTGGGGCATGGTCTTGAACTGCGGATCGGCGCGGCCGGCAGCGGTATGAGGACCCCGATAACGCCCGAATGGCCCGAACTGGGCGAGCTGGCCGAGACGGCCGGTCACGGCGGCGGCGATTTCTGGGAACTCTATTATTTCGCCCGTCAGATCCTGACCGGCGAACCTGCCCCGTGGACGATTTACGATGCCTGCGACATCACGCTGGCGGGCATCATGGCGGTCCGCAGTCACGAAGCCGGCGGCAAGCCCATGCCGATCCCCGATTTCCGCGACCCGAAGGTCCGGGAACGTTTCCGCAGCGATGAAGGCGCCATGAAACGTCCGTTCGATCCGGCCAGAATTTTTCCGGACGGCCACGATCCGGCCAAGACCGGGATCTTCAATTCGCTGATGCTGCAGCTGATCCGGAAGTCCGCGCTGCTGCGGCGGGCCTGCGACGGCGTCGCGGTTTATGCGCAGATCTCCGACAGTGAAAACCGGCTCAAGGTGATTCAATACCTGGATCAGGCTCACGAACAGCTGCCGGAACTCCGGGAGGCGCGGAAGCAGGCGCAGGAACTGATCGCGGCCTATCCGGCATGTCCCGCGGCCGAGGCGCTCCGCAGTGCGCTGACTTTGGCCGAACCGGACATTCAGGATCCCGCGCTGGAGGAAAAACTCCTGCGGAAAATTTCCGAACTGCTGGCGCTGAACAAGTAGGAGAATATGAATATGCCCCAGCTGAGAATGATCTTCAATGCGGAGAATACTCCGCTGCCGGAATTGACCATAGCGGAGGGGTTCCGTCTCCGCGCCATTGCCGATTCCGAATTGGACTCCTATAACGAACTGCGGGTTTCGGCCGCTTTTACCGCCTGGGATGACGAAACCCTTCACAAGTTCCGTTCCAAGGTCCTGACGGACAGCATGTTCCTAATTGAGGAATTTGCGACTGGCCGTTTTGCTGCATCCGCGACGGCGGAGACCACCGACATGCCCGAATACCCGCAGGTCGGTGTGCTGGGCTGGGTGATGACGCATCCTGATTTCCGGGGCCGCCATCTGGGACGTTCGGTCAGCGTAGCAGCCATGCATCGGCTTTATGAAGCAGGTTACCGCGCCTTTTCCCTGCTGACCGATGATTTTCGGCTGGCTGCGGTCAAGACTTATCTGGATCTCGGCTGGAAACCATGGCTGTATCTGCCGGAAATGAAAGAACGCTGGTGCGCATTGGCCGGAATCCTGAAACGCGATTATGATTCCATGATGGCTCTGCCTGAAAAATGCAGCTTCCCGCCGCTTAAATCCTAAATTTTCGGAACGACTCAAAAAACATATTGTCTTTGAAAGGATGAATAAGGATGGATCGGAAAATTAGATTTGGAGTTGCCGGGCTGAAGCATGGACAGGAACATGTGAATGCGATTTTGGCGCATCCGCGAGCATTACTGACAGCGTGCTGTGATCTGGACGAAGATTTGTTCCATTCACTGAAATTGCCGCAGGAAATCCATTTCACGAAGAATTTTGATGACATGATCTGCCGAAACGATCTGGATGCGGTGGTTATTTCTCTGCCGACTCCGCTCCATGCTGAATATTCCATTCTAAGTATGGAGGCGGGGAAGCATGTCCTTTGCGAAAAGCCGCTGGCACCGACGGTGGAGGACGGCATGCGCATCTGCGAAGCCATCCGCAGGACGGGGCGGATTTTCCAACTGGGGTATGAAGTCCGCTATTCCCCGTTCCAGCAAAAGATCCTGGAAATCTGCCGAAGCGGGGAAATCGGCACCGTGACCAACGTCTGGTGGAACATGTTTTGCGAACGCACGAACACCGGCTGGCGCAATGACCGGAAGAACTTCGGTGGTAAATTGTTCGACTGCGGATGTCACTATTACAACCTCCTGGAGACCTGGGCCGGAGCTCCTGTAGAACGTCTCTGCGTATTCGGTAATGAAATCGGACGAACTGGACCGACGACGGACATACTGCCGCAAACCGCGATCGTGATGTTCGAATATGCCAACGGAGTGCGAGGTGTTTTCAATCTGAGCGATCATTGTCCGAATTTGCAGAATTCGACCTGCGGGATCGCCGGTACCAACGGCAAAATTGAGGCTGATCCGTATTATCCCGACCAGGCAGGGTCTCTGGACGTCCATGCCCAAGGCGGAAAATTCCGATACGACATCAGGATCCGAGGGTATCACAGCGAAAAATTCACCGGTGGTCATCTCGGCTTTTACGAACAGTATGACGCTTTCATCTCGTCAATACTGGAAAATACCCCGGTCCAGGTCACCGCCGAACAGGGACTCTGGATAACCCGCATCCTTTCTGCAATTGATCGGTCTCTGTCCACCGGCAACGTCGTTTCGATAGAATAACAATCGAACCAATGGAGGGTTGAACGCGATGAACGAAAACGAATGGAATATCTGCCGGAACGATCCGGAAAAGCTGCTGGTTCTGCTGGCAGGGCAATCCAACATGGCCGGACGAGGGTATGCCGGACCGGATGATCTGACGCAAATCCCGCGTCTGCTGTCGCTCCGTCCCGATTTCAAATGGCAGCCGGCAGTGGAACCGATTACCCGGGACCGCAATTTTGTCGGCACATTCCAGGCGTCTGGCGAGAGGATTGTCACCAGCGACCCGTTTGAGACGGTTTTGCCGCAAGGCGATCAGAAAGTCTGCGGCGTCGGCCCGGGCCGCACCTTCGGCCGTCTGCTGGCGGCATCCGAACCGGAACGTACAGTCGGACTGATCCCGGCGGCGGTTGGCGGAACTTCCATTTCCGCCTGGATGCCCGGCGGCGTGGATGACCACGATCCTGATAATTTTCCGTATGACACTGCGATCCGCCGCGCCCGCGAGGCACAGAAAACCGGAAAGATCGTCGCCGTGCTCTGGCATCAGGGAGAGAGCGATGCTTTGAAACAGACGGAACAATATACCGAAAAACTCCGGACCGTCGTGCGGAATTTCCGGCAGGACTTGGGGCTGGGACCCGATGTCCCGTTCATCGCTGGGGACATGGCATCTTTCTATCCGGAAGAAATCAGCAAGCAGATCAATATCGTCGACAGCGCACTTGATTGTCTGGCTGCGGAAGATCCCTCGTTCCGGCTGGTACATACCAAGGACCTGACGCACCGCGGCGACAGTCACCATTTCGATACGGAATCCCTGCACGAGCTCGGAAGGCGGTATTACCAGGCATATCTGGAGTTTTGCGGAACGGGAAAATGAACGGTTTCACATCAGGAAGAAAAACGAATTGTAATACGCAGAAAACTGCACAAAATTACCAAGTCCCGGCAACGGAACCAAAACCAAGCGAAAGGGGAAACAGAAAATGAACAGTTTTTCATCATTAACCGCGCATCATTCGCCATTTGAACGCAGATGGTTTTTCACGCTTATAGAGCTTCTGGTCGTTATAGCCATCATCGCCATTCTGGCCGCCATGCTGCTGCCTGCACTTAGAAATGCACGGAACTCTGCCAAATCGGTACAATGCACGTCCAATCTGAAACAGGTTGGAACCGGCATGCATGGATACCAAGTTGACTCCCAGGATATATTTGTCCCGGTTCAGGATAATTCCGGCGGTGCCAGTTCGGCGGATTCCTATCGTGAGTTCTGGTATACTCTGCTGGCCCAGTATCTCGGGTTGACCAGAAATCAGGTATTGAACTCAAGTGCCAAAACAGTTCTCTGCTGCCCGTCGCTTAAGAAGTTTGGAGTCCATTATGAGAATGTTTATGCCATGAACTATTACCTCGGGGGGGCATACAATGCAACCGGATATTTGAATGAAGTCGAAACCGGTTATGGGAAAGTCAATCTGCCCAGGAAAATCACTTCGATAAAACAACCTACGCTGCAGATGACGCAAATCGATGCGAGAAAAAACAGTGTTTCCCCCTCGGATCGGGCTCAAAGCCGTTGGAACATTACCGCATCCAGTTTTGTTTCTTTGCGCCACAAACGTAGAGCCAATGTGCTTTATGCCGACGGACATGCCGCCCCGGGTGAATTTCGGTGGCTGATGACAACGCATGTCCGTGCATATCCATGGAACTTCAGAAATGAAAACACCACCGGGTTTGGCGCAGTTGTTCCGGATGTCTATGATTATTCACCGTATCATAACGATTAAATCTCCGGGGGGTGCTTTTATGATCAAATACGGTTTGGCAGTATTCGGATTGTTAGTCGGCTTTGCAGCATCTGCCGGTAACAACCTTCAAAATCCGGCACTGAATAAAGTCCGTTTTCATGAACCGTCCACCCATTCTCCATTAGTCCTGTTGGAAAAAGGACAAGTACGATTCGCGATTGCCGCAGACCTGGCCAGGGAAAATGGCATGGCCCGTTCCCGGAAATCGGTGACCCGTGCTGCAAATCTGATCCGGACTGCCTTTCGAAAATGTGCGGGAAAGACAATCCCGGTTTTCCCGCCGGATTCTCCGGAACTGAAAAAATTTCCCGTCATATTGGCTCTGGGTGATAATATATTCACCCGCAGAGCAGGAGTAGATACAAGAAGTCTGCCGAAAGAAGGTTTCGCGGTCAAAACGGTCGGCTTGGAAAAAGAAAGCCAGGGACTTCTGGTTATTGCCGGTTATGATGGTTCTTTTCAACCTGGGACTTATGATGAATACGACTGGGACCGTTACCGGTTGAATGGAACCCTGCATGGGGCATATGATTTCATCGAACGTTTTCTGGAATGCAGATTTTATTTTCCGGGGATCGGGACATTGTTTCCGGAACTTGATACTCTGAAAATCGACCCAGTCCATTATACCGATGCGCCCTATTTGCGGAACCGCTTCAGCCATAGCATAGCATTGGCATCCAATCCTAAAAACTTTTTTCCTGAAATGGGGACCGAACAGTGGGAAGATTGGGAAGGCCATTACAGAATTGCGATTGGAACGCGGTATTGGGCGGGACATGCTCCGCCTCCGAATTTTTTGGCCGCAGCGCATCCCGATCTGCTGAAATTGATTTTCTACACCGATAAAGACGGTTATCTGTATTACAATCCCAAAAGCCACATCGGCAATTATTATGATTTTTCCAATTTGGCTTTTGCGGATTTGCTGCTGCGGGATCTCCGGAAACATTATGTTTCCAAAGGAAAAGACCAGTCGGTTTGGAAGAATCATGATGCCAACAGCGAATATGTCGTATTCGGGCAATGCGACACTTTTGTTACCGGAATGGATAATCAAACTATCCGGGACCTGAAACTGATTCCGGATTCGATTCGAGATTCGCGGGATCAGGAATTATCCAATGTTTATGCCAGGTTTGTCATTTATCTGGCAGATCGGCTGAAAAAAGATTTCCAGGGGAAACGGCTTTCACTGATACCTTACCATAATTACGTTCTGCCGCCGACGCTGCCGCAATATCAGAAATGGCCGGACAATATTGACCTTCGCGTATGTGTCTATGATTTCCCCGTCTATATCCCAAATGAAAAAGTTGTAAAACATTGGAAAGAGCAATTCAAAAAATATTATGACATGCTCGGTGGACGTCCTGTCGCTTCCCTGTGGCTTTATGACCATCCGCGCAATGCATTTGTCAGAGCGGTAGCCGGTCGGTCACTGGCTCCAATTCCAAAACTGTTCGGCAAATATCTGGATCGCATGGAATTGTTCTGGGATTATTTCGGAAATCACAACTGGGACATGTTTTACAATTATTACATCATGTGGCGTTGTCAGTGGAATCCGGAATTCGACATGGATGCCGCGCTGGATGAAATGTGGGACAAACTGTTCGGCAAAGCGGCACCTCATGTCCGTGGTTTTTATGGGCTGCTGAAGACTCGTTATGAAAAATATTATGCGCAGAAAGCAGACGACAAAATCACTTACAATGTATCTGTATTGAACCGGCTTGAGCAATATTTGCAGGATGCAAAAGCCAACGTGGTTCCCGGTTCCCGGGAGGAAAAAGCTTTGATTCTGTTTTCCAGACCCTGGGCCAGGGCAATTAAAGCCATGCGAGGGCAGCTGCTTTTCACCAGACCGCAGTATAAAGTTGTTTTTTCGGAAAAGGATCCCGAACTCCGAGCGGATTTAGATGATCTGCATTGGCAGAAAGCTCCGAAAATGATTTTCCGCGATGTCCAGGGATCCGGTGAACTGGGTATCTGCCGGACCTATGGCAAACTGATCCGTACGGAACAGGGCATGCATGGATTGGTGGTTTCAGAAAAAAGTCCTGCAGCAAATCCAGACAAAGACCTTTGGAATAATTGCGTGGTGGAATTTTTCATTTCCCCGGGAACCCGGGGCGATCAGTATTTCCAGTATGCTTTCGACCCGCTCCGCCATGTCTTTGCCGGTCAAAAAACGGAAAAACCTGTAGCAACGGCTTTCATGCATAGGGAAGACAGCCGGGCAACAAGTTTTTCCCGTATTGAAAATGACCGCTGGATATTGCATTTTTTCATTCCATGGTCTGATCTGAAACATGTGGCTGTCAAAGATTATGATACCTGGCTTGGAAATCTCATCATCGACAGGAAAGTTCCGGTCAGAGAAAATCTTTCGTTTTCCATGACTCTTGGCAACAATCATAGAATCAAACAATTCGGATATTTGAAATTCTTAGGAAAAGGAGATTGAAAAATGAAACGTTTCTTTATGACAATGGTCTGTGTCTGCAGCAGTTTGATCGGTTTGCAGGCCGCACCCGTCAAGGCACAGCTGATCCAATATCCCGTTTATGCCCCGCAGACAGTTGAAAATTATCGGGCGGTTTGCATTCAGAATGATTTGAACCGTTATGTAATAAAACTGGTGGAAACAAAACCTCAGGGTGAAAATCCGGGTAAATTTCAGATCCGTTTGCGGGAACCTTCTCCTTTTTTCAATTTTTCCAGACCGATCAATGATTTTCTGCAAATTAAAGTCGGCAGTCTCCCGCTTCATAAACTTTCACCGAACCTGGATGCCATTTCTTTCTGGAATCGGGAAAAAGAATCCGGCTTTACTCTGCCGCTGAATTTCAATGGCAAAAAATATTCGCTGAGTTTCAGTATGAGGGAAGATTCTCCTGTTCTTTGGGCACGGTTCACCGCTCCGAAAGATTTTTCCGAGCAGATGGAAATTACTCTTCAGGCTGTTCCGTCCGCTTTGATTGTCGGACAATGGATAGGCTATTCACGATTTGCAAAAACCGCTCGGAAAGAAATCCGCGGTGCCGGAAAATTCCCTTTGGATGCAGAAGATCTGTATGTCATCTTGTCTGATGACGATCTCGCTGTGGGTAAAAAGCTGGACAAAAAAGGAACTGCCGTCGGTCCTTGTCTGATCGTTTGGAAATCTGGTGGCACGTCTGCATCCATTGAGGGGCTTAATCAATACATCGTTAAATTTCTTTTGCAGGCCCAAAAGCAAATCGAATTCGGTATCTGGGAATCCAAACGGAAATTTACGGATGCCGAATTCAATAATTATTTTGAAACTTGGAAAAAAACTGTAGTCAGCAGCAGTGATTAATCAAAGTGACTTCAACGGGGTCTCGTGTATAGCTGCAGCGGAAAATTTCCGAACTGCTGGCGCTGAACAAATAAGTCTGTGAGCTTATTTCAGGCAGGCTTGCGCCGTCTCTTTGAGCGAATCCAGCGAGGCGCGGAAGCCGGCTTCACGGCCGTGCGGCAGACTGCCGATCGAATCCAGTTCCTGTTCCAGCATGATCAGTCCGTCGGCCAGACGCCGCGCCCTTTCTTTGGTCCGGTTCAATGATTCGTGATAAGGGCCGCACTGCCGCAGCAGAATGTTCATGTGATAACAATAGTTGATCACGGCATCGCATTTTTCGCCGAAAAGCATGGAGAAAAGTTCTTGCCGGATCCGGTCCGGATCATTGTCGTGCTTGTTCCATAACACGCGTCCGGCCCCATACAGCTGCAGGTTGGCCGGAGTGTCCCAGCAGCAGTAGACCTGACAATCCACCATGCCGTCGAAATTCAGGCGGTCGTAATCGTTGAAGAGGTCGATCAGCGGTGTGAGGTCGTAGCTCATGAAATGCCGGTCGGGACTTTTCCCGAGGGTGATGTAATTGAAGAGCAGACATTTCAGTTCGTTTCCGACTACTTTCCGCCAGCTTTCATAGGCGAGGTAATGGTCATAGTTGATGATGCGTTTGTCATGTTCCGCATCATGGGAGCGGTTGTGGCGGTAATCCGGAATCCAGCCGGGCAGACGGCAGGCGGGATCATCCAGTTTATGGAAGTAACAATGCCGCCAGACCGCCAGGTTCAGGATCACGTTATCCAATCCTTCCAGCCAGTTGCGGGCGGGCGGTTCCAGCGTTTCGAAATACATGATGCATTCGAGCGTGATTTCGGGGATCTCCTGCTTTGCCCGGAGCGCGACCCGCCGGAAGATATCCAGGTAGAGATCGCTGAACGGATGTTTGATGCATTCGTCGCACATGCATTTGTTGTCGTAGCCGTCGCCCAGCCAGATGGCGGCGATATCCAGTTCCGAGCGGTGTTTTTTCAGATAACTGATGATATGATCGGCGTAAATTTCGCGGACTTCCTCTTTGGCCAGACAGATCTGGAACCAGGTGGAAACCGCGACTTCGGCTTCTTTATTGATCTTGCCCTTGGCTTTCAGTTCTGCGCGGGCCTGTTCCGGGGTGAGACCGTGATTCCTGCCGTAATGTTCCGGCACGCCGTAATTCCAGCCGTGTCCGCCGCGTTCGATCAGCAGACCGTATTTGCGGGCTTCCGCGATCATCGTCTGTTTTTTCAGCGCGATCGCCTTGCGTTCCGCCCAGGTCTTGTCTTTCAGCAGGTATTCCACATGCTGCAGCGGATGGACCCCGTCGATCACGGAATATTCATCGCCCGGCCGGTCCACGTCATAGCCTTCCATGAAGAAAAGATTGTATTTGTTCTGGGCCATGAAACGGAGCAGGTCGTAACCTTCCTGCAGATTGTCCGGATCCGGTGCGACCGCCATGCCGCGGAAAGTCCGGCTGGCACTTTCCGCGAGATCGAAGCCGTTAATATGGAAATCCGGCTTTTCCGGAATGATTTCACCGTCCTTGCCCGGATAGAGGAAAGCGAAACCGTGTTTTTTCAGATACTCGTAAACGCCGAACAGCACGCTGCGCGGATTGGACCCTGTGATGTAAAGTTTTCCGTCGCGGCTTTTCAGGGAGAAAGAATCCTGAAATTTACTGGCGTTTTCCGAATGCAGGACGATATCGGCCTCGGCATTGCCGCTTCTGCGGAAAGCCGTTCCGCCGTAATGGATCAGTTCGTCACAGGCGAATTGGAGGACCGGTTCGTTCTCCGGTGCGTAAATCGAATAAGTCATCATAAAACTCTCCTGACCCGGCACTTCATTATGCCGGAGTATTTGTGTATCGTTTTATAAAACAAATCTTTTCCGGTATGGTTCCTCGAAATAATGTTTCAGATCTTCCTCGAGGAACAGCATTCCTCCCAGCCGGAGCCGGTCTCCGCGTTCCAGCACGGAGAGCATGGCGCGGCGGTAAGAGGTGTCATGCGGGGCATCCGCCGGTTTTTCATAATCCCGTCCGAACAGGAAATAAAAGCCGTCCTTTCCGGAAGAAACGCACGGGAACAGATAGCATTTCCGCATCAGCGCGGCCAAATTGGAATCCGGCAGCATGGCCTCGAACTGGGTATTGAAGATCCAGGACCGGCAGATGATCGCGGGCACATAACGTCCGGCAAAATGTTCGCGGAAAAACCGGAAGGCAAAGGCGAAGGAGTCATGCGCCGCTTCCGGAGTCATGCCTCCGCCGCCGGGGATGTGCATGTCCAGCAGAGGGTCTCCCCGGCGGAGAACGGCTTCCCATTCGGATTTGGCAAAGGTCCGGACGCCGGGCAGGATATATCCGGCAGGATGAACGGCATAACCGGAATAACGATCCCCGCTCTCTTCAAAAACCGTGACCTGATCGGTGTCCGATTCCAGACCGGTCTGAACGGAAAAACCCTCCGCATTGAACTTGAAATCCGGTTCCGCCAGCAGGATCTTGCAGCCGTTCTTCCGGTTCCGGAGCAGGGCGCCGAATTGGAACAGTTCGGCGATTTTATATTGGAAGCGTCCCAGCGTGAAGAGCCGTCCCCGCGCATAGTGCCGCCACCAGTAAATCACGGCAGGGTCGCTGCCGGGTTCGCCATGACGCTGGATGGACAATTCCATTCCGCGCTGCAGATTCAAAGTTGCCCGGATGACGTCTTCCGAAACCTGCTGACGGCGGAAATTCCGGACGGCTTCCGGAACGACGGACAAGATCACCAGCGTATAAAACAGCCGGGCATTGCGGCCCAGAGGTTTTTCCGGGAAAGCCCAGCCGTTGAATCCGGGACCGCTGCTGCCGTAACTCTGATAAACGACCGACATCTTGTAGCAGGCATGCCAGAGGAACGCTTTCAAGGCCGGCTGACGGCTGATCGCATCGGCGGTTTCCAGGATCCGCGACTGCATCTCCGGATCGAGCGAACAGATCGCAAAAGCTTCCTGCAGCTGTTCCGGATCGAGCACGGGAATCTTCTCCGGCATGGCCGCCATGGCTCCGCCCCAACCGGGCATCATAAAACGCCAGCTCTCCGCCGGAAAGCCAAGTTCTTCGAATACATCTGCGGCATTAAACATTTGTCAGTTCCACGAATTATTTCAAAATATGAACGGCGAATCGTCGACCGGTTCGGGCTCATCCGAATCGACCCAGCGGATGCCGGCAAACAGCAGATGCCTGAAGAAATCATTGTCGCAGGCCGGCACATCGTGTCCGAGCGCCAGATAATAAATTTTACCGTCACCCCATTTTTTGGTCCAGACCACCGGCCAGAGGCGCCCGTTGAACGCGGCTTCCGCGGCGATGCTGACCCGGGAGTCATACCGGATCAGGAATTGTTCGTCCCTGACTTTGCATTCGTGGACGCTCCAGTTGCTCCAGTCATCCGGCGGCGTGACCGTTTCGAAATATTTCATCGCCGGATGGCCGGTTTTGACTGAAACGAAATATTCCCGGTACGGCGGATGTTTGCGGAACCGTCCGCCCAGCAGGGCCTCATATTCCGGACAATCTCTGAAGGCAGTGGCCGCGCAATGCACGGCCACGAATTTCCCTTTTTCCGCACACCAGGAGAGCAGTCCCTGTTTCTGTTCCTCGGTCAGATGGTCCTTGGTCCAGTAAAACACGATGATGTCATATCGGTCGATGATCCCGCGTTTCAACCGGTCCAGCTCGTTGATGGAGACTTCCACTTCATAACCGGGAAGGGCGCGGAGCTGACGTGCCATGACTTCGCAGCAGCCGTTGTAGTCGTGGAATTCGCCGCCGCCCATGATCAATATTTTTTTCACAGGATGAACTCCTTTCGTGCCGGGAGCATACCGGTTGCCTCCAGCGTGCGGTTGAGTTTCGCCGATTCGGTGATCAGCTCCGCACAGCGGATGTTGTTGCGGGCCTCTTCCGGAGAAACCGGCAGCGGCGCGCCGTTTGCCCAGCTTTCGTAGAAATAATCATACCAGGCTTTATCCAGCGATCCGACGAATTCCGGACGGGAAAAATCCGGTTCTTTCCGGTCGAAATAGTAATATTTCCCGCACAGCAGCTGTTCGCGGTTCGGAATATGGCTGAGGTCGCTGATGCCGAACGTATCCTGCGTGCCGCAGACCAGGAACCGGAAATATCCGCGGAACGGATGGTCGTCCGGAACTGCCTGCTGCATCGGAGATGGTTTCAGCGAAAGATGGATCACCGGCGGCTGTTCGAAGCGCAGCAGCGCTTCACCGTAGCCGCAGCTGGACATGGGATCGTCCGGATGGACCGTGGCGCCGGACACTTCTTTCAGCGGCGAACGGTTCAGCGCCAGCGCCTGGTCGATCATGTGGACCGCGTAATTGCTGAAATCGATATTCTCATACCAGGAGCGGGGTGAAACGATATCCACGGATACCGGGGTGCCGACATGTCCGCTGCGGATCACTTCCCGCGCCGCTTTCATGCAGACGCTGAACCGCAGATTGTGATTGACCGTGAAAATGACTTTTTTCTCTCTGGCTTTCGCGATCAGCTCATCGCATTGTTTCGAAGAATAGGTCATCGGTTTTTCCAGAATGACATTTTTCCCGGCCTCCAGCAGACGCATGGCGACTTCATAATGAGTATCCACGGGTTTGGTCGCTGCCAGGATCACATCGGTTTCCGGATCCCCGAGCAGTTCGTCCAGCGAGCTGAATATCCGGTATTTCCCAATGGCGGCGGCCGTCGCATTCTCCGGAAAAACATCGTAGAAACCGCGGATCTCGAAACGGTCCGTACGCTTTTCCAGTTCGGGGACATGGAAGGTGCGGACCCATTTGCCCGCACCGCAAAAACTTATCCTGCACTTTTTCATTTCTGAAATGCTTTCTGTTTCTGTATCTTTTCAGTCAGGGCGGAATCAAGAAGCGTTTTGCCGTCTTTTTCCGCACGTATTTTTCCTTTCAGTCCGGTCCGGTCGAAAAGGACCGTCCAGACCGTGCCGTCCACGGCAGTAAAGCGCACGCCTTCCAGCTCCCCTTCCGTGACATATTCGGACGGCATCATTTTCTGAAGCCTGGCCTTCATCCCGACCTGGATCAGGTTCAGGAACCGGACCTGTGCCGCCGGTTTCCCGGCAGTCAGTTCCACCCGCCAGTTCCCCCACAGAGTCTTTTTGACTTTGCGTTTCTTATACTCTCCAAGACGGGTCTTGCCCAGCGGATAATTCTTGCCGTCGACCCAGAATTCCCTGCCGGGACCTCCGACTTTCGTCCGCTGGAAATCTTTCGGCAGGAAAGTCCGGCAGAACAGCCGGCCCGCTTCTTCATCGAAATGGAACTGGTCGTTATTTTCAACGGGTTCATTCTGCGAATGCAGCAGCCAGGTCTGGGTCTGGTCCGGCTTGACGCTTTCGACCGTATCGCAGACCACAAAATAATCCGGCCGGATGAAAACGAACTGGCGGATCATCTTCCGGCATTTTTCCGGCCGGTAGCAGGCGGTGGTGTCGCCGCAGATATACGTGTAAAGGTCATTGGTCTCGAAAGCTCTCACGATGCCGCCGATGGTTTTGTACATGCCGCCGTGGTTGGCCACGGCATACTTGGGATGCGGCCAGCCGGAGAACTTTTCTCCCTCCATCCGGATCAGCACCACATTATGGGCGATGCTCGCCGAATAATAGTTGTTGTCATGCCAGCAGTCATCCAGCCAGTCCTTGTAGCCCGACGCGGTGCGGGTCCCGGTGTCCATGGCGAGGAAACCGCCCTTGTAGATCACGAAATGATTTTCGTCCGGCTGCTTGTGGGAAAGGCTTTTGCTGCCGCAGGTGAACATGACGTAGGTATCATCCTTGCCCCGTCCGCTGAACATGTAGGTCTGGCCCAGATTGGCAAAGAAAAACGCCTTGGGCAGGTTCTCGAAAAAGGCCCGGTCATGCTTGTAATCGGCGGCCCGGGTGTACCGGTATTGGAACGGCAGCCACGGCGGGTAGCCGCTGTAGGGCCAGGAACCGGATTTCATCACGTATTCGTCGCTCTGGAAGTCCGGCTGGGCGGAAATGAAAAAGTCAACGAATTTCGCCGCGGGATGCGTCCCGAAAAAGTTCCGGTAGAGCCCCAGATAGCGGATGTTCATTCTAAGCTTGTTGTCCATGTGCCACGACCCGCCGGTCCCGTGCTCCAGCAGCAGACCGTCGGGACTGGGGAAAGAGGCGTAGAAAAGCCAGTGGGGCAGCAGTCCGTTGCCGGGGAAATCCATGGCGATCTCGTGTCCCGTGACGGCGCGGAAAGTGAGATAGAAGAACCATTCCGACACGGGCGCATCGCCGAAGGCATAGCCGGGCGTGCTGTTGTGCGCGCCGCCGGCATCTCCGGCCATTTTCGTCCGGAAGGCCAGCATGTTGAGATTGTCGTTCAGCCCCTCTTTGAGCAGCGCCTCCGCACGGGCATCGTCAACGCCGGCGCCTTTCAGGGCGAGACCGGTGTAGAACTTCAGCAGCGGCGTGCCGTAGAAACTGCTGTTCCACGGACTGGTCCCTTCGCCCTTGGTATGCATTCCGGATTGGCTGATTTTCTTCAGGTCCTGAGCCGCGACGGCATGCCGGAGCAGATTCTGTCCGATCTCCCGCCGCTCGGCCTCGGACATGGTGTCGCAGAGCCAGTCATAGGCGGCCAGGGCTTCGATGCGGGTGAAACTGGTCCAGTCCACGGGCTCGAGTGCTTCGTAGCGTGCGTTGTACCACTCGGCCGCTTTTTTCAGGAGCTTCACGGCCAGGATCCGGTATTTTTCGTCGCCGGTCAGTTTCCAGGCGAAGGCCGCGCGGAAGGCGGTGGGACCGAATTTATCCCGGCCGTAAAAATGTTTGGCGTAAGCCGCTTCCGTGATCTCCTGCGGATAGGCGTCGATCTTGCCCCGCAGACGTTCGAAACCGGCCTTGAGATTCCGGTCCTCGGCTAACTGTTTCTTCATCGCTTCGAAGGCCTGTGCATTGAAAAAGAGCCGGGGCCGGATGGGTGCGGCCGGGATCATGGCGTAATATTTGGCGAAGACCGGGCTCAAAGACGTTTGATTTTTTCCCTGCGCCTTTCGGGGAGCGGCTGCTGCTGTCTTTGGGGGCAGCAGCTCGACCTTGCCGTTTTCCTTTTTGAGGACTACATCTTTGAACACCACGCCGGGCGTGGCCTGAATGCAGATGCGGGCGCTTGCGGTTCCCTTCCACCATTTGTTCAGAACGGCTCCGTGAGGAGCGATGCCGCTGATCCTGCCTTTGAAACTCTGCCACTCGCCGGGAGCGATCTGTCTGTACTGACAAACGAAAAAGGTGCGTCCGGGACCATGGGCATGCTGACGGATCGGCGTTCCCGTCGAAAAGGCGTTCCACGAGGGCATTTTGAGGGTTGCCGCCCACACATCGCCCTGTTTTTCGACCTTCGTGATATTGGGCGAGTGGATCGGATTCGGCAGATCGGCGAGACCGTCCTTGATCTGGTAGGCGATCACCGCCGCACGGCTCTTCTTATTCCATTTGGACGCGTCCTTCACATAGACGGTTTTATCGCCCTTTTTCAGATCCTTGGCCAGTTCCGTTTCCGTTCCCGGAAAGATGTTGACCTGCGGTGACCCGATGAACTTATCCGCGGCCGTGTAGGCTTCCGCTCCGAAAAAAAGCAGTTTTTTCTGCGGCTCCGAGCCGCTGCTCCGGAATTTTCCGCTCAATTCATAGACGGCATCCGGATCGACTTTGAATATCTCTGCGGACAGGATTCGCGGGGCCGCTTTGGTGACCGTATATTCTTCATTGACTGCGGTCAGAGAGGGCTTCCAGCCTCTGGTCTTATCCGGACGGAAACCTTCCTGAGCCGATGCCGCGATCAGACCGGCTGCGATCAGGAGAATTCCTGCTGTTTTTTTCATTTTATGATTCCTTGCATATGAGTCGTTTTCATCATGGTCTGTTTCGCCGGGAAATAATGATCTCTTTTACGGATTGGCCGTCTGGAGGCTCTTGTTGGGGAAATGTTTGTAATACAGGGCCCGACCGCCTGCGTTGAAGGTTGTGAAGTCGGAAATATCCGCCTTTACATAAGCTTCACGCGGAGAAAGCGTATTGGCGTGGCCGTCCAGATAGGAAAAAGACGCCCGGCTGCGGCTTTTGATCGGATGGTCGAATATTTTGCTGCTGGTCACGGGGATAAACTCATTCTTGTCTCCGTGCCGGAAACGGGTGAAATGGCCCGACGTCAAGGCTCCGAATCTCCAGGGTTTATCGATCGTTATGCTGGGGAAAACCGTCTGGTTGACCCAGGAATTGACGTCATTCAAATTGGTGCCGTCGGAAAACGCGAACATGTCACTGGGATTCAGGAGGTGCGTAATTTTGGAGGATACCCGGACCAGCGCGCGAGAGGTCAGGTCGCACATCCCGTAATGTATTCTCCCCCGGATATAGCTCGAGGCAGGACCTGCGGTCGCGGACGGGCAGCCGAACAGAAGTTTCTGCGGAATGTTCATCAGGTCCTTGCCGAACCACCAGACATCGTCAGTCGAAGCGGACTTGGTGGTTTCCGGCGGGAGAGTTTCCTGATTGTCATGAATATACAGCTGCATGTAATTGCCCAGCTGTTTGACATTGTTCAGACAGGCAATCTCATGCGCTCTGTTCTTGGCATTGTTCAGTGCCGGCAGCAGAATCGCCGCCAGGATCGCAATGATCGCGATCACGATCAGGAGCTCGATGAGGGTGAAAATCTTTCTTGTCTTTCCGGTCTTGCTTTCCTTTACATGTTTCTTGGTCATGTTTTTTCCCTTTCCGTTGGTTATTTTGAACAGGATTCATTCACCATCAATGATTTCCGAATGATAGATCTCATCCGTCTTCGGCGCGCGTTCTTTCAGGATCAGGCGTTGGCGCACCGCATCCAGCATCCGCTCGCCGATCTGGTGCAGCGGCATCCGGATGTAGGATATCCCCGGCCAGTTCAGCTGAAGCGCTTCCAGGTTGTCGAAACAGAGCAGCTGCAGATCATCCAATGAGATCTTCATCATGTTCATCGCATACAGCACTTCGAACAGCATTCCGGCGGTG
>SUWI01000365.1 GCA_015061565.1 Lentisphaerota bacterium
GGCGGTTTCGTGATAGGTGCCGGGGATCCCCTTCCTCGTGGGCAGGTCGACTTCCAGTTCCGGAATGGAGTCGGTCTCGCCGTGGATGAACTCGTCGATGACGCGGGAAAGCTCGCGGTAACGTTCGCTGAGTCCGCCGAGACGGATCTGCATGAGTTCCATGCCGAAGGACTTGAAGCTGCGTTTCCATTGCCGGCGGAAGGCATCCAGCAGACCGTCGATCGCATCGATCAGATCGGGGATATAGCGCTCGGAAATGGTTTCGAGCGTATTGAAATCATGTTTGGCATAGGCATGTTCGAGCATCTTGCGCAATTCGAGTTTGAGCACCAGCACATTGGCCAGATTCCAGGCGTAATTGAGGTGGCCGGCGGCCGTATCTTCGCGGTGCGGTTCGATCAGTTCCATGATCTTTTTGAATCCCGTGAGCAGCGTTTCGGCCAGCTGGGGTTTGTAGCCGGGGAATTCCCGCCAGACGATGCCCATCAGCGGATCGTCCCACAGCAGCGGTCCGGGCAGGATCTTCACGATCTCATCCTGGCTGCCGTTGTAGGTGTAGCAGAGCGAACCGCAGATCATCTGCAGCCGGTAGGAGGTGCCGCAGACCGCCTCGAAAAGCTTGGCGGCCCGGTCTTCGTTCTCGGTCTGGTTCGCGGCGAAATCGGCCGTCCAGGCGAGCGCGGCGAAAGCCGAGTCGAAATCACAGTAGCCGCCGTCGTCGCCCCACAAAGTGAAGATGATCTCATCGGTACCGGTTTTCCGGCAGGCGCGGATGCACGGACGCACGGTGCCGTACGTCATTTCATAATCAGTCCAGAAGCGGCTCCAGGTCCAGACGCCGGAGGCCATGATCGGGCGCGTGCCGTTCAGTTCGCCCGTGAGCTTGAGCATGTCTTCATAAATATTCTCGGTCCGGTGATAATAATCCCAATAGGAGAGCTGGATGGTTTTCGGAATGGCTTTTTTGACCGCTTCCGGGATCACGGCTTTGGTTTCGTAATATGACTGTTGGGAATTGGCATACCGGAAATACATATCCGACCAGATGATCGGTTTGAGGTGCATCTTGTCGCAGATCTTGCAGACCCGGCCGAGATGGCGGTTGTAAAGTTCGAACTGGTTTTCATAACCGTGTTCGTTCATGAACCGGCCGCGTCCCAGGTCATGACATTCATCCATGCCCAGATGGATCCGCCGCGAGGTCAGAGCTTCGCTCCAGAATTTGATCATTTTCTCCAGCAGTTCATAGGACTGGGGCTCGTCCACCAGGATGGCGCTGGAAGTATCCCGCACGGCATTGTAGGCTTTCCAGCGGAGGATCGGCTCCAGATGTCCCAGCGCCTGGATCGACCCGATCATTTCGATGCGCAGCCGTTTGGCATACGCGTCCAGTTCCTTGATCTCCTCGATGGAATAAGCGCCGCGCATGTAGCCGAAATACGGCTCATCGGGCAGCTGGTAGGCGTCCTTGGTATAGAGCATGGCCATATTGTAGCCCATCAGCGCCAGCCGGCGCAGCCAGTGTTTGAAATGCGTGACGGTGATCACATTGCCGCGGGTGCAGTCGAACAGGATCCCGAAAGTCTTGAACGAGGTTTTTTCATCGCATTCCTGTCCGGACAACGCATACGCGACGCCGCGGGCCGCCAGGGAATCGCGTCCGTAACTGACGAACCAGCAGTCATCCCGCCGGGTCACCCGCAGGACTGCCGGATCGTCGGCCTTTTCCAGGATCAGATTGACATTCTGCGCGGATTCCTGCAGAGGATACTCTTCCGCCAGGGTGTGCAGGACTTCCCGCACATTGTGTTCGGTGTTTTTCGGATTCCAGTTCAAGATCATCGTATATTCTCCTGTTTGGTTAAAATGATTGATTGGGCTGATTCAGAATCTCAATGATTTCCGCCGCGGTCTCGGCAGACTGTCCGAACGCCTCATCGGCCCGGTCCGGCAGCACGCCGAAACCGAATGCCGCAGCCGGGTATCCCGGAAATTCGATCAGATGCCCCATGACCTCCAGTCTGTCCTGACGGAAACGGACCGAATGCGTCCGGCGGATCTCCATCAGTTCTTTCCGGGGGAAAGGATGAATGCCCGCCGCAGCGGTCAGCCGGCGCGCTTCACGCTCATCCAGCGCGGCCGTCAGCAGGCGGCCCGTGGCGGTTTCCCAATGGTCGGAAAAGACAAAATGGTCCCACGGTTTCAGGCTCCGCCTGTCCAGATGATAGCAGAGCATGATCCGCCGCCCGTCATGCAGCACGGAAAAGTTCACCTGACATCCCAGCTGTTCCGAAAGGCGTTCAATCGGAGCCCGCGCCGCGGCCGTCAGCAATTCATAACGGTTATGACGGGTCCCCAGGGCCGGGATCATCGGACCGGGGATGTAGCCATCCCGGCGGGAGATCTGCACCAGATAACTCCGTTTCACCAGTTCGCCCATGATCCGCGTACAGGTTGCCGGATTGATGGACAGAGATTCCGCCGCACGGGACGGCGTCACCGGCTCCCCGTTCTGCAGGACCACGTATTCCAGAATGTCAAATGCCTTCTGCAGTGATTTCATATCGTGAAATTAAAATTCCTTATTTTGATATGAATATATCATAATGATCAATAAATGCAAGAAGATATTCGAAAAAAAGAAAAAAAAGGGACAGCCGAAGCTGTCCCGTGATTGCACCCGGAAAATCCGGAGAAGCTTATTTCACTTCCCCGACTTTGATGTTCCGGACCAGCGTTTCCGATTTGCCGTCGCCGTTCAGGATCAGAATCACGACTTTGGCTTTTTTCGTTCCTGTCCAGAATTTATTGTAGGAAGGTCCGTGTTTTGCAATGCCGGAAATCACGCCTTTGCGGGTGACCCACTGTCCAGACGGTTTGTTGAACATTCCTGCGGTATAAATGTAGGAAGAGCCGGCGAAATGCTGACGGACCTGAGTCCCGGCTGCGACATCTTTGGTCAGCGGCTTTCTCAGAGCGATTTCCCAGACTTCACCATTCTGTTTGATTCCAGGCTGATTGAAAATGCAATCTCCGTTCGGCAGATCGGACAGATCCTCTTTGGCGCCGAGAGCGACGAAGGAATACGGCGACTTGGCATCCCATTTGGAGGCGTCTTTCACCTTGATGACCTGGTCTCCTTTTTTGGCCGCTTCGGCAACTTCGGTCAGGGATTT
>SUWI01000063.1 GCA_015061565.1 Lentisphaerota bacterium
CCGGAAATGACGATCATCGGCGCTCCGGCTCCGGAAGTGAAGCCTGCCGCCAAGCCCGTTGACACTGATCCGGAAATGACGATCATCGGCGCTCCGGCTCCGGAAGTGAAGCCTGCCGCCAAGCCCGCTGACACTGATCCGGAAATGACGATCATCGGCGCTCCTGCTCCGGAAGTGAAACCCGCTGCCAAGCCCGCTGACACTGATCCGGAAATGACGATCATCGGCGCTCCGGCTCCGGAAGTGAAGCCCGCCGCCCCTAAAGCGGAAGATCCGGATGTGACCATTATCGGCAAGCCGGCTGATGATGACATGAAAACCGTCATACCCGGCTCTGAAGATCCGGATGTGACCATTATCGGTGCTCCGGCAGCTGACATGAAGACTGTTTTGCCTGAGGATAATAAAACGGAGCCCACCATTGCTGTCAAGACGCTTGATGACAAGAAGACCGTAATGTCGGATCCCGGGCAGAAACCGGAGAATGAAGAGGAAAAAGGGAATGAAGAGGATGCATTCAAGACCAATGTGATGCAGACTCGCATTGCTTCTGCGGAGGAACTGGATTTTTTGCGTCGGCAGGACCGCAAAAGCAAACGCGGGCGGACACTGAAATATATCATCCCCATAGTCGCAGCCGGCATTGTTCTGGGATTGTTCTTCTTTTTGAAAGGGAAAACTCCGGAAGAGAAACTGTCCTGGCCGCTGACCGCCGACGGCAAATATTCGGAAAAACCTTTTGATTTAGGGGACGGAGGTTTTGCGGCCGGACGTTTTTCTCTGATCGCGCCGCTGACCGAAAAAACGGAAAAAACAGTTGACAAGAATGGAAATCTGGTGATTCTGACCAGGATCGGCCGGGATCGTGATGTTACTCTGCGGCTGGTGCTGTCTTCCAAGCGTTCTTCGAAATATCTGCATCAGACTCGTGAACAGACCTTCCGTGAATGGATCCAGGAAATTGCCGCCAGCGGAGGACACTGGAATTTTGACCGCATCTCCGATCTGTTTTTCCTCGGCAGGAATAACGGTCTGCCATGCATGAGTGCTGCTTATACTCGTGAAATAGACAACCAGTCTTGGTATGGCGAAGTGATTTTCTTCCGCAATGGCGATGAGCGGATCATCCGGATGGCTGAGATCCCGAATTCGGAACGTCTCCGCGGAGCGGATTTCCTGTCCAGCAATCCTTTCCTGTTCACCTCCCCGAAATTTATTGAAGAACATTGGGAAGGCGCAGTGGAAATCTATTCCGGTGAACCTTCAGACTTGATTCAGGAAGCCAAAGGTCTCCTGGTGAAAATGTCTCCAGCCACTTGGGACAAAATTGCCAAACTGCTGCGTTCAGCCCTGGTCCAGGCAACGGAGAAAAATCTTCCCGATCTGAAGGCCGATGCGTTGAACCAGTTGCGCAAGCTCCGTACCAATCAGAAAGTCTGGTATAATGCCCAGATGATTGCTTATTTGAAGGAAAAAGGCGCAGGCAATACCCGGGGAGCTGACATGATCAGGGATTCCTGTCTGGCGGTATTTTCTTCCAATGACGATCTCCGGCACCGGAACATTCAGCGCAATATTTGGGAGTGAATGATGAAAAAAATACCTTTATCCATCCGCCTGGAATTCAAAAAAAGCATTCTCTATGAGATCCAGTCCGGGGAGATTGCCGAAAATATCACCATCGGCCGGGCCAAGGACTGTACCTGGATCATTCCAATGGAAGACAGCCTGGCCTCCGGACACCATGCCGTGATCACCATGAAGAAAAGCCAATTCTACGTGTGTGACACTGGAAGCCGAAACGGTATTTTTCTTAACGGACAGCGGATTTCGGAAAAAAAACTTCAGACCGGGGATGCTATAGCGATCGGAGATTGTCTGCTCATTGTTGAAAAAGCAGTCATTAAAAAGACCGGCGGCACCAACCAGATCCAAATCCTCAGCGGACCGGATTCCGGCAAAATTGTGGAGCTTATGAAGGACCATTTTATCATCGGCTCCGCACCCGGCTGCGATATCCTCCTGATGAATCAGCTGGTGTCCAGAAAACACGCTGAAATAGCGGTCCGCCCTGATGGCTGCTGGCTGTCCGATGCCGGCGGGAAAAATGGAACTCTGGTCAACGGAAACAGGCTGAAATCAGGCACTGAACGGCTGCTGAAGGATTCGGACATTATTTCCATTGCTCAATTCGATTTGAAATATCTCGACGGCACGGTTGTCCATACCCAATCCAGACTGTGGCATTCCCTGCTGATCATGGCCGTTACCGCAATTGTGGTCCTGGCCGGATATTATGCCTATATCCGAGCCAATCCGTCCGCCTTTGAAAAACTCAAAGAAGCCCGTGCCGCAGCCGCTCTTGGCGATTTCGGAAAAGCCGAGACCCTGCTGGCCGAATCCCGCAACTGCAGAGGCGCGGAAGACTGCCGTCTTCGCGGCGATGAACTCAAGCGGGATATTGAAAACTGGCGTGAAACCATTCGGCAATGGGGGGTCATCCGCAAGCATCTGGCCGATGCCAGATGGACGGATGCAGCCCAGGCGCTGGGATCGGTCGATCCTTCGCAGCTGAATCTGTGGAGCTGGAACGATACCGATGCGGCCGAATACCGGAAACAGGCCATTGCGGCAAAACGTCTGCTGGACGCCTATATCACGGCTAAAAATTCCGCTCAGATCGATGAAACTCCCCTGGATGTCCTTCGCAAACGGGCGGAAGCGGTCAAATATGCGCTCGCTTCGGCCGGAAAACAGAAATTTGATTACCTGGAAAAACTGCAGAAACAGGCCCGGGACCTGATGTTCGAACTCAATACGATCATCTCTTCCAATGACAAAGTCGACCTGATCGTTGCCGATCTCAAAGGACAGAATGTCCCGTATGATCAGATTATCAATGACCTGGAAGCCATGTTGAAGTCCAGCAAAGGTTCTCTCCGGCTCAAAATCGAAAAACTCCTGCTGCCTATCAAAGCTCTCAAAAAATCCAATACCCAACTGCTGAGGTCGATCGTCAACATCACGGAAATGAATTTCGATCAGAACATTTCCGAAGTTCTCGAATTGCCTCCTCTGGAACAATGTCTGGTCAATCCGTATATTGCCAGTCTGAGACGCCGGCAGAACGATATTTCCGAATCGCTCCGGGACACTGCCAGACAGTTGAAATTCCTCTGTCAGGCCTTGGCGGATAACGGGGTCACCGTCAAACAGACCGTCCCCGAACATCTTTCCTGTTTCCGGAATGACCAAGTCATGGCTCAAGTCTTCCGATGCGATGTTCTGGATGGGAAAATGCCCTCCAGAATGCGGAAAAAGCCGGCCGGACAATATGACCGTGTGCTGGGCATGGAACCTTTCTACAGTTATCTTTATTCCCTGCCTATGGATTTCGATCCTGCCAGTTATGATGAGATCAGTTTCCCGGTCCAGATTTTCCTGGCCTGGAAAACCTATCGGAAACTGGAAGATTTCCAGCAGTTCTTCCTTCAGGAAAAGAACTTGATTTTCTGCCGCGGAAAACTTGCCGGATATAAAAGTTTTACCGATTCCCTGCTGGCAGAGCGGACGCAGCTGATCCGGAAACTGACCGCCCGCCCGATGACGACCCGGGAAGGTCTGATCGCCAACGGTATTGCCATGCTGCTGGCCGGGAAAAAGGATCTCCCCGCTGATGCCGCGGAAGCATACAAAAAGGCCCTGCAGAACTACCGGAAACCGTTGATCAAATTGAATTCCGAATTCTCTACCGCCCTGCCGGAACGTGCGGTTCAGATTCGCGATGAGATAATCCGTCGCGGACTTCCCGGCGATCCGCTGGTTCGCAGTATGTGGTCTAAACGCTAAAACAGGTATTGATGATGCCGTCAACCCTCTTTAATTTTGATTATAAAACGGTCGCAGCTGTTACTGATGTCGGAAAAAAAAGGGATAATAATGAAGACGCCCTGCTGCTTCTGGATAAGTTCGGCTGTTATGTGATTTCGGATGGCATGGGCGGCGGATCTGCCGGGGAGATTGCCAGTTCCACCGTTGTGACCTATATCCGGAATGCCATGACTGCGGCTCCCATGCTGCCGGAATCCCGCAGAGAACGTTTCAGTGAAGCCGTTTACGCTGCACATAAGGATATCCTTGCTTATGCCGGGAAAAAGAATTATTCCAGTATGGGGGCCACCCTCGCTGCCATTCTTCTGAATCCATGGGAATCTGACAAGGCGGATTTTTATCATGCCGGGGACAGCCGGATCTACCGTTTGAGAAAAAAGCGTCTCCAATGCCTGACTACCGACCACACGGTCGGCAATGCCTCGGGGCTTTCTGAACATCAAATGCCTCCAGGCATGTCCGGACTGCTTTCCAATGCAGTCGGGATCTCCAATGGTTTTTTCATCACGGATACACAGGTCGACTTGTGTGCCGGCGATATTTTCCTGATTTGTTCTGACGGATTGTATCGGCAGATCCCGGAAGACCGGATCATCGCCGATCTGTCCCGCATAAGTGATTTGAAACAGATTTTGAATTCCTGGGTGGCACTGGCCAATGATGCAGGCGGCATCGATAATTTTTCCGGAATCCTGATCCGTTTCAATTCCATCCCGGATAAATATGTTCCCACTGAAGATGAAATCCGCCAGGACAGTATTCCGAATGCGGGCGGCAATGACGCTGGCGATTCGGACGCTGTCACGATAATTTGATTGTCAGGCCGTTTTTTTATTCGTTTTGTGCTTTATGGAGATAATCGGTCAGAGAAATCGCGGATCGGATTTCCCTGTTCAGTTTTTGATTTTCTCCTATTGATAATTGGGCAGCTGCAATTGCGCGATCGCCGCTTGTTCTATAAAAGACGGCTTGTTTTTCAGGACGAAACGCCCTTCCACCTTTCCGTCCGGTGCGATCCGGTCGGTTTTCCAAACCAGCAGATCACTGGTCTGATATTCGCCGTTCTTCAATGGTAAAACCTCGGAAATCGCAATGACCTTTCGTGAACCGTCCGAAAGTCGGGCGGTATGAACTACGGCATCGATGGCGGAGGCCACCTGCGAACGCAGCGCAGTCAGCGGGATTTCGATACCGCTGAGCA
The DNA here is from genome assembly GCA_015061565.1 of Lentisphaerota bacterium. GTDB lineage: Bacteria > Verrucomicrobiota > Lentisphaeria > Victivallales > UBA1829 > SIG94. The sequence goes on from SUWI01000063.1 coordinate 5,093, forward strand.
GTGCGCAGGTTTCCAGGCGGAACAGACAGTCCAACGGCGTATTTGCATGGATCGTCGACATGGAGCCCGCATGGCCGGTATTCAATGCCTGCAGCAAGTCCAATGCTTCACCGCCTCGGATCTCACCGATCACCAGACGGTCCGGTCTGAGGCGCAGGGATGAAATAATCAGATCGCGGATCGTTACTTCGCCCTTCCCGTTCTTATCCGGCTTCCGGGTTTCAAAGCAGACCACATGTTCCTGCTGCAGCTGCAATTCGCTGGCATCCTCTATCACCAGAACACGCTCGTCATTATTGATGAAACGGCTGAGCGCGTTCAGCACCGAAGTCTTTCCGGAAGAGGTCGCTCCGGAAACAATTACATTTTTGTGGAGCGCGACCAGTGCCTTGATCAGCATTATGGCATCATCGGAAATACTGCCGTATTGGCGCATTTTTTCAATGGAAAGAGTGTCTTTTTTGAATTTTCTGATGGCGATAACCGTCCCGCAGTTGGTCAGCGGCGGAATGACGGCATGAACCCGGCTGCCGTCAGGAAGGCGGGCATCCAGCCGGGGATTGGCATCGTCAAGCAGCCGTCCTACTGATTTCGCGATATTGGACGCCGCTGCCCTCAACGCCGGCTCGCTGGTGAATTGCGCGGCGGTTTTCTGCAGTTTCCCGTGTTTTTCGATATAAACTTTCCCCGGCCCATTGATCAGGATTTCAGAGACCTCATCATCTTCCAAATATTCTTTGATGGGGGCAAGAAATAGAACTAAAAATGAGTTTTCCGTTCCCATAATTTCTAGTTGACTCTCCCTTTCATTGCTTCATAAGAAATACATCTGTCCGCAGCCGGTACGTGTCAACGGGACATTGGATATTCCTCTCATCCAATGAGCATTTCCACACTTACACGACAGTTGGCCTTTTTGCGAGGAATATACTTCATATCTTTGTATTTGTCAATGATGTCAAAGATATACCTGAACGAAATTTTATTATTTTTCTTACTGAAAGCTGAATTTCATCGACCTGCAAGCTCCTGAGATGTATGGAAAAAGCTGTTTGAAAGGAGCGTTGCAGCCGCAAGTTTCTTCAGCCGTGTTTCTTGCGGGCGGCGCCGGGCGGGATCTTGAAGAACTGCTTGAAGGCTTTGGAAAATTGATAGGGATTGGAAAAACCGACCCGCAGCGCCACCTCGGTCAGGCTCAGACTGGTGTTCTGGAGCAGCTGCTGGGCATATTCCATCCGGCGGCTCAACCGGTATTGACACGGCGTCATGCCGATCTGCGAGCGGAAGATCCGCTGGAAGTTGTCGCAGGACATGTTGATCTTCCAGGCGACCGCGCGATTGTTCAGCGTGAGATCCCGGTCCATCAGCCCGATCGCCTGTTCGATCCGGGGATCGATCCGCGAATGAGAACTCCGCTGGTCCAGCGCCATCAGTTCTGCGAGATAATAGAGCAGGACGGCATGCATCCGGACCACGAACTTTTCCTGTCCTTTGCCGAACCAGTCTTCCGCGCCGGAAAGGAGTTTCATCATCGGCGCGGCGGGAAAAAACAGCGGTTCGGTGGGAGGATATTCCATTTCCCATTCGAAATGCATATACAGCTGAGTGAACTGGCGGACGGACCGCGAGGCATAATTGATGTGGGGAGCAATCAGGATCACCTGGTCGGGAGCCAGCTCGATCACCCGGTCCCGGAAGAGGATCTGCGCTCCCGGAGTCCGGTTCCAGTAAAACCGCCAGAACGGAGCATTCCGGTTCGGATTGTCCCAGGATTTTTCCATGGTCAGATAGGAATACTGGGTGATCCGGACCGCAGGAGGATCCAGATCCCGGTTGAGGGTATTGACGATTCCGGTTTTTGACATTTTTTCTTCCTTTGGCGAAAACAGGAAATGCAAAATCAGCGCTTTTCCTTAAAACATAATCCCTGTTTATCTGTTTTTCAACTGCGAAAAACCTCAAATTCCCCTTTTTTGATATCATATTTCCTTTTTTTGACATTTTATTTTCCGGAAAATCAAATATAATATATCAGAACCGACAGAATAAGGTATCCGAAAATTTGACAGCCGGAAGGAATGCAATCATGGTAGAAAACAGCAGGATCGAAAGCCGGGTCCGGGGCTTTGCCGGAAAACTTTTTATCGCAGCGGTCTGTTCGGGCAGTCTGCTGCTGTCTGGCGCGGAGGTTTTTCACTTCAATTTCCGCGATGCGGACGGCAAGAGCGAACTGAAATCCGGAGAAACGGTGCTGAAAAGCAAACGGGTCCCCCTGCTGGTTCAGAAGAACAGTCTGCGTCTGGCCCCGGTGCCGGAAATCGAAATCACCGGAAAAATTCCGGATCTGACCAGACAGTTTTCCGTTTCGGCGTGGGTTTTCAACACCCGGGGCCCGTCCGTCAACCCGATCCTGAGCCGCGGCAAACGGGGCAACAGTCAAATCATGTTCACCACCGGACCGGGGCTTTATACGCAGGTCAAACACCAGATCACGGGGATCAATTTAAGCGGCAGGCTGCCGGCTACACATCTCTGGCACCAGCTGACTGCGACCTACAATCAGGGGGAATACAAAATCTATGTGGACGGCAAACTGCAGACCACCGGCAAAGGGATGAAGCAACTGCCGGCTTCGAATGAACCGTTGCTGGTCGGCGTCGAAGCCAACAGCGTTCCCAGAGCGAAACTGCCGTTCTTCCATTCGGACATGCTGGTAAACGATCTCCATCTGTGGGATCATGCCTTAAGTGCCGACGAGATCGCCAAGGTGTATGAAGCGGAACGGGGCAGTTATCCGAAAGGCAACCAGATCCCGGCGGATGTTTACCCCTGGCAGGCGAACCCGCCGTGTCTGCACTATCTGCCGGAAGGATTCGATACCGCGTTCCAGAAGGAACTGGCGCTGACGCGGACTTACCGGCCGGATCCGAAGGAAACGGCTGTCGAGGTGAAATCGTCGCGGATCGTCGGAAATCCCGGCGCCGCGCCGAAACTGCTGATCAACGACCGGGAATACATGCCCTACATGAGCATGGGCGGATTCACGAACTACGGCAAGCTGGATTACCGGGCGGCGTCCATGCACGTCCGGGATTTCGCCGCAGCGGGAATCAAACTCCGCCGCGTCTCGGTCCACATGGGCAACCACCCGACGCTGAAAGACAATATCTGGCTGGGTTACGGCAAGTATGACTTCAAAATTCTGGACGATTATCTCAAATCCGTTCTCAAGGGCGATCCGGCAGCCAAACTGGACATCTACATCAGTCTGCATTATACCCCGGTCTGGTTCCGGCAGCAGCATCCCGACGAAGTCGAGGAACTCATGCTGCCGAACGGTAAAAAAGTCAAGGAATATTCCGGCCAGCTGGGTTCGGATGTTTACAAGAAATACGGCGAACGCTGGGTTGCCGATGTGATCGAACACATCGAAAAATCCCCTTACGCGGGTAAGGTTTTCAGTTATACGATCACGGGCGGCATGTCCCGTGAATGGTACTGGCCCGGAACTTTCAGGGGGATCATGCCGGGTTATTCCAAACCGACCCTGAACCTGTTCCGGAAATGGCTGAAGAAACGGTATCCGAACGCGGCCGATATGCAGAAAGCCTGGGGCCGTCCGGATGTCACCCCGGAAACAGCGGAAGTCCCGCTGCCTCCGGACCGCCGTTTTTCCGAAACGCTGCTGCTGCGCGATCCGGAGAAAAGCGTGCCCGTGGTGGATTTCCGTCGTTTCCTGAATGACCGCACGTTCGAATGTCTCAGCGATTTGGCCAAGGTCGCCAAAAAAGCGTGCGGCGGGAAGAAACTGGTCGGCACCTACAGCGGTTATTCCTTCAGCAATGAGCTCAAGGAGCATGTCGGCGGGACCAGTATTTTCGGACGCGTGGTCCGTCTGCCGGAGATCGATTTCACCCAGCTGGCGCTGGTTTACAACTACGGCCGTCTTCTGGGCAGTGCCGGAATGTGCGTGAACCCCTACAACGGCAGTTCGATGCTGCACAGCAAACTGCTGTGGCATGAATCGGACATCCGGACCTCGGCGGCGCTGGCGGCCACCGGCAATGAATGGTACCGGCGGCATTTGTCCGACCAAGAAACGGCCACGGTCATCGAACGGAACCTGGCTTATGCCGTCACGAAAGGCGACGGGCTGTATGAGTGTCCGATGTATGGTTTTTCGGCCTACCACAACAACACGATCCAGCAGGGACTCAAGCGGGCGGCGACCATTGCGGAAAATGTCAAACATCTCCCGCGCCGCACCGCGGCGGAGATCGCGGTGATCTGCGATGAGGACAGCGCCTTGTATCAGCCCTGGCCCAATCCCAAAAACCTCTACTTCTACAACCAGCTGTTCTACTATTTCAACTGTGATGCGCCGAAAGCGGGAGTTCCGCTGGATTTCTACACCATGGCCGATCTGAAGGAATCCGCCATGCACGATTACAAGATGTATATCTTCCTGAACGCCTGGGAGGTCTCTCCCGCGATGCGTGAAGCCATCCGGAAAAAACTCGCGCGCAACGATGCGACAGCGGTCTGGTGCTATGCGCCGGGATACATCCGTAACGGCAAGTTCGACCTTGCCGGAATGAAAGAACTGACGGGAATCGGTTTTCAGACGGCCCGTTCCGACAAGACTGCGACGCTGGTCCCGCAGAACGGCTCTCCGATTTTCAAATACAGCCCTCCGGCACGAAAGTTCAATTGCGATCCGGTCTTCATTCCCGAGGGGAAAGACCTGACCGTGCACGCCACGAACGCGGGGAAACCGGCCATGGTGGAATCCCGGAACGGAAAGCAGCGCACCATCTACACCCTGCTGCCTCTGGATCAGAGGCTGCTGCGCGGTCTGGCCGAATATTGCGGCATCCATATCTGGCTGGATACGGAGGATGCTTTCGGAGCCAACGACAGCCTGATCATGATCCATGCGGCGTCCGCGGGCGACAAGAAAATCAGGCTGCCGCGGAAAGCGATGGTCCGCGATGCGCGCACCGGGAAAGTGATCCGGGAAAACAGTGACAAATTCACCGTGCATCTTGACAAATTCGAAAACGGGGTTTACATTTTGGAATAATTTGACATCAATAACAAATAACCACGAAAGGAACAACATTTTATGGACATGAAAGATCTGGCCGTGAACGGCGGCCCGCGTGCGATCCCGAAATTGCCGGACCGTTTTCATTTCGGCGAAGAAGAAAAAGCGGCAGTAGTCGACCTGTTCGACCGTTACAGCGCCAAAGGCGGAGTGCCGGGATATAACGGGCCGGAAGAAAAAGCCTTCTGCGAGGAATTCGCCGAATTTCTGGGCGGGGGATATGCGGACGGCACGAATTCGGGGACCAATTCGGTATTTGCGGCCCTGCGGGCATTGCATCTGCCGCCGTTTTCCGAAGTGGTCACGGGGTGCATCACCGATCCGGGCGGAGCCATGCCGGTGGTCCTGAACGACTGCATTCCGGTTCCCGCGGATACGGCGCCGGGAAGCTTCATGCCGGGACCGGAAGAAATCGAGGCCAGGATCACGGAACGCACCTCGGCCATTCTGGTCGCGCATATTTTCGGCGATCCGGCGGACATGCCCGGGATCCTGCGCGTGGCGGAAAAGCATCATCTTCCGGTGGTGGAAGATTGTGCGCAGGCGCACATGGCCAGGATCCACGGACGGAATGTCGGGACTTTCGGCGACCTCGGCAGTTTTTCGCTGATGTTCGGAAAACATTTCTGCTCGGGCGGGCAGGGGGGTGCCGTCTTCACCCGTTCGCAGGACCTCAGTCTGGAAGTCAAGAGCAGTGCGGACCGCGGCAAGCCCATCGGAAGACCGGCCGGAACCACCAATCTCTTCCCCTCGCTGAATTGCAATATGGATGAGATCCACGCGGCCATTGCGCGGGTCCAGCTGAAGAAACTGCCGGAAATCGTCCGCCGCCGGAGCGAGGCGGTGAAGTGGCTGTGGAGCCACGGACTGGAAAAACTGCCGGAGATCAGCTGTCCGCAGCTGAACATGCCGGAAGGTTTCGAAAGCTGCTACTGGCGCATGCGGGTGGAATTCCATCCCGAGTTCATGAAATGTTCCATGATGGATTATATCGCGGCGCTGGCGGCGGAAGGACTGGTCGCAATGGGGTATCATTTTGCCGTTCCGTTCCGTCAGAGCTGGTATCTGAACCGGCGCGATTCCTTCCCGTGGAATGCGCCGCAATACGCCCGTTTCAATCAGGATTATCAGCTGGACAATGCGCAGAAAACGCTGGATTCGCAGTTTATTGCTTTCATCCTGGAAAGTTACGGGGAAACCGAACTGCGGCAGATCGTGGATGCATTCGCCAAGCTGCATGAGGTCCTGGCCCGATGAACTTTGAAGAACGGCCCTGAAAATCAAATCGACAGACATAAAACTATGAAAAAGGAGAACCTGAAAAATGAAACATGACTCACGGAAACACCGGCAGCCCCTCGGACATTTTACTTTGATAGAGCTCCTGGTCGTGATCGCGATCATCGCGATCCTGGCAGGGATGCTGCTGCCTGCACTGAATTCGGCCAGGGAACAGGCTCGCGCCACCGACTGTATCTCCAGACAGAAACAGGTCGGACTGATGATGCTGCAGTATGCCGAAGACTCCAACATGTATGCCGTGCCGCCTCAAAGCTATCCGGAAAGCGACAGCATGAGGAATTATACCCAGAAACTCTGGAAATACGGTTATGCCGGGCGGAAATTCAATGCTACCGATACGAGCAACGGCAATACTATCCGGAGTGTGCACAAGCAGTTCCTCTGTCCCAGCCTGGCACCGTCCACCAATGGCAAATATATGAGTGCCTATGCCATCACCAATTTTGCCAACCAGGCCTATGGAATGTTCTATTTTCCCGGTTCGTCGAACGGTTCCAACAAAAATGTGATCTACTCCTTTGTCGCCGAATTCGTGGCCAACAATGCTTTTACCCGCGGCTATATCCTGAAACGGCTTCACAAACCGTCCAGTTACGGCTGGGTCGCAGACAGTTATGTGGGTAAAAAAGACGGTGTCCTGTTCGACGGCATGGTCTATGCGATCGGGCTTCAGAAACTGAGTGCGCCGTTCCAGGGCGCCGCCGGAACCACTGCCGGGGTTGCTCCCATCCATAAACACAGCGCCAATATCCTGATGTGCGACGGCCATGTGACCAAATTCCAGATCAATGAGATCGCCGTCCGGAGCAACAAAGACTGGGTGGCCGGCAATCCCGGCGGGGTGGATTTTATCAACCTTCCATACTATCTGTTCTGATCCCGGATCACCGGACTCAGGCTGCTGATTCCTGTTTTTGATATTTTTTTCAAAGGATTCAAAAACAGGGATAATATTCCAACATTTCTTTATAAGAAATAACGAATGATGCTATTTTTTAACGTAGATATCCTGAAATTCCCTTTTTTGATATTTTATTTCCTGTTTTTGACATTTTATTTTAGGGTTAATGAACTATATTTGCCAATGAACGGGTTCATCGCCGTGAAACTCGATCGGTGCTTGAACCGTGATGCGTTTGATTCAGGGAATTCAAATTTACAAATGAAAGAGCCTGGTGGTTTTGAAATCGGCTCGGGAGGAATGTCATGAAGAAAGTAACGGGAACTTTTACCTTGATCGAGCTCCTTGTCGTGATTGCGATCATAGCGATCCTGGCGGGAATGCTGCTGCCTGCGCTGAAATCGGCCAGGGACAAATCACAGCAGATCAACTGCATTTCCAAGCTCAAGCAGATCGGGACCGCCACTCAGATGTATATAGACACCAACCGGGAATGGTTCGAACCTTCCACCGGACCGTGTGCGGTACCCTGGGGAACCATGAATCTGCCATGGCTCTTTTTCATCGCCCGGGAAATGGGCGTCAAAACGGAATCCGCCGGTTTCTGGAATGCCAATGTCTCCGCAAGCGGAGTTCAATCGATCCCGCATCATCTGTTCAAACGGTATGTCTGCGATGCCAATGAGATGAAATATATCGCCCAGGTCGGCGCCAATCCCGTCAACAGTCCATATTTCCTGACCAATTATATCGTCAACCAGCAGCTGTGCGCAACTTACCGGAAACAGGATGCCGATCCTTATGGATCCTTTCCGGGGAAAAAGATCAGCCAGCTGAGACATCTTTCCAAGACCGGACTGCATTGGGACGCGCTTCCGACCAACACCTCTGCGTTCCGGGGAACCACGAACACGGTGACGGTCACCAATGCGACATACAATTGTGTGGGCCGTCCTCACGGCGGCAAAAAAGTGGCGAATTTGCTCTATGCGGACGGACATGCGGTCAGCACCGTTCCGGCGCCTTACCTGCCGGTCGTTTTCTCCGCGGGCAATGTGCTGTGGGAAGGCTCCGAACCGAATTTCCAGTATTGCAAATGACGCCCGGATCAGGCAGCGCGGAAACAGAATCAAGAAAAACTTTTTTCAATATGATGAACCCCAACAGGAGGAACAGTTTTATGAACATTCGGTTTGCAGTGATCGTTCTCGCTTTGGCAGTCTGCGGATTGCAGGCGGGGGAAGACGGCGAAAACCTGGTCAGGAATGCGGATTTCAAGGAACAGAAAAAATATTGGCAGATGAATCCCGGCACCACCTTTCAGGACGGGATCGCCACGGTTCCTCTCACCAATGTGCGGAAAAAGGATCCGAACACGGTGACCGCGTCCGTGGTTCAGGGCATTCCCTCGATCAAACCGGGGAAATATGAATTCACCGCATATTACAAAGGCGAGTTCAGGAATCTGTTTGTGGTTTTCCGCGGCTATACCAAGGACAAGAAACAGGTCAATATCGTGATCAAATGGCTGCATCAGAAGGATTTCGTCAAGGCGGGGGACAAGCCCGGCTGGTACAAGTTCTTTTATGTCGGCACCGTTCCGGCCGACGTGGTCCGGGCCAGTCTCCATATCGAACCCTGGGGCAGCAAGGGTCAGACGATGCAGATAACGGGAATCGAACTGGCGGAAGCCGAATAATATTCCGGAGAAGATCCGGCTGGAAGGACCGACTGAAATGAATATGAAACAACTGACTGCCGCGCTCGGCATACTGACGGCCGGCGTGATTTCCGCCATCGAGATCAGCACGTTTTATCCGATGGGAAAAATGGGTATCTTTTTCCCGGAAGAAACCCCCGAATTCCAGATCAAACTCAAAGATGCGGCGCCGACTGTCTCCGGCACCGTTACGGTCAGGAATTCCGCCGGAAAAATCATCGATACGGTCAAGCTGAACCTGCCGACCGGAAAGCTGAACAAGATCGAGCTCGCCAAGCCCGGGAAGAACGGATTTTTCGAACTGGAAGCCAAATTCGGCGGTGCGTCCGCAGTTGCCTCCATGGTCATCACGCCCAGAATGCAGAAGCTGGATCCGTTTTTTCTCATCCATCCGTTCCACTGGAACAATCCGGACAGTTTCGCGGCGGTCAAAAGGCTGGGGTTCGGCGGACTGAAGGTCAACGCCAGCTCATACAAGCCGTATAAGGAAAATTATGATCCGGAAGCCATGCGGAAGGAGATCCGGGAGTCGCCCTATCTCACCCGGATCGAGAGTTTCATGGATGAGAACCCCGATCTGCATTATGTCGGAGCGTTCGGACTGGATACCTACACCGACAAAGGCGGCAATGTCCCTTCCGTCATCCTCCGGCGCCGGGATGCCGGCTACTACTGCTACCCCAAAGAATTTTATGACTGTTTCATCATCCTGATCGAGGAACTGCACCGGGTTTCCAAAGGGCGGATCAAATGCTGGGTCCTGAGCCAGGAGATCGATTCCGCGATCCACGACCCGAAACGGATCTCCGGCGGCGGTCCGGTCGAACTGGCTCACCATCTGGTCGCCGCCAAACTCGCTTACAATACCCTCAAACGGCTCGACCCGGATTGCCGGGTGGTCCTGATGTCCTCCTCCGGGAGGGACTATCATACCAACAAACCGCCGTTTGTCCTGACCCGGTTCCTGCTGTCGCATCTGGACGGCAAATTCGATGCCATCGGTCTGGATGCCTACAACGGCAATTACAGCCTGCGGGGCGGACGTACACAGATCGAACCGCCGGAGAACGGATTGCGGCAGCATCTGCTGGATGCCAAAGTCCTTTGCCGCGAATTCGGCAAAGACGGCACGGTGACGGTCGAAGAACGGCAGAAATTCGTTCCCGAAGCCGCGAAGAAAACGCCCATCAACGGCGCGATTATGAAGCAGGTCGCCGCCATCGAATCCCGGGATCTGATCATCATCAAATCCGTGACCGGCATTCCGCATTATTCTTACCTGGACTATTCTTTCCGGACCGACCAGACTCTCTGGCGGGCGGTATTCGATGAGAAGAAGACCTGGTTCCGGACGCCCTTCCCGGCCGCGGCGAGCGTGGCCACCACGATCCGGACCCTTTCCTTTGCCAAACCGGTCCGCAGACCGGAAATCACGCTTTCCTATCTCGTTTACGCCTATCTGTTCCAGAAAGACGGAAAAATCATTCTGCCGATCTGGCATGCCGATACCAAAGGCGGGACCGTGCAGTATGAGATCGTCCTTCCGTCCCAGGCCGTTCTGCGCGACATCGACGGCAATGACACCGTGCTCCCCGCAGGGAAAACGGTCTTGAAACTCACCAATACGCCTCAGTTCCTCCTGCTGTCCGAATCGGCCGGACGGGTCCGCAGAATGATCCAGACCGGCAAATTCATCAACATGCAGAAGATCAAAGGCTATGTGCGTCCCGGCTCCAACGGGCAGGCGAACCTTTTCCTGGTGAATCTGCTCAATACTCCGCAGACGGTCCAGACCGGGAATCTGTCGATCACGCTCAAAGGCATGGAAAAGAAAGTCGTTTCCATCCCCATGCCGGAATCGAAAACGCTGACGGTGACGGTCGGCAAGGATCAGCAGAAGCTGCCGGTCAATCATGATGTCATCCGGCTGAAGCAGAGCGGCACCTCGGTCAAACTCGCTTCCCCCGGCGATGTGTATCCGCGTTCCGCCTCGATCCCGGAAAACAATTTCCTGCTTTTCGACGGCAAGGACATCGAAGCGGATATCAAGTTCAGCTGGAACGCCAAAGCGCTGGTCATCGATGCGAAAGTCCGGGACCGCAAACACATGAATTCCTATCAGGGACACAATCTCTGGCGCGGCGACTCTCTCCAGCTGGGGATCGTTCCCGAAAACCAGGCCTGGATCCCGGAATATGCCGGGAAAAGCCAGATCCCGTTCAATATTTCCGCGGCTTTGACCGACAACGGGGTATTCGTGTATGATTATGTCAAACATACCTTGCAGAGATGGCCCTGCAAAATCACCCGTTCCGGCATTTATACCACCTATCACCTGGAGATCCCGTGGACCGAGACCCGGATCGGGAAACCGGTCAAAGGCAAGGCTTTCGCCATGTGTCCGGTCTTTTTCGACCTGAACCGGTCCGGCGTGATGAAATCCGATCTTTGCGTCGCCTTGACGGAAGGATTGACGGGCGGCCAGGATCCATCCAAGTTCAAAACCTTCATTCTTGAGTAAGAGGCATCATGCACCAGATCAAATATGCCCTGTTTTACGATTTCCACACCAGTCCGCAGCATCCGGATGTGGGGAAGAATTTCGATGCGGAAAAACTGACCGACCGGTTTGTCGAATGCGGCGTGGATTATGTGACTTTTCACGCCCGCTGCAACATGGGAATGGCCTATTACAACACCGAACTGGGCACTCGGCATCCGCATCTGGATTTCGACCTGTTCGGACAGCTGGCGGAGGCCTGCCAACGCAAGGGCATCGGTCTGGGCGCTTACTTCAACGTCGGACTCAGCCGCGCCGAAGGGATCGCCCACCGGGACTGGACCACGGTCTACCCCGACGGACAGATGTATCATCAGCCGTTCGACGGACCGTTTTCCCTGACCATGTGCTACAACTCGCCCTATCGCGGGCATCTGATCGCCATGGCGCTGGAAGTCGCCCGGAAATATCCGGTCAGCGGATTCTTTTTCGACTGCATGAGCGCCTGGCCGTGCGTCTGCCCGAATTGCGTCCGCCTGATGCAGGAACAAGGCGTGGACTGCCATGACAAGGCCGCCGTCCAGGCCTTTGCCGTCCGAACCCGGAACCAATTCGCCGAAGAGATCTCCGCCGCGCTCCGGACCGTCGATCCCGAATATCTGATCTATTTCAACGATGTCCCGTTCGAAACCCAGCAGAAAGCCGGTTCCTATCTGGAATTCGAATGTCTGCCGTGCAAAAGCGGCGGCTACGCTTACATGAACGTCCAGCCGCATTATATGCGCACGCTCGGCAAAACCTGCGTCCACATGACCGGCCGCTTCAACCGGTGGAGCGATTTCGGCGGCCTGCGCAATGCTTACACGCTGAAATACGAACTGTTTTTCGCCATGGCCAACGGCATGAGGCCGAACATCGGCGACCATCTCTCCCCGGACGGACATGTGAATGAAACGGTCTTCAACCGCTGCAAAGAGGTATTCGGCGCGCTGCGCAAGTATGACCGCTGGTTCGACGGCGCCCGTCCGCTGGCCGATGCCGCCATCGTCTGGCATAACGGCGCCGAGGTCCGCCTGAAGCCGGTCGTTTCCGGCGCCGTGCGGATGCTGACTGAAATGAAGATGCAGTTCGACATCGTGACCACCGCGTCCTCCTGGGACCGCTATCAGCTGCTCATTTTCCCGGATGAGGTGAAATTCGATGATGAGATGCGCCGGCGGGTGGAAAAACATGTCGCCCGCGGCGGATTTATCCTGGCGTCCGGCGTTTCCGGTCTGGATCAGGACGGCCGTTTTCCCGCCGCCTGGGGCGTGGACTATGTCAAAAAAGCTCCTTTCACTCCGGCTTATTTCCTCCCGGAAAACTCCGGCGGGGATGAGGTCATGCCGTTCTCGTTTTATGACGATGCCCATGAGGTCGTTCCGCATCCGGGAACCCGGACCGTTTCACCGCTGGTCCGTCCCGCGATCAACCGGGAATGGACCGGCATTTATCCCGAATATTACAATCCGCCCTGGAAAAAGACCGACCTGCCGTTCCTCGCGGTCAACGGCAGGACCATCTATTGCAGCGGCAATATCTTCCTCGGCTATGCCAGGACCGCTCCGGTCCCCGTGCGCGACGTGCTGGCGAAAACGCTGGAAGAAACCGGTTACCGGCCGCTGCTGAAAGTTGCCGGCGCGCCGTCTTTCCTGCAGCTCTTCGTCAACCGGATCCCCTCGGGCCTGACGGTTTCCATGCTGGCCTGCATTCCGGAAAAACGCGGTTCGGAAATGGAATCCGTGGAAGACGAACTGACCGCCGGCAATTTCGAATTGTCGCTCAAGCTGGAAAAGGATCCCGGAAAGGTCTTTTCCGTGCCTGACGGCCAGCCGCTGAAATGGCGGCGGAACGGTGATTATATCACCTTCACAGTTCCGGAATTCACTGGTTTCGGCATGGTCGCCGTGGAATGATTTTTCCGATTTGCAAAACCGCTGAGGCTGTCTGCCGAGGGGGAAGACCGGGCAGGACTTGCAGTTTGCCGAGAACCCGCTTTCCCCCCGGCGGGAAAGATTTTCCGTTTCGCCGGTTGATTATCCGCATTTGCGGATTATATTACCTTCCGAATATGAAATTTCATCAACAGAAGGAATAACCGATCATGTATTCATTGATTATCGCCCTGCTTGCCGGAGCCGCTGCCGGCGGCATCTCGCGGGTCAGCGGACTCTCCGTCGCCTGGAGCGTGTTTATCGGACTGGCCGCTTTCCTGGCCGTCACCGCGGTCATCTCCCAGATCATCCGGATAAAGGTCAAAAAACTCAACGACGGACTCCAGCAGATCATGGAGGAAACGCGTCATAAGATCATGATGATGCAGAACCAGTTCATGCGGCGGCCGCTGGGGTCGCAGAAAGTGATGCTGCAGGCGCTGGAAAAAGAACAGAATGCGGGGATCCGCCGAGCGATCGGAGCGTGCGACGCCTTCATTCCGTATTACCGCTGGAGTTTCCTGCTGGACCGTCAGATGAACACCATGAAAATGGCGTTCTACTATCAGCTCAAGGAATTCGACCAGGTTGACAAGCTGATGCCGAAATGCCTGTTCATCGATCCGCAGTCGGTCTGCCTGAAAATGGCGCGGATGTATATGAAGAATGAGGACGGGATCGACAAGCTCTTCAAGAAGAAATGCCGTTCGCTGAAGGAGCCGGCCTGCATCCTGCCGTATTCGCTGTATGCCTGGATCCTGGTCAAGCAGGAACGGTATGAGGACGCGCTGAAACTGCTGGTCGAATGCAAAAAGAAAACGGACAACGAAACGATCTTGCGCAACTGGGAAATGCTGGCGAACAACAAATACAAGAGCTTCTCGAATTCCGGTCTGGGCGAGATGTGGTATGCGATGGGCCTCGAAGAGATGAAGATGCCGAAACAGCAGCAGCGCATCCGTTACCGCTGAGCTTTTTTCACAAAAAAAACGAATTGCCGGTTGAAAAAAAGAAAATCGGTGATACATTACAGTCCAAATCAAAAGGTCGCTTAGTTCAGTTGGTTAGAACGCATCCTTCACACGGATGAGGTCACAAGTTCGAGTCTTGTAGCGACCACCAGCCTTCGAAAAATCCGGTCATCGACCGGATTTTTTTTACGGCTGGGCAAGCCGATCGCGTTCAGCGGCGGATTGCCTGGACGTAAAATGTCGAAGGCTGTCCCGCCGAAATGAAATGAAGGCGGACCAATCGTTGCGCAAAAAACCGGGGTTAATAATGCCGAATTTTCACTATGTATACATATTGGTTGATGTTGCAACTGGCACTCACCGTTATGTCGGTTTCACTCAGGATTTATCCGCTCGTCTTGCAAAACACAATGCCGGAGATGTCCCGCACACTTCAAAGTTTAAGCCGTGGCGCATAGAAACAGCTGTTGCATTTGACTCAAAAGAAAAGGCGGCCGCATTTGAGCAATATTTGAAATCCGGTTCCGGACGGGAATTTGCCAAACGTCACTTTTGATCACTTCGATTCTAGTCCATCAACCTAGAAAAACAATCGGAAAATTGTAAAAAAATACAGGATAAGTCCGTATACAGTATTGAACCGATGATTCGCAGGGCATAAGCCGTAAGAAAGACCTATTGGGTATCCCGGTACCCGGTATGGCAGGTAATGCCCTGTCTTATAAATAACAAAGGCGGCAGTTCCATGATCCGCATCCGGTATTGTCCGTGGTGCGGAAAACCGCTGCCGTCCTCCTCCGGGAAGATGTGTTGAAACAGCCGGGAATTGAAGAACCCGGCATCCCGGAAGATGCAGTTTGAGTATAGCGTCAGTGGGGCCGGGGAGACGGTCTGTCCGGAATCCGCGAACTTTTATTACCGAGGAAACGGAGGATACGGAGTTTCGCGGGAGTTCATGCCGAACCCCGGAAAACAAGGATTATCATTCTGCTTTTCTGTCCAGGTGCCGCTCCTGTCTTACGCGTCCTCCGTATCCTCTGTATCCTCCGTTTCAGTTCGCGAAGAGAAATTTTTACATACCCGACTCCACTGACGCGATACCGACTTGAAAAAATACGCCAGATTTCATGAATTCCGGGTTGAAAATCGGGTCATTCTGTATTATATTTTCTGATTAATGAAATCCAGGATCGGAATCATGAGCGAAGAAACGGAAAACAGCGGTAAACAGATTACCGAAAATATATCAGAGTTCAATCGGACAGTAGTCATCACCAAGCCGGAAATCCGAAAGAGCACCAATCAGTCGACCCCGCTCCAGCGGATCACGAAGAGTTTTGTCCGTAAAAAGCTTGAGCTTGAGGACCTCATCGGAGTATCCAACATATCCCGCTACACCAATGACAAGCCGGACACCACGGCCCAGCTGGAAGCGCCGCTGAGCAACCTGTCCACCCGTTATTCCGTGCTGGAGGAATTCGCTCAGGGCGGTCAGGCCACGGTTTCCGTAGCCCGCGACCGGAACCTGCGGCGGGTAGTCGCCATCAAATCCCTGAAGGAGGAAGCCGAAAAGAAGCCGGAAGTGGTGGAAGCCTTCGTCACCGAAGCCAAAGTCACGGCCCAGCTGGACCATCCGTCGATCATCCCGATTTACGGACTGACCGGCGATGACCGGAAAGGCATCCACCTGAGCATGAAGCTGGTCAACGGGCGTTCGCTGCGGGATTATCTGCGGAACGTTTCCCTGAACTACCGCGTCAAGGGGGTCAAAAATTTCGACGAAAGCGCCCAGATGCGGAAGCGGCTGGAAATTTTTCTGAGGGTGTGCGATGCCATTGCTTACGCGCACCACCGGAACATCATCCACCGGGACCTCAAGCCGGAAAACATCATGCTCGGCGAATTCATGGAAGTCTATGTCGTGGACTGGGGCCTTGCCAAAGTGATCGGAAAAGCCGACGAGTCTGCCGACGATCAGAAAATCAGCGGAACGCCGCGGTATTTCCCGCCGGAAGTGCTGAACGGGAAGAATTCCGACGCCAGATCGGATATCTTCACGCTCGGCCTGATCCTGCAGGAGATCGTGACGCTCCAGTTTGCCGTCAAAGGGCGGGATGAAAAAGCGTTTATGGACCGGATCCTGACCGGCGAACTGGAACCGGTCAAGCATCTCTTCAACTGGCGGATCGACAGGCCGCTGCAGGCGATCATCCGGAAAGCGACCGCCTACCGGCCCGACGACCGTTATCAGACCGTTTCCGAACTGGCGGAAGACCTCCGGAGATATATGGGCGGATTATCCATCTCGGCGGTTCCGGAAAACTTCTTCTCGAAGTTCTCGCGCTGGTCCGCCCATTACTGGAAAGAGTTTGTGGCGGGGGTATTGGTGATCCTGCTGATTTCCTCCGCGATCACGGGGTATTCGATTTACGAGCAGCTGCGGAACACCCATGAGATGACCCGGCAGAGACGGGCAATGAATTACCTTTACAACCGCACGGCGACCGCCGCGGACCACCTCAACATCATAGCGCTGCAGATCCAGGAACAGCTGCTGGCGCTGGCCCGTATTTCGGCCTATCTGCTCAGCCATAACCCGGGCCTCGACGAAAACGGCTGGAAGAAGGAATTCCACCCCGGCATCACCGAGATCGGCAAAACGGAAAAAGGCATGTTCTATTCCCCGTATTACAAGCGGCTGACCAGTCTGGATTACGGGATCTACACGCTTGCTCCGGATGCGGACCTCGCCAAAGCTCTCGAGTTCCTCCGGAAAACTTATCCGGTCCTGCGGAAAATGAAGAACATCGTGCTGGGAAGCCAGTCCGGCTATAATTTCGACCCCAAGGATTACGAAAAGCTGAAGCTGGATTATCTCTACAACGGTTTCCCGGTCAGGTCGGTTTACATGGGGACGTCCGACGGACTGAAACTGCTCTATCCGTGGCGCGGGAACTATCCGCGCGCGGTCGATCCGCGCAAGCGCTACTGGTACCAGAGCGTGATGCATACGCGCCAGCCGGTCTGGGGAAAACCTTACATGGACTTCGATTCCATTTCCGGACTTTCCATTCCGTGTTCGGTTCCGATCATCGACCTGGATGAAAAATTCCGCGGGGCGGTCGGACTGGACCTCTCGGTCAACAAGCTGACGGAGCGCATCCTGAAAACCGGCAACATCGGCAAGTATGTGAAGGAAAAAGCGGTGATCAATCTGGCCGGCGAGACGGTCTTCTCCTCGAGATCGGTCTTTTACAACCGGAAGTTCGATCCGGGAAAGGTCCACGGGAACACGGAGTTCAAGTCCCCGCTGTTCCGCAACCCGGACATCCGGAGACGGATTCTGGGGAAGGATAAGGGCTACGGGGTTTTCATCATCGATCTGGGCGGCCGGCGGGACATTTACTCCTACGCGCATCTGGAAGTGTGGAACATGTATTTCGTCGTCGTCGCCGATTACGACGAACTGGTGAAGCACGTCAATAGCCAGCGTTGAACGGCGGACTTGTCCCCAGTGTTTTTTTTAGGCAAATGAATGCCGTTATTTGCCGGCCGGTCTTGATTTTATCCGATTTCCGGTTTATAGTACAGGCTGTCGCGATCCATAACCCGGATAACTAACAGGGAAAGGAGTTAAAAATGAGTATTGCGTCCAAACTTGCAATCGGTTTTCTGGCTGCAGCGTGCACGGCCACGGTTTCTGCGGCGGAAGAAGTCATCCTGAAAATCGAAAAACCTGAAGATTTCCTTCAGGCCAAATCCGTCACTGCGTCGAATAATGATGCAATGGCCGTCAAGGGAGCCAACAAGACTCTTCTTTCGAAAGAAGTGATCAAGGTCGATCCGGCCAAAAAATACCGTATCAGCGGGGAATTCTGTCTGAAAGGCGGCAAACCAGTTGCGTTGTTCTTCGGATTCGTTCCGTATGACAAGAATAAGGTCCAGATCATTCCCAATACAGTGCTCGGCAATAACAATACCCTGACCACCGTTGCGGAAGACGCCAAAAAAGGCGACAAGGTCATCAAAGTGAAAGATGCTTCGAAATGGAATACCAATTCCCAGTATTCCTATATCGTGTTCAATGCGGCTGAAGATTATTCGGATCTGCCCAACCGGAATTCGGTCCGCACGGCTGTTCCGAATGCCAAACAGGCCGGAGAGGTCTGGGAAATCACCTTGAAGACCCCTCTGAAAGCGGATATCGCCGCCGGAACCGCCGTACGTCAGCATTTTGACGGCGGGACCTATATCTATACGGCCGGTTGGTTCAAAACCGCCGGTGTCTGGAAGACCCGTACCGGCACTATCTCCGGAATCGCCGCCAGCGGCGCGCCGACCGGCAAATTCTGGAAAGGAACAGAAACGGTCAGGGTCCTGATCCTCGCTATCAACGGCGACAAGCAGTCCGAAACCGAATTCAAGAATATCAAAGTGGAAGAAGTGAAGTAACATATTTACTGAACCGATTTGACGGAGCGGGACACCTGCCGATTGCGGAAGGTGTCCCGTTTTCTGTGTGCGCCCGGCAGGGCGCACGGCTAACGGGTGAAAGTCCCGAGACGACCCGACAGGGGGAACGTCCCAGCGACCGGCAAGGGTGTCCATCGCGAGGTGGAATCTGAAGGAAGCCGTAGCAAAA
>SUWI01000366.1 GCA_015061565.1 Lentisphaerota bacterium
GGCGATGATGTTTTCGAACACCGCGATGACCGTGGTCAGGGAAGCGATGCTCAGGAACAGGAAAAAGAGCGCACCGAGAAAACGTCCGCCCGGAAGATGATTGAAAATACCCGTCAGCGAGATCAGCACCAGCCCGGGGCCGCCGTCCACTTTGATGTCGTAGCTGAAACAGGCGGAAAAGACCAGGATCCCCGCCAGAACAGCGACCAGCGTGTCGCAGACGATGATCAGAATGGATTCCGAGGCAAGAGTGTGGTCTTTGCCGATATAGCTGCCGAAGACTGCCTGTGAACCGACCCCGAGCGACAGGGTGAAAAACGCCTGCGCCATGGCGCTGCTGACAACGCTGTGAAAATTCGTGCCGTCCCAGGCCGGCAGCAGATAAAAACGCATACCTTGCACCGCGCCCGGCAGCGCCAGCGCATGAATGCTCAGGCTGATCAGCAGGATGAACAGTCCGGTCATCAGCAGTTTGGTGATCCGTTCGACTCCGTCCCGCAGACCGGCGGCGCAGACCATGGATCCGATCAGTACGCTGAACAGCATGTAAAAGGACATCTTCCCCGGACTGTTCAGCAGAATGGCGAACTGTCCTTCCAGCTGTTCCCGTTCCGTCAGGCCGATCAGGGCGCCCCGCAGAAAATCGGTGAAATAAGCGATCATCCAGCCTGTCACCGTGGTATACATGATCATCAGGATCAGGTTGCCCGAAAAGAATACGGCGGCGGGATAACGCCACCAGCTGGGCCGATGGTCCGGCAGGTCGCGGAAGGCTCCGTAGAGGGTCCGCCGGGAAGCCCGGCCGACCGCCAGTTCCATCGTCAGCACCGGAAATCCGAGCAGGATCAGGAATATCAGATAGCACAGCACAAACAGACCGCCGCCGTGGGATCCGGCCATATAAGGGAACCGCCAGACATTGCCGAGGCCGATGGCGCATCCTGCTGCCAGCATGATGAATCCCATCCGGGAACCGATCGTTTCGCGTTCTTTACCCATAATACCGTTCTCTTCCTTCCATAAAAAAACATGATCCGATAAAATATACCGTGAACGGCATTTTTGCAAGTTTCAGGCAATAAAAATCCGGTCTTTTATGCGGTGCTTCAAGCACCAGTCCGACTTCATCGGCAGAAAATCAGAATTTGGCTTCCCAGGATGGACTTTCCTGCCGGCAGAACACTCCCGGATCGGAAGTCACCCCGGTCAGTTGGACATTGTCCATTTTCAGATTCCGGACATTGCAGACGGAGAGGGGATTTTCGTTTTCGATGATCCCTGTGATGTTCTGCAGCGTGATATCGTTCAGAGCGACCGGTGCGTGTCCGGTCAGGCAGACCGGTTTGCCGCCGCGGATGCGGAGATCCCGGAATGAAAGCCGTTCGATCCCGCGCAGCGTGATCCCTTCGTCATTGCCGATCCGGACCGGGTAGGATTCCGCATCGATATCGAGATTGTCGAAAGTGATGTCATGGATATGGAGATATCCGGTGCAGTTTTTCCGCAGATACGTGTAGGGATGGTAACTGAGGATACCGTTGCTGCAGCGGAGCACCAGACTGCTGAATTTACAGTTGCGGATCGTGTCGTCGCTGGGACAGCCCATGCGGATGCCCTGACAGGCCGAATCCAGAACGCAGTTGTGGACCAGAACGTTTTCACAGATTGCCGGGGTATCGGGAGATTTCCGGATCGCCCGCAGGATCAGACAGTCGTCGCCAGTCCGGAAGAAACTGTCACTGACCGTGACATTCCGGCAGCTGTCGATGTCGATCCCGTCGTTGTTGATCATCTGCTGGCATCCTTCGATCCGGATGCGGCTGATGCGGACCTCTTCGCAGTCGATCAGCCAGCAGGTCCAGCCGGGAGAATCCAGCAATGTGATGTCTTCAAAAAACACGTTCCGGCAATGGTAGAACTGGACCATGCGCGGACGCGGATAAGGCGGTTTGGCGAAAAATCCGCCCGGCTTCACATTCGTGTCGTAAAATTGCGGTCCCTGGCCGTTGATGATCCCGTGTCCGGTGATGGCGATGTTTTCGCAGTCGGTGCAGGCGATCAGGCATTTCCGGCTGCCTTCCGGAGCGACGCTGTCAAATCCGGGATGACGGAAATCGTCGTACATTTCCGGCTTGGGATGTCCGAGGATGACCGCGCCGGCGGGGACATGGAGTTCCACATTGCTTCTGAGATACAATGTCCCGGAAGGATAAACTCCGGGCTCGAGCGCGACTTTTCCTCCTCCGGCCGCGGCTGCCTTATCCAGAGCGGATTGAATGGCACTTCCGCTTTTTTCAGTGACTTGAATGATCATTTTTTCTCCTTGGAACGGCCGGATGCGGGATCGGGACCTTTGCGCTTGTCCGCCGTCATCTTTTTTGCATTGCTGGTGACCAGTTCATCCGGCAGGAACGAAACATCGAACAGCCGGATGCAGACCGGAGCGGCACCCTTTTTCAGCCGGTATTCCGAAATCGAGCAGTTCCAGTTGACCTTTTCCCATTTGGGGATCTCCGGCCCCGGGATGTTTTTCATCAGGATATCGAGTCCCTTAAGCAGACCGCCATGGGAAACCAGCAGAACATCGCTGGACGGATCCGGGAAGGCCGCGCCGTTGAGGGCTTTCTCAAGCCGTTTCGGGAGGGTGAACAGGGTTTCCGGACCCGAGACGGCCCAGGGATATTCCAGCGTTGCGTCCTCGGCGATCAGCGGGAATTCCTGCCGCAGTTCGGCCAGGGTCCGCTGTTTGATGCGGGGCTTGCCTTTGCGGATGAGTTCCTGGATCTCCGGGCAGACCTGGATCCGGCCTCCGGTGTGTTTGGCGATCAGGGATGCCGTTTCCAGCGTCCGGCGGTATGGCGAAGCAAAGATCCGGCCCCGGAAATTGAGCTTGCGCAAATATTGACCAGCCATCTCCGCCTGCTGTCTTCCGAGTTCGGTCAGCGGCGGATCGCCGTCTTCGCGGCCGACGATGGGGGCGCGCTGTCCATGCCGGACGATCAGGACCCGGCCTTCCGCTTGCCGCCAGTCTTTGACCGCAGGTTCGGCCAGACAGACTGCCGCGGACAGCAGGACCAGCAGGAATGAGGTAAGATGTTTCATTTTTCATTCCTGCTGGTCCTGCTGTCCGCGGCAGTCTGTCTGGCCGAACCTGCGGTCAAAGACTGGCGG